>PLWX01000034.1 GCA_003151155.1 Acidobacteriaceae bacterium
GGCAGAGTGAATCTAGATAGTCGTTATAGTCGTTCGAACGTCGGTGTGCCCAGAGGAACTATCTTCTGGGAAAATGGTAGCAGTTGACAGCGAGAATTTCCCACGACGCCGGAGTTGAACTGGGAGTGTGTGCCGTTCACGCCAGTTGGACGTCGCCGGGACTGTCTACGCAGCGGGACGTACGACCGTGACGAGCAAGTCGAACGGCATTCTCGCGCTGGTTAAATACACCGCGAACGGGGCCTTGAGCTTTGGCGACCTGTCTGCTTCGGGTTCCGGAAGCACCGGTTACGCCCCGCTCGACCTGTACGGAGGCGCGGCAAGTAAGCAGTACCTCCCTGATCACGACGACGGACAGTACCGGAGCTTTGATGTTGCTCCTGGCGGAGAGCGTACCAACACGTCGGGCTCGTCGGACTTCTCAGTTACAACGCTCATGCTTGGGAGCGGGTGAGGTTATCAAAGGTTGACGGCTCAACCTTTAACAACGAAGTTTCTATTCTAAGGGAGGTTGCGTTGGCCCACCACGTCATAGCTTGAGCGTGTCGATGAGAAAGAGGAGAAGGATACGGGCAAAGCGGGCCTCCTCGAGGGTCGATAGGAGATTATATTTCACGAAAAATTTAGAAAGTGATAGAATTTCACCAGCTAGAGCCTACGTTTAATCATGGTGATTTAAATTCATGAATAACGGCAATGGTGATTGGATTTCCGGATTCGTGAACGAATTTCACGGTTTGCCGCTACCGGAACCGGGCAAACTCGTGGGGTATGCTGCGCTTCTTCATCAGTTTAGTCTCCGAGTTCCTCTTCCGTCTCAGCTGACGTTAATCAGTCAACGACACGTAAAAAGTTCCACCGACGCTTGGCAAGTTCTCACCCCAAGGCATGAGCCTCCGAACACGCTCGCCGGCCATCTTACATTCGCGCTTAAGTGGGAAGGCGTTCAACTAGGTGTTCTCGCTGCGTTATTCAAAGTCGTGGCGCAAGAATCGATCACGGACGTAGTCTCGGCAACGCCGACTGGAGCTTTTGCACGACGAATATGGTTCCTGTACGAATGGCTCACTGGAAAAGAGCTGAATCTGCCACCGGCGGGGAAAGTCAAAGCCGTTCCCGTCATTGATTCCGAATTGCAATATGGTTTGGAGAAGGGAACCACCGTCTCGCGACAGAAAGTAGTGAATAACCTGCCGGGGACCACCGCGTTCTGTCCGCTTGTGCGGCGAACGCCTGCACTAGAAAAATTTCAACAGGCGCATCTCGATCGCGAGGCGCGTGCAATCTCCGGGCGAACGCACCCAGATGTTCTTGCTCGCGCTGCGGTCTTCCTGCTGTTGAGCGACAGTAATTCGTCATTCCAGATCGAAGGGGAACAACCACCAACCCAACGGATTGCGCGTTGGGGTCAAGCCATCCGCGAAGCCGGACAAATCCAACTCAGCCGAGAGCAACTGGATAGGTTGCAGCAAATCGTGATCGGCGATTCTAGGTTTGTGCCGCTAGGGTTGAGAAAAATCGGCGGGTTTGTCGGCGAACATGATCGTCACAGTGGAGAGCCCCTCCCTGATCACATCAGCGCACGAGCTGAAGACTTACCGAATCTGATCGATGGCTTGGTTACTCTGAAGCGGCAATCGCTCAGCGGTGGACTGGATCCGGTAATTGCCGCCGCGATGGTTGCGTTCGGATTCGTTTACATTCACCCGTTCGAGGATGGCAATGGACGCATCCACCGTTGGCTTATTCATCACGTTTTGTCACGTGGCGGATTCAATCCCCCCGGGATCGTATTTCCGATAAGTGCCGTCATACTCCGCCGGATCAAGGAATACCGCCAGGTATTGGAGTCGTACTCCAAGTTGCTGCTGAACTTCATCGAGTGGCGGCCCACACTGGATGGCAATGTCGAGGTGTTGAACGACACTGCTGATTTCTACCGCTATTTCGACGCGACTCGCCACGCCGAGTTCTTATACCGTTGCGTTGCGGAAACCATTGAACGGGATCTTCCACAAGAGGTGCGCCACCTTGAGGCTTACGACAAGTTCGTGACCAGCATTGAGACTTTGGTCGACGTTCCCAAGAAGAAGCTTGATCTGCTGTGGCAATTCCTGCAGCAGAATGATGGGAAGTTTTCAGCCCGAGCACGTTCAAAGGAGTTCGTACAATTTACCGGCGACGAAGCTTCGCGGATCGAGGAAATGTTCAGCGAATGTTGGGGTCAGCGGTCGATCAATGATGGGGGTCCGGGATGAAAACCATCTTCGAAACGCAGTGCACGCGCGTATTTACAGCTCCCAATCGGGCATGTGGGAGGTACTGCGGGATTGTAAAGAGGAATGCTTTCGGGATTTATTTCTGCGTAGACGACGACACGGCCATTGCTGTCTGGTACCACTTCACCGTCCGGCGCAAGCCCTCGTCAAAGTTGACACTGGGCTCGTATCCCAGTGCTGTCTGTGCGAGGCCGATGTCGGCAAGCGAGTGTTTCACATCGCCGGCGCGCTCGTCGGCGTGATGCACCGGGCCCGAATAACCAATAATCTTGCGGAGGATTTCGACGGATTGATTCAGAGTCACGCGTACGCCCGTAGCGGCGTTGAACATTTTTCCCGCCACGCGATCGGCGGGTGCACTGGCCGCCAGCAAATTGGCGTTCACCACATTCTCAATGTAGGTGAAATCCCGACTCTGCGCACCATCCCCATACATCGTTGGAGCTTCGCCGCGCAACATCATCGGGATGAACTTTGCCAGTACGCCGGAATATTGCGAGGAAGGGTCCTGGTAGGGTCCGAATACATTGAAGTAACGCAGCGACACGGTTTCCAGACCGTAGACGCGGAAGAACGACTGCATGTAAAACTCACCGGCCAACTTAGAAACCGCGTATGGCGAAATCGGACTGGGCAGCATGTCCTCATGCTTCGGCAGGGTGGGGGTGTCTCCATAAGCAGAGGATGATCCCGCGTAGATCACTCGCCGCACCTTCGACTGTTTTGCTGCATGAAGTAACTGCAGAGTACCGGTAACGTTCGCATGATTCGACGCAACCGGTTCGACTACCGACCGTGGAACGGAGGCGAGTGCCGCCTCATGAAAAATGACTTCAATACCGTCACATGCCTCGGCTACCGATGCCGCTTCGGTAATGTCGCCTTCAACGAATTCCAGACCATCCAGGCCTTCGAGATTTTCGCGCTTACCAGTCGAAAGATTATCGATTCCGCGGACCGGGTGTCCCTGTTCCAACAGCCTCTTTGCAATGGACCTCCCGATAAACCCCGCGACCCCAGTAACGAGAAAACGTGCCATGTACCCGCCTCTAGAAAACGATAAATCGATGCTACCATGCGTTTCGAAACTACCGGAATAGAACGATACAATAATGTAGATACCCTTGCGATGAACCTGCCCATCGACAATCTCGCGAAACTCAGCGACGCAGATTTCAGCGAATTGCTTGGAAGATCGCTGCTCTCACCTCATCTCGAGTCAACTTGCACTTCGTTTCAACGGAAGTCCATCGTCGTCACCGGCGCTGCTGGATCCATCGGTTCAGAACTGTGTTCGCAACTCCTGCGGCTTGACGTCGCAACCCTCATTTGCATCGATCGCGATGAGACGGCACTTTTCTATCTTGAGCAAGAGCTCTCGCTGCACTACGCGCACAGCCGCATTCATTACTACGTTGAAGATATTGGAGGCACGGAACGTATTGGCGCATTGCTTCGTGAACACCAAGTTGATGTGCTTCTTCACGCTGCCGCTTACAAACATGTGCCATTGATGCAGCGTAATCCGGGCGCTGCTCTCAAGAATAATGTATTCGCACTGACTCGACTACTGGAAGCCGCCGAAGGTTCAGGCGTAAAAACTTTCCTATTGATCTCCACCGATAAGGCGGTCAATCCATCCAGCGTGATGGGTTGCACCAAGCGCATCGGAGAGTTGGTGCTCGCCTCCCGAACGAATCGGGATATGCGAACTCTGAGCGTCCGCTTCGGCAATGTGCTTGGCTCACAAGGAAGTGTGCTTCCGTTGTTTCTGCAACAATTGCGGAATGGGGAACCGCTGACCGTCACCCATCCCGAAGCGGGCCGATTCTTCATGACAATCGGCGAGGCAGCGTCTTTGCTCTTGGAGTCGGTATCGGTGGTTACCTCTACCGAAATCGTGGTGCTCGATGTAGGCGCTCCGATTCGCATTCTCGATATGGCGTTGAAGCTTCGTAGGATGTACGGCCGAGGTGAGAGCGAAGTGCCGACTGTGTTTACCGGCTTGCGGCCTGGCGAGAAGTTGCAGGAAGAGCTTTTTTACGACTACGAACAACGCCGACCCTCGGGCCGTGAACATATTCTCATCGCAGATGCGGAGAGGTTTCCGTGGATTAACCTTGAACCGCTTCTACGCAATTTAGAGGATTCAGTCGTCACGGGCTCGCAGCAAGAAATGCATCGCGCGATGGCAGCCATCGTCCCGGAGTACCAGTTCGAATCCCTAGAACTGCTTCCCACAGACAAGTTGCTGGCGCCCGCGGAGTGACTTTCTAGGCTGGTACTGGCGCGCGCACCTGGCGAGCTTTCTCGTAAACCTTCACATACTCCTTAGCAGACGTATTCCATGAGAAATCGCGACTCATGCCGTTGCGCATGATTTTCTGCCACGCTTCCTTGTTCTTGAAGACTTCAAGAGCGGTTCGGAGCGTTGCCAGCATCTCTTCGCCGGAGTAGCCGGTGAACTTGAAGCCGGTGCCTCTCTTGGTCAAAGGGTCCCAATTTTCAATCGTATCGTCGAGACCGCCGGTGGCCCTCACGATCGGAACCGTCCCATAGCGCAAGCTGTAGATCTGATTCAGACCGCAGGGTTCATAGCGGGAGGGCATGAGGAACATGTCCGAGCCGGCTTCAATCTTGTGCGCGAGGGGGTTGTCGTACGCCACCCGTACCGCAAACCGATGTGGATACTGCTTGTTCAACCGCCGCAACATTTCTTCATACGTCTTATCGCCAGACCCAAGCACGAGGAAGATTGCCTCTTCGCGTGCCATTCGATCTCCGACCTGCTGGATGAGATCAAACCCTTTTTGCGCAGCAAAGCGCGAGACAATGCCGACCACCGGCAGGGAGGAATCCGCCAAACCGAATTCGCGCAGCAGTTCGGTTTTGTCTTTCGCTTTGTTGGCCAGTTCCGCGGCGGAATAATGCGCCGGGATGTATTGGTCCGACTCTGGACTCCACTGGCTATAATCCACCCCGTTCAAAATGCCTGCNNAACAGCCCCTGGTAGCCCATGTTGTGAATCGTAAAGACCGAGTTGACCCGCTCGAACGCCGGGTCTTCCGCGTATAGCGTACGGAGTAACACCGGGATAAGCGCGGACTGCCAATCGTGGCAATGAAACAGGTCAGGCACACCCAGGATCTTCGCGCCTTCAATCACCGCGCGGCAGAAAAGCGTGAAACGTTCGGCGTTGTCGTGATAATCGCCGATCGGTGTACCGTAAAGCGCGTCGCGGTCGAAGTACGCCGGGTAATCCACGAAGTAGTGGTGGACTCCCTCATCCACGCCGGCATCGACGATCGAGCAGAAACGGTACTGGTCGTCAAAGGGAACCGTGATGCTTCCTACCGCGGTTGTAGGCTTCTCTAGCTTGGTGTTGCGGTAGAGCGGGGAATACACGGAAACTTTGTGGCCTAGCGCAGCCAGCGCCCGCGGCAAGGCACCCACCACGTCGGCTAGCCCTCCAGTTTTAGAGAACGGCACGCATTCCGACGCAGCGAATGCGATGTGCATGCACCCTCCCGAGATTCTGGTCCTCGCGGCCTGCATCCTTATAACCTCTGATAAATTCATAGGAGGCAAAGATGTCCGAAACCCACCGCTCGATTAAAGCACCCAACGAAGTCTAATCTTGGCTGCAGGAGAGACGCAAACTTGGCGAAGACCGCGAACGAGAAAATCTCCCGTCCCCCCAAAAAGGCGAAGCTCGGCCAGAACTTCCTCGCCGACGTCAACGGAGCTCAGAAGATCGTGGAAGCGCTCGGTGATATCAGCGAAGCGACCGTGGTTGAAATCGGACCCGGACGCGGCGCCATCACCGATCACCTGGTGAAACGTGCTAAGCGGCTGATTGCAGTGGAGATCGATCGAGTGCTGGCGGCGCAATTGCGGCTTCGCTATTCACGCTTTCCCAATGCCGAGGTATTAGAGGCCGACATTCTCGCCGTGGATCTTTCGACTGTATTGACGCAGCGAATCGGCCCGCTTCGCGACCTGCGCCCCACGAAAGCGGAAAAGGTGCGGGTGATTGGCAACCTGCCCTACTACATCACCTCCGATATCCTGCTGCGACTCTTCGAGGCCCATGCATTGATTGATTTCGCAGTCATCATGGTGCAGAAGGAAGTCGCCGACCGGATTGCGGCCAAACCGGGTAGCAGCGATTACGGCCTCCTATCCGCGACAGCGCAGCTTTATACGCAGGTGACGAAGTTATTCACCCTGCCACCAGGATCGTTCGCGCCTCCGCCCTTAGTGCATTCCACTGTGTTGCGCCTGGAGATGGCTCCCCGTATCGAAGAACTGGGGGTGGACGAGAAGGGATTCATCGAGTTTCTGAAGTCGATTTTCGGAATGAAACGCAAGACGCTTTTCAATAACCTTCGAGAAAACTTCGATCCGGAAACCGTTCGTGCCGCTATGAAGGCCGCAGGACTGAAACCCGACGTTCGCGCCGAGGCCGTTAACCTCGAAAAGACCGCAACGCTTTATAAAGCGCTCATCAATCGGTAGCCTTATGCCCGACTTCCGCAAGCTAACCACGGTCTCCGAGCTCCCGGCCTCCGGCGAGGCACGCGAGTTCACGATTGACGGTCATCAGCTTTGCATCGCCAACGAAAGCGGTAAATGCTTCGCCCTGGACAACTTCTGTGCGCACCGCGGAGGCCCACTAGGGCAGGGCGTGGTCGATCAGGGCAAGATCGTCTGTCCGTGGCACGGCTGGCAATTTGACTTAACCAGCGGGAAAAGTGAGCAAAGTGCCACACTCGGAGTGGAAGTATACGAGTTGAAGATCGAGGGCGACGACGTGCTGGTGAAGATCTAGAAAACGCCGCGTCAGCCCAAGAGCCCGAGGAAATTTTTCGGTGAGTTCTCGAAGTTTGGGAACACGGTATCGAGATCGCGATTCCCGAGATGCCTGTAGACCCCTTCGCCAACAACCCGCCGGAAGTCAGTGGTGAGCGCAAGATCGCGACCCTCATAAAGCTGATTCGGGGCGAGTCCCGGCCATTGACCGTACACGCGACCTCCGCGCACCGGGCCGCCGAGCACGAACATCACGTTAGCATGGCCGTGATCAGTGCCTCGGTTACCATTCTCATGCGCGGTCCGTCCGAACTCGCTCATCGTCACCACGACGGTTTCTTCCTGTAGGTCGCCAAGATCGGTCCAAAATGCGGAGATCGATTGCCCGAACTCGCGGAGGACGTTCGCGATCTGACCTTGCGTCGAGCCTTCGTTCACATGATGGTCCCATCCACCGATATCGGTGAAAGCCACCTGCACGCCGAGGTTGGCTTTGATCAGCTGTGCGGTTTGTTTCAAGGCTTCACCAAAACGTCCGCGCGGATAGTCCGCGCCTAGTGCCGGTTGGTATTTCGATGGATCGGCGGCCCGCAACATCTTGACCGCATCAAAAGTCTCCTGGCCGGTGCCGTGGAGCACGGAATCTACGGAACCCTCGTACATCGACTCAAAAGAATTCGCCGCCGGCGTTGCGGCAGGATTATTTCCTCCGACACCGAATTGCTTGACGTTGCTGACCGCTATTGCAGGTTCGTGCCCGGCGAGAATACGCGGCAGGTTGGTGCCCACAGCGACCGCGCGAAACGGGTCATTTTTCTCCGCCGAAGTTTTCACGCGGAGCGCTCGATTCAGCCAGCCATCCTCCGTGCCTTTGTAGCCGGGGGTACCACTCTCCATGAAGTCTTGTGCGTCAAAGTGCGACCGGGTTGGGTCGGGCGATCCGGCGGCGTGCACGATAGCAAGATGCTTCTGATCCCAGATCGGCTTGAAGGAGGCCAAAGACGGATGCAGGCCAAACATGCCATCGAGATCGATGACGTCGCGCTGGGGGATATTGATCGTCGGGCGCATCGCGTAATAGTTCGGTTCGCCGTGGGGAACCACGATGTTCAGTCCGTCTGCCGCACCACGCTGAAAGATTACGACCAGCCGCTTCTTACCCTGCGGCAGCCCAGAGCCATACACCGCGCGGGTTAGGAATGACGGGACGACCGCGGTGCTCACCATCGCCATCGCGCTGTTCTTGAGAAAAACCCTTCGCGTAATCGACATCATTTACCTCGCGGCTGAAGCCACTTTGCGCAAGTTCCACCCTGTATTCAGCGTCGTTGGAACTCAGGCGATCCCAGGATCAAGCCTTCTAACACCCCTTCGTGCTGCGTGCGCCTTGCGTCATCATTCACCTGCGCCAGGATCTGCGGATCGTTGAACTGCTTCTGAATCACACTGCGGGTCTGCTCAGAAATATCGCCGGCCAATAAGTCGCTTTCCAGAGTGGTCTGTATCGCCATCGGATCTGAAACAGCCGTCTGCTTAAGCAACAGCTCCGGGGCAACTTGCGTCCCATTCAGCTTTCCCGCTCCCAGGCTCAACGCGAAGTTCATTCGGCTGAGGAGCGCGGCGGAATTCACCCACGTCTCGGCCTTCATCGAATAGCCCGTTGGTGGCTGCATTCCGTAGAGGGGCATGCCCATCTGGTTCAAGGCAGCGACCAGCGGCTTTGCATCGGTTACATCCGCGCCTGTTGCCCGGACTGCGCTCACCACGAATTCCAATGGTGTTTTTACCTTCGCTCGATAGGCTTCAGGAGCCCAGAACTCCGGAGAGTTCAGCATCGTTCGCAGCACCTCGCGGATGTCGCCGTCCTTCTTCTCCCAGGTCTCCGCCATGCGATCGACGAGCGCCTGCGGCGGCTCGTCGGAAACGAAGCGGGTCGCGAGTTTGCCGCACACGAATTTCGCGGTGTTCGGATTGCGCGCCAGCATCTCAAGCACGCGCTCGCCCTCTTTTTCTCCGTCTTCCTTGATCTTTTCGCCGAGCACATACTTCACGCCGGGCTCATGACGTCGCTCCGCGAACTTAAAGCTTCCGTCTTTGCGCGGTTCTTCAATAGTCCACCCGGTAAAGACCTTGGCGACTTCGGTCACGTCTTTTTGCGTGTATCCGCCGTTCACCCCGAGGGTGTGCAGTTCCATCAACTCGCGCGCATAGTTCTCGTTCAGCCCATTCTGCTTGGACTTTTTAGGGCGTTGCGCGATCGGCCTCCCGAACGCGGCGCGGCGCGGATGATCAGGAATACCAAGCGCAGCCGCTGAATCAGGGCCTACGCTTTCCGCATTGTCGAGGTAAAACAGCATGGCTGGGCTGTGCGCCGTGGACTTCAAGAGGTCTTTAAATTTTCCCAGCGCATGCGGACGAATGACCTCGCGCTCGTACTCGGTGACGTAGTAATGGTCCGCGCCCTTGTTCAAATAGATGTTGAAGTGGTTGAACCAGAAATCAGTCATCACCTCTTCGAGTTGTCGATTGCTATAAATCGCACGCAACAATTTAGCCTGGGTAAGTTCATCGTTCACGACCGCGGTCGGATTGCGCATCGCCTGCACCCCTTCCGCATCGGCCGCATTCATGCCTTCTGTCAGGCGACTTCTGCCCTGCTCGTTGATGCGGAGCAGATCACGCCGATCACCGTCGGGCAGGCGCAACATGGCGGCGATCCGCTGGCTGGCGGGAAGGGAAGCGATCTGCTCGGCAACCTGTTCGCCGTGCTGGCGGGCTTCCCGGCGACGCTGCCGTTCCGCGTCATTCACCTGCTCGTCCGGTAGATCCGCGGCATCCCCATTCTGTTGTGTGGCTTGTTTGGCGTCATTGGCACTCGCCTTATTTTGCTTATTCGCTAGTTTCTGGTCATAGCGATCCAGCGCTGCCAAGTAAACCAGGCGCTCATCGGGATCGTGCGGCATGGATATCTTTCCGTCCGCAACCTGCTTGATGATCTGGTTCGGCGGGAACCTCTCCGCCATCTCGCGAGCGCTCATCTGTAAAGTTCGAAAGCCCGCGAGT
Organism: Acidobacteriaceae bacterium; assembly: GCA_003151155.1. Classification (GTDB taxonomy): domain Bacteria; phylum Acidobacteriota; class Terriglobia; order Terriglobales; family Acidobacteriaceae; genus Korobacter. Next base: position 10,155 of record PLWX01000034.1, read on the forward strand.
CGTGCTTGTATCGCGGAATCATCAAGCTTCTCGGGGTGGAGTTGCTCGTCGATCCACTTATCGATTCCCATCGATTTCACGCGATCAACATCACCTGGTCGAGGGCCGAACGAGAGCCGGTTGAGGGTGTGAACGGCGCGCTTTGTCTGGTCAATTGGTGCAGAGTTCTTCTTCTTTTTGTCAGATGCCGCGAGGACGGAGATAGAGAGGAGAACGAGCGTAACGACGATTGCCGCGGTTGCTGGTCTTCGAAGTGCAGCCATTTCGCCGTCCCTGAAGAGAGAGGTGCTCAGGGATTATGAACCCGGCAGAAGGGAAAAGTTGCTGATTGTCGTGGCACGAGAGTGCCTGACCGAAAGGATCAATGCCCGCGATGGCTACTGAACTTAGTTAGAGTATGTGCGGTTGCGGTTCGTTTTGTGGTGGAGCACGGCGGCTAGTTGATCGATGTCAGGGGGGGCAATGGCGCACATCACCCGGTCATCGAGAAACTTCGGCTTGTTCTCGTTTTGCGACTTCATCCAGGCGGCACTAAGCTTCGGACTGCAGGCGGCGACCGCATCACGCCGGACCTGCACCAGGAGCGCCTGGACCGCGTCAGGATCGAAGTGGATCGGGGACAGCTTGACGACCTCTGTCAGCGCCTCGCCGATGGAAAGCGGCTGCCGGTACGGGCGTTCGCTGGTCATGGCGTCGAAGGCGTCCGCCAGTCCCATGATGCGGACGTGCGTCGGCAGTTCCGCATCGTGCAAGTGGTCTGGATAGCCGGACCCGTCGAGCCGCTCATGGTGTGAGCGCACGACCTCGCCGACCTGCGGCCAGGGGAACTGCACATTGGAGACGATTTCATAACCGACGATTGTATGGTCGGCCATTTCTTTGAATTCTTCTGCGTCGAGAGCGCTTGGTTTCGCGAAGAGTCGACGATCGACCGCGATCTTCCCGATATCGTGCAGATACCCAGAGGCTCGGATCGACGAGGCTTCGGAGGCACTCATCCCCATGCCTTCGCCAATGAACGCTGCGTAACGGCCTACGCGAATCGAGTGTCCGCGGATGTTGATGTGCTTGGCGTCAATCGCGACCGCAAACGCTTCGAGGGCGTTGTCGTAAAAGGAATGCACGGAAGCCATGAGCTTCAGGTTTTCTGCAACACGTGACGCCAGAGAGTCCGAAAGGCCGCTGTTGTGAACAGCGAGCGCTACATAGTGCGAGAACATCTGCAAACCGTGCAGTTCTTCTTCGCCGTAATGCGATGCTTCCGGCGCACCGAACGCGAGCAGTCCTACGAGCTTCTGCCCCACGCGCA
>PLWX01000023.1 GCA_003151155.1 Acidobacteriaceae bacterium
ATCATCGAGACATCGCTCTCGGGAACAACCGCGCATGGACCGTACTGGGGAAACGGCCCCTGATACAGCCGGTCGGGAACCGCAGGCCCCGATCCCCAATCGTACTTGTCCCAGTTGTGTTCAGGTATGGAGGCTTTGGTGCTGGCCTTCAACAAACCTACGGTGAGTCCTGTTGCAGTGGCGGACTTCAAGAACCTGCGTCGATCCATGGGCTCTCTGGCGAGCGCGAAGTTTGGCAACGAGCTCGCGACCCCGGAGATAGTACATCAGTAGCAAATAATGCGAAAGTATATGAAAGATTTTGTAAGGTAACGATCGTGTAGCGTAACCGCAGGGTTGGACGGCGAGGCTGAAATCGGGCGTTTCGTCCGATGATGAGGAACTCAGTCCACCGACAATAACTGAGATCCCTGCCGAGCGACGGGCAATCCAGAAGGAACTGCGTTTTCAGCATTCGTACCGATAAACGCGGTTCTCGTGATCGAAAAAGCGATCGGGTAAAGCGAGAGAGTACGGCTAAGCTAACCGCACTGGAGAATCGAACGTTCGCTCGGGAATCCGCTTGACTTCGTAAGTTGTTCATGGAGGGAAACTTAGGAAAAACGGGAGAGCAGTTCGAATCCCGCTCCCTCCGCCAACAAGTCATTATTATCCAGTCACTTACGAGTTGAATGCGAACTTCTCGCAATTGTGCGGGCTTTCGCGCCTCCGCTCGACTGAACTCGGACCAGAGAGCTACTCGCGTCAGCCGCTGCGTCGCGAACGGGTGGCATTCTCTCTGATCGGCACTTTCGCAGTCCGGTTTCGAGCCCACTTCTCACCAGAGAATATCGATGACTAGCTGCGAGCGAATGATCGATGTACGAACCGATCATGAACCTATCTCACCGGACGGCCGCTTCAGAAGCATCCACGACAGGCACAATTTCGATCGTGACCCGACGATCACAGTGGTTGCTACCGATAAGCCGACATATCAGGAGTGATTGGCTTTATCGGCGCATTGGCGATGATGCACTCAACGACTGTGGATCCATCGGAAGTGCGCGGATAGTCAACGATAGGCCACGAACACGGACTTCAAGAGTCAATCTCCATGGCGCCGAGACCCCGCATGACAAACCCTGCTTGCGAAACTTCTGGGATTGCAATGCTGTCGAAGCAGTTTTCGCTATCACTTTAGCGTGGGGAGTCCGACCCGACGCCGGAGTTCGTCAAAGCGCGGGTCAGAATGGAGATTGTCTAATCGCTCATCTACCGTGAGATACGTCAGTAAATAGGATCGCTCCTGATAAGCGCGATTGAGCCAGACGAATGCCTCGTCTTTGTCTCCCAGGCCCGCATAGATGACTGCAAAATTGTAAGGGGCGACGTATTCGTGAACCGACAGTTCCTTGAGATGGTCGATGACCTTCTGCGCCTCTTCCCTTTTGCCCGACACCGCGTAGGCATGTCCAAGACTGGACCATACCTCAGTTGTGCCTTCAAGCGATATCCCCTGTTTAAACGCCGCAATGGCCTCTGGGAATCTCTCCTTTTGCTCATAGGCCCTGCCCAGGAAATAGTGGTCGAACCAATAATTCGGATCGAGATCGATGGATGAGCGCAGTTGCTGGATCGCCTTGTCCCACTGATGCGTGAAAACAAAAACTGAACCCAAGTTGCCATTGAGGCCGGTCGAGAGCGGATCGATTTGCAATGCACGCTTCGCCTCGGCGACCGCTTCATCTCCGCGACCCATGGTCGGCAGGAACCATGAATAGTATGCGTGCGCGTCAGCGCTGTCCGGATTGAGTTCAATGGCTCGTTTGAACTCGCGCTCCGCGCCGGCCCAGTCCCACTCGTACCATTGCGATTCGATAGCCAGCACAACATGAGCTTCCGCGTTGCTCTCGTCAAGTTCCAGCGCCTTCCGAGCGGCTTCTCTGGCCTTTGGTCCTGCGATTTTGGGAGCGATAAACCAATCGTCCTGATTAATGTAGTTGTAAGCCAAGGCGCTATAAGCCAATGCATAGTTTGGATCCATGGCAATTGCTTGATTGAGATTGTCGATGCCTTTGTCGAAGCCATCTTTGGTGAATTTAGATGTGTAATGCTCACCCTTCAGATAGAGCTGATACGCCTCGGGGTTTTCTGTTGAGCCCAAGGCCAGCTTTTGCTGGTCGGCCGCGGAATGCTGCGAGCGCAGCCGCTGAGAAACCTCCCTGGCGATATTGCTTTCAACCCTTAACAGATCACCAACCTTGCCGGTGTATTGCTGGCCCCAAAGCTGTTTTCCATTGCGAACGTCATCGAGTTCAACGCCAACGCTAAGGTTGTCGCCATGTTGCGCAACACGGCCCGTAAGCAAAGTCTGGACTTGAAGCGCGTCGCCCGTCTTTTGGATGTCGACTGCCCTGCCTTTGTAATGGAGGGCTACGCTGTAAGGGATTACCTTGAGGCTCGGCAACTGTGACAGGCTATTGTTTATGCTTTCCGCAATGCCATCCGAAATATAATCCGCTTCAGGATCCGTGCTGCGCATATCGAGCGGCAGAACGGCAATTGAATCAATCTGGCCGGACTTAATCCCCTTCCAATAGATGCCGCCGACGACAGCAACAAACCCAAGCACCGCCAGCAGAGCGACCGCAATCATCAGCCGGAGCCTGTGAGGTGTGATTCGATCAACAACGCTGGAACTGCCTGTTGTTGAAGCTTTCGTCAATGCCGCCATAAGTTCGGTTGCAGTCTGGTAGCGTGCGGCGGGCAATTTAGAGAGGCACTTGAAGACTATTGCATTGAGCGCAGGCGGTGCGTTCGGCGGTTCCGGCGTCTTGTGCAGGATTGCGCCCAAAGTAGAAGCAATGGAACTGCCCGAAAAGGCACGCCGTCCGGCGAGCATTTCGTAGAGCACCGCCCCAAACGAAAAGATGTCAGAACATTCGTCAGCAGGCCGCCCCTCGGCTTGCTCCGGAGACATGTAAGCGGGGGTGCCCATGATCGTTCCCACTTGGGTAAGACCTATCGTCTCGGCTGTGTCCTGGGACGGAGCGCCGCCGCTGCTTTGCTTTGCTAATCCAAAGTCGAGGAGCTTTACCTGACCACCGGACGTCACCAGGATGTTCGCTGGTTTTAGATCCCGATGAATGATGCCTTTTGCGTGCGCGGCCTCGAGGGCAGCCGCGATTTGGAGGGCGATCGCAAGAGCTTCGGATGGAGGAATGGGAGGTTTTTCATGCTGTTCAGGCGGGACGATCGGAGAGCCGTCGACAAACTCCATCACAATATAATTCGGGCCGATGTCATAAATCTGGCAGATGTTGGGATGGTTGAGCGCGGCAATTGCTTTCGCTTCGCGTCCAAAACGCTCGGTGAACTGCGCGGCGGAGAGCTTGATTGCAACCAGGCGATTCAAGCGGGTATCTCTTGCCCGATATACTTCGCCCATGCCGCCTGCGCCTATTCTGGCTTCTATACGGTACGGTCCGAGTTGCTCTCCGGGCGCGATTTGCGCGACCGGTGGAACCAGCAGGGTGGTGTCTGCCTGCTCCCACGCGGGATAATCCAACAGCTCTTCGCCCGAAGTCCCCTGCGCGAGCAACGCTTCAACGCCACGTCTCACCTCGGGATCAGAATTCGCCAATAGCGCTTCACGCTCTTCGCCGGATTTTTCCAGCGCGGCGTGGTACAGCTCCTCCATCCTCTGCCAGTGTTCACGGTTCGTTTGGGAGCCCTCGCGATCAGGGTTAATATTATCGCGAGACCAGAGCTCGACTCAACGAGAAGTACGAGAACCAGCACCAGCGGCAGCTCGTCCTGCGGAACTGCTCAAGAAACGCACGAAAAAAGGGCAGCCATGATCAGCTGCCCACAATTATTTTTCAGTGTCCGCGAGGGTTACTTTGGGGCCTGCACGACAATCCGCTTGGCCGTAATGGTGAAAGTTCCACTGATGCTGGGAATAGGATTGTCATCCAGATCGTAGTAGGTGTAATCGCCTGAGCCGGTGTAAGAGTTTCCACTCTTGTCAATCTTGGTAGTCTGGCGCACTTTCAGTGTTCCAGTCGGAGTGCCGCTGCTGAAGGCATCGAACGTGAGATTGAGGTAAGTAAGATCGAATCTCTTTTCGCTTATCATCTTCCACGCGCCGTGACCCGCGCTCGCCACCGCAAGGGGGTTGAAGGACAGCTGGTCGGCTTCCGTGTAGCCTCCTCCAGCGGAGTAAGTCTCAATCCCCTGGAAGGTGTATCCCGGTATGGTCACGGTGTAGAGCCACGACCCTTCCGGTCCCTGCGGAAGGCATCCGCTCAACTGGACTTTCGATTCGGCCGCGTTTTGAGCCGTTGCCACCGTGGGAGCTCCCAATGGGATGAGAGCCACCAGAACGGTCAAGGCGCCTGCGGAAAGTTTCAGGAAGTGGAAAGTTTTTGTGTTCTTCCATTCGGTTTTCATAAGAGAGACCTCCTCGCGGTCTGGGGTTAAAGTTTGCGTTCGAGAGCTGGGACTGTTCGCCGAGCGTACCGGACTGAAGCGAATCCCGCGCGACGGCTTATCTGTGAAGCGGCGTTCATCCTGGTAAGCGAGAAACATCGCTAAGAACTACAACAACGGCGAATAATTCTTTGCTTTCGTCACGAGGTCGTAAGATCGAGGCATGGGCGAAGAAACGACAAGCGTCACCCATCTTCTGAAGGCTTGGAGCGGCGGCAACCAGGAAGCTCTGGGAGACCTCACTTCGAGGGTCTACCTTGAGCTGCGGCGAATGGCAGCAAAATATATGCGCAAGGAGCGGTCAGGCGACAGTCTGCAGGCAACTGCGCTGGTCCACGAAGTCTTTCTTCGGCTGGTGGAAGTGGACAATGTCAGCTGGCAGGATCGCGCGCATTTCTTCGCCGTGTCGGCAAACATGATGAGGCGGATCCTGGTGGATCGGGCCCGCGCAAAGAACATGGCCAAACGGGGTAACGGTGCAGTCCATGTGAACTTCGACGACGCGCCGGAAATCGCGGCAGGCTCGAGAGACCGGGAGATGGTAGCCATTGACGACGCGTTGAATGAGCTCGCTCAAATCGACCCGCGCAAAGCAAGAGTCATAGAGCTCCGATTCTTCGGAGGATTGAGCGTCGAGGAAACGGCGGAAGTATTGAAGATTTCTCCCCAAACCGTCATGCGCGATTGGAAGATGGCCAGGGCTTGGCTTCTCACCGAACTCGCTCGCTGAGCCACGCTTCCGCTCTGGGCGAAGCTGCTGGCACTTGCGAAACGAGGATCTGGTGCGTACAAGAGACCATACGTTCCGCGCACTTAGTGAGCGGGGTTAAACAATCAGAACTGAGTAGGTCCTGGAAAACGCCCTTCCGGACACCTATCGACACACGGCCAAACGGATAAAGCCGAACCGTCGCAAGCAAACCGCATCGGAGAATCCGACAGCCACCCCGGAACCTGCTTGACTTTGTAAGTTATTCATGGAGAGGAACTTACGAAAAGCGAGAGAGCAGTTCGAATCCCTCTTGGTCCGCCAGCAAGTCCTTATTATCCAGTCACTTAAGGGAGATATTCGAACTTCTCGCTATTCTGCGGGCTTTCGAGCGATTGTTCGATTGAAGCCGAACTAGAGAGCTACCACTGCCGTCGGCCCGAGCGCAAATGCGCAAGATTCTCTCTGATCGGCGCTTTGGCAGTGCGGTTTCGAGACGAATCTGCACCGGAGAAATTCGGTGACTCGCCGCTAGCGAATGATCGATGTGCGAACCGATGATGAACTCACCGGATGGCCGCTTCAGAAGCATTCACGACGGGCACAATTTCGATCGTGGCCCGACGATCACAGTAGTTGAAATCGATAAGCCGACTTCCCATTACTAATTGCGGTAAGCCAGCCTCAGATCACTTCCGGTTAGCCGACGACTCGCCCAGAATCCCCGAATCCATGCGCATCTGGATGAACGTTTCATCCCGCAAGGGCTGTCTACTACACTCCATTTACCTTGCCCAGGGTAAGGCGATCTCTTATTCTGAGGTTTTGCAGCATCCGCCCATGCGAGAGCTCTCAAGCCGACGCCGCTTCTTCAGAGAGGCGGCCTTCGCGGGTGCCGGTGCGTTGCTCGGCACCGTCAGCCTGAACCAGATCTCTCCCAGGATCTGGCGTGAACCGCTGGTGTTTGAGCCCAACCGCAGCTATTGGGCAAGAAGTCAACCGCGTCAGAATCCGCCGTTGACGGACGACATCGCTGCAGATGTCGCGGTGCTCGGCGGCGGCTTCACGGGACTTTCCGCGGCCTACTACATCCGCAGCATCTCCCCGCACAAACGCGTCGTCGTCCTGGAAGCGAAAGGCTGTGGGAACGGGGCCTCGGGAAGAAACGGCGCCATGGTGCTGACGATGACCGCAGACCGTTATCTGCATTTCAGCTCCGCTCCGGCCATCGACAAGAAGATCTACGACCTGACAGCCGGGAACATCCGGGAGTTATCGAAGCTCAGCGTCGCGACCGGCATCGACTGCGAGTTGGAGACAAATGGCGCTCTGCAAGTGCTGGTCACCTCCGAGGATGTCCGAGCGGCGAAAGCCTACGTGCAGGAGGCACGATCCCTGGGCATGCCAGTTGAGTTCTGGGATAAGCAGCGGCTTATTCGCGCGATCGGCACCGAGGTCTACGAGGGAGGGTTCTTCGACCCAAACGGCGGACACATCCATCCCATGAAGCTGGTGCATGTGTTCAAGGCGGCGGCGGAGAACGCCGGCGCGGAGATTTACGAAAACACAACCGTAGCCAGTATCGAGGAGGGTCGGGATCATCTTCTTCATACGACCGGCGGACCTACCATCAGGGCAAAGTCGTTGGTGTTGGCAACGAATGCTTTCACCTCAAGACTGGGATTTTTCCGAAACTCGTTTGTGCCCGTCCATGAATATGTAGCGGTGACCCAGCCCTTCAGTGAGCAGCAGCTGGCCGAGATCGGATGGCGCAAGCGAGTTCCGTTCAATGACAGCCGCACCGAAGTTTTCTATCTCGGCTTGACGCAGGATAATCGCATCCACATCGGCGGAGGCAGCCCCAGCTACTTTTTCAATAGCGGGGTTGGCGAAGTCAGCGACGCTGCCTCCCATTTTTCGCAACTCCAGCGTGAGCTTGTGCGAATCTACCCCAAAATGTCGGGCGTCAGTTTCGAATTAAGCTGGGATGGAGTGGTTGACTGGTCCATCGATGAATCCCCTTCCGTGGGATGCACAGGAAAACATAAGAACATCTTCTATGGACTGGGCTACAGCGGACATGGCGTGAATCTGACCTCGATCTTCGGGAGAATCATTGCCGATCTGGAGGCCGGTCGTGAGGAACCCTGGAAGCAGTATCCATTCCTCAACGCCAGCCTGGAGTATGTTCCGAATGAGCCTTTCCGTTGGCTGGGTGCACAATCCGGGCTGGCATGGTATCGCCTGACTGAGCCTTAGTCTGGTTCTCCGACCCTTGTCCGTCGGATTTGCTCCGACAATTGCGCTCCTGGTGACTGAATGACTCGGGGCGAACGGACGGTCAGAGCGCGAACTGCCAAGAGCAGGCGATCACCGTCAGGGAAATACAGAGGTTATCAACGATGAGCACCAAGGGAAGACTGGCAACAATTCTGATTGCACTCACTTTCGTCGGCTGCAAAGGGCCGTCGCAAACGTCGGCCGCTAGCGCTGGGGAGGGTGGGGGCGCGACTGCCGCTTCGACCGGGGGC
>PLWX01000055.1:0-12233 GCA_003151155.1 Acidobacteriaceae bacterium
TGGGAATGTTCGCTCTCACCCTCGCAACATCACCGAGCTCTTCGGGATGACTGGAGACCTCTTTTTGGAAGTAGTTCAGACAGAGGCGTAAGCCATTTTCCAAGTTGATGGTGGGCTGCCATCCGAGGAGTTGCTGCGCTTTCGAGATATCAGGCCTCCGCTGTCTTGGATCGTCTTCCGGAAGGGGCATAAACCGGATCTTCGATGTCGAGTCCGTCACTCTCAACACCATCTTGGCACAGTCCAGAATCGTGAACTCTGTCGGATTTCCTATATTTGTCGGAAGATGCTCGAAGCTCCACGCCAGCTTCAGAATGCCTTCGACCTCATCACTCACGTAACAGAAGCTGCGCGTCTGCATACCATCGCCATAAATCGTGAGATCCTCTCCGAGAATCGCTTGCTTCATGAGATTGGAGATGATGCGGCCGTCGTTCAATTGCAAGCGAGGTCCATACGTATTGAAGATGCGGACGATCCGTGTATCCACGCGACGATAACGATGGTAAGCCATCGTCAACGCCTCCCCAAACCGCTTCGATTCGTCATAGACGGATCGCGGGCCGATGGGATTGACGTTTCCCCAGTAGCTTTCTGATTGCGGATGGACGTGCGGATCTCCGTAACACTCCGATGTGGACGCGAGCAAAAAACCCGCACCGTATTTATCAGCCAGTTCAAGGCAGTTGCGCACACCCTGCGATCCGACCATCAATGTCTCGATTCCATATCGCATGTAGTCGGCGGGACTTGCTGGCGATGCAAAGTCGAAGACGAAATCGACCCGCCCGAAGTCGAATGGAGAACAGATGTTGCACTCTTGAAACTCGAAACGTGGTTCGTGCGCGAGGTGCTTGAGATTCTGCCGTGAACCTGTAAGCAGATTATCAATGCCAATCACCTCGTGGCCGCCAGCAAGTAAAGCATCGCAGAGGTGAGACCCCAGGAAGCCCGCCGCCCCCGTTACCATAGCTCGCATTCAAATTCCCCCAACGCGTCCGGAGCACCCGAACAATCTTCCAGTTTTAGCTAGCGTTCGCTTCGGACTCATCAGTCGAGTCCAGCTGCACCCACCGCCGGCTGCTCGTGCATCTCGGATTCTGCGAAGGTAGATCGCGCCCGCGGTTTGTTGGTTTCAGCTGCGGAGATTCTCGAGTATTCTGGCTCCTTCTGCCAGTGGTTCACGTCCGGTCGCCCCACGCTGATATAGGTCAGACCATTGTCGCGCATCACATCGCAATCGAAAAGGTTACGGCCGTCGGCGACAATTGGGTATCGCAGCAGCTTCCTAATCTGTGCCGGATCAAGCTCGGCAAACTCCTGCCACTCCGTCAAAATTAGAAGCGCGTCAGCATCTCGCGCCGCTTCGTATCCAGACGAGACATAGGTAATGTTCCTGTCTCCGAGCAATTCGCGCGCACGCACCATCGCGGCAGGGTCGTACGCTTGAATTGTGCATCCCTCTTTCAGCAGGGATTCGACAATCGAAATAGCTGGCGATTCGCGCACGTCATCCGTCCCGCCCTTGAATGCAAGGCCGAGTACGCCAAGGCGTTTGCCCTTAAGCGTCCATAGAACACTGCGGATCTTGCGAAGGAAGCGCTGCGGCTGATCATTGTTGATGCGCATTACCTCTTCCAAAAGCCGGAACTCGTAACCGCATTCGCGGGCTACAGCGTGGTACGCGGATAAGTCTTTCGGGAAGCACGAGCCCCCGTAACCGAGCCCAGGAACCAGAAAGCGAGACCCGATCCGGCTGTCAGAGCCAATTCCTTCGCGAACCTCGTCCACATCTGCGCCGACCGAATCACATACTGTCGCCACCGCATTGATGAAGCTGATCTTCATCGCGAGAAATGCATTCGATGCGTACTTGATCAACTCGGCCGCTTTCGTACTGGTAGCGATCAACCGTGCCGGTCGAGGCTGTGCACCGGGATTGATCCGAATCGCATCAGACCGACGGTAATAGCTGCCATCTGTCAACGGACGATATATCTCGCGGAGTGTGTCAGCGGCTCGCATCGTATCGGCACCGATCACGATGCGATCGGGATAAAGGAAATCCGTAACCGCCGTTCCCTCGCGCAAGAACTCTGGATTCGAAGCAACGTCGAACATCTCCGCGGGCGCTCCGTCCAGCAGAATTATCTTGCGCACCCACTCGCTGGTGTACACCGGCACCGTACTCTTATCGACGACGACTGTGTAGTTACGTAACGCCCCGGCGATCTCACGCGCCACCGTCTCGACATACGACAGATCGGCTTCGCCATTGACAGCAGGAGGCGTACCGACCGCGATGAACACGGCTTGGCTGCCGCGAACTGCTACTCTCAAATCGCGAGAAAATGTCAGGCTCTTCCCACGGTGTTTCGCTAGCAGAGCTGGCAGATGCTCTTCGTGAATTGGACATTCGCCACCCGACAAGGCGGCGAACTTCACCGGATCGTTGTCAATTAATACGACGGCATGGCCCAATTCCGCGAGGCAGGCGCCAGCGACAAGACCGACATACCCGGAACCGATTATCGAAATTTTCATGTGATCCTCTTGAGTTTTGATCGTGAGTAGCCAAGAACAACAGAATGAGACTGATTTTCAGAGCTCATTCACGCGGCGGCGGTCCGGACCGTTGACAGCATCCCCCTTGTGATTCACTTGACAGCATCCCCCTTGTGATTCACTCGGGAACCGTCGCTGCCGTTGCTCTCGAAACACCTGAGTTGAGGCTGGAGCGTACATACGGATTGCGAGCGGCCCAAATTGCTTTCTGCAATCTCTTGAATGATCTGGCGTATGTTATAGGACAATTTCCAATTCGGATAATGCTGGTGAAATTTCTTCAAGTTCAATACCGCTCTTTCCCGAATCTTGGGCATCAGCGAATTGCATTCGATTCGTGCTACTGACAGNNCTGCGTTAACCACCCGCAACGGCGCAAGTTGTCCAAAAGCCTCCATCATGTGATTCAACTCGTCGCTGTTTGCCCAAATCTGACCGGCATGCACTCGTTCTACACACTTGCAGAGCCCCTTGAACTCAGACCTAAGGTTGTGCCGCATACGAGAAGAAGATTTCAGATGGGCTGACTTATATTCAGGGAACCTGAAGAGGAGAAAGTGGAAACTACCTCATCTTTAACGCTAGTCCGATCACCGGACAATGTCCAATTGAGGAGCACAGGATTGGCCGCGGAGTGACGTTCCCACGCAAAGAATTCCTCCGGAGATGTCATCACATGGAGTGATATCAGTTACTTAGAGTGAGATCAGTCACTTAGATACAGCCGCTCGGCCTGTAGAGTCGCATTAAGGGCCACTCTCCGGCAGCCTAAAACGGCCCCGTTGAGGGATCGCCGAATGCCAAGACAGGCCCGCGTCATCCTCCTCAAACAGATCAAGCACGACGGCAGATGGATTCCAGCCCCCGCATTGTTCGACAGCAAGGGCCGGCGTCCGCCGCGACCCTGTCCGCGTGCAGGGCAGGGACGAAGCCCACCCCGAGGGCGGGTATTTCATCGAATGGCGGGAGGAGGGGAAACGAGTGAAGCAGGCCGCCGGCCCGATGCTTTCGCCGCCGCGGAAGCCGCGCGGCACAAGCAGGCCGAACTCTCGGCCGTGAAGAACGGCATCATCCCGGCGCAACCCGCGGCCGAACCGGAACCCGAGCGCACCACCGTCACCGACGCGCTCGATCGCTATTCCGAATATATCCAGTACCACAGATCACTGCGGACATTCCGCACCTACCGCCCGATCCTGGCCAGCTTCAAATCCTTCTGCACCCGAAACCATATCGAGGACGTGGACCGCGAGGATCTTCTCGCCTTCGCCACCCATTGCCTGAAGCAGGGGCATAACGGCAAGACCGTTTACAACAAGCTGGTCGTCCTCTCGCAGCTGCTCAAGCGCCACGGAAAACCGAAAGTCCTGAACGCCGCCGACTGGCCGAGCTTCGTCGAAACCGTCCGCCCGATTTACGAGGATTCCGAGATGACGAAACTGTTCAAGGCCTGCGCGCCGATGGAGGAAATCCGCTTCAAGTTCTACCTGATGTCCGGATTCCGCGACGCCGAGGGCCGCTTCGTCACCTGGCGCGATGTCGACTTCCGCCACACCGCGATCCGCGTCACCGCGAAACCCCCACGGGCGATTCCATCCGAAAAACTGGGAGGAGCGGCAGGTCCCGGTCCCGCAGAAGTTGATTACCCTGCTGGAGAAATTCCGGCCTGCCAATGCCGGCCCGGACGAGCCGCTATTCCCGAGCGCGACGGGCAAGCCCGACGGCGCCATGCTGGAAAAACTGAAGGCCGTCGTCTGGCGCGGCAAGCTCAATTGCGGCCATTGCGCCGTGCCCCACCGCCTGCAGGACGGCACCACCAAAATCAACCACTGCGCCGCCGGCCCGTATTGCGGCCGTTGGTTCCTGCACAAGTTCCGGCACACCTACGCCACCCGGCACCTGCAGGACGGCATCGACATCCGCACCCAGCAGCAGTGGATGGGCCACCGGGACATCGCCTCGACGATGGTTTACCTGAAGGGCGTCAGGAACAGCGACATCCAGGTCCGGCTGAACAAGGCAGCCTCGCGGCCTTTGCCTGATGCATCCCAGATTAAAATGGACGGCCGCCTAATAGCGATGAAGGCATCAGCCCGCTAGGGTCATGGCTGGGCAGGCCATCCCAAGCCCCTTAAAACGCAAAACCCAAAACCCACCCTTAACTATTTTGTAACAATTCGTGATCGAGAACCTTGCCGATTGCGGTTGACGGCCCATTTATTTGTATCTACAATTAAATAATTAAGATCGAGTTCGACCCGGCGACAAACGCAAAGAACATCCGGGAAAGAGGCCTGCCGTTCACGCTCGCCGACGAATTCGATTGGACCACGGCCATGATCGTACCGTTGAGCGTTGCCGCCGCGAAGTGCGGGGCACTCATCGAGAACTCAGCGCCGCACCGCAACCCCGGTCACGCTACCAACAATTAGCGTATCTTGTGCTCATCGGGTGGCGGTTCCAGGTACTCTCCCTCTATTTGAGAGCCACAGCCTTGTAATTTGATGGAACCGATATCACGGGAGAATTTCCATTAAAACTCAAGATGACGCCAGAAAGAAGGTCGGCCTTGTTTCTAACCAAAAGAATTCCGTCTGTTTCTCCGGAAGCAGCCTGACCCGTGTTGATTTGGAAATCTCGAATAGCGCTCTTTGGCACTTTCGCGATCAGGACCACCGATGGATAAGTGCTGTCGAATCTCACGGTGTCGCCGGTGAGCACGACGAATCGGTGCGTGCCTTGGGCATTCGTTAGAAGATAGGCGGTATCGTTCTTCGTGCTTCCTGCAAAAAAGTTTCCTTCTAATCGGCCTCTCGGTTCCGCACCATTGTCACGGATCCATTGAACGAGGTCAGGATCGAAATCGGTACTGACCGCTAGACGCCACCCCTCCAACTTGGGGATATATAAAGCCTCCGATGGGGGAATGCCTTCCGGAGATCCTCCAAACCCCGAGGTTGCAGCTCGCATGCGACTGGCGCGTTGATAATTGGCCAGGGCGCCGATGCCTGTGCAAATCGCGATCACGGTGATCACCACGGCAAGAATCCGGCTAGTCGGTCGTGGCGGAACGATGCGGTCGATTTTGATTCGCGACGCACCCGGCATGAGCGCCAGTTGTTTAGCGAGCTGCACCATCGACTGCAAGTGGTCCATGAGGTGACGGCTAAAGGCCCCCTCTGGAACCGTCAACTCGCTGAGTTCAACGTAACCATTGTCAATGTGGAAAAATGTCTTCGTCGAGCAGCAGAGTTTGGGAAGCTCTTCCATCGCGGGCTGGCTGGCGAGAAACATTTTTGCCAGGACCCGGTCTTTGGTGGTGAGCTTCCATTGGTAGTCGAATTTTTCGTCTCCCGTGCGGACGGGCTGGCCACCTTCGATCTGCGCGAAACTCTTGGGCACGATTACCAGGTCGAAGGTGACAGGCGCCTCCATGCGCAGGTTGACTCCGGGCGTATTGTCCTCTCTCGAAAAGCGGATCGTGGTGCGATTTCCCTGAACATTTCCAATGATTACGAGGTCCTCGCCATCGCGAAATGTTTCCCCGCGAAGATAAGTGGTAAGAACGCGAATTTCCCGTTGGATTTCGGAATAACCGGCAAACCGGCGCCGTAAGCTGATGTAAGGGATAAGGACGCTGGCGACGACAATGAGAAAGAATCCAGAAGCAACAATAAGGATCGTCGTGGTTTCCATGGCGTTTGCGACCGAGCTATCGATGAGGCGACGCTTGGGCTCGCCGATTCAAAGTCACTCTGTTGTGCTGCGTGTCGGCGAATATAAACCCTATGCAGGACAAAATCAATAAAACGCCCCTTCCCACCATAGTAAGCAGGATTCCCGACCTTTCATCGCTTACTTCGGTAACTTTCGTCCCCCAGCTTCGATTGTTATATTGACGTACTTCCAAAGATTATTGGTTAGCGAACGAAGGGTCCGATCGGCGTGAATTTGAGACTCACGAACGTCGAGAGATGGGAATATCGATCATGGGTGCGGAGATGCACAAGAAACTAAGACAGCGCGGCTTCAGTCTCCTGGAGACGATGATTGTCGTCGCGATCATGATGATAGTGGGCGCATTCTCGGTGATGGCATTTGTCAGCGCGTTGCAGAACGAGCGTGCGGAAGGGGCCATTCAATTGCTCAAGCGCGAGATGCAGAACGCGCGCGGCCTCGCGATTGAATCACGGTCTGTCTACTATGTGACCTTCACCGCTCCCCAGACGATAACGACCACCAATTATGTGACCACGGCTGCTACTACCAACGCCTTGCCAACCGGATTCAGTTTCGATACAGAGACAACTTCCCCCACGGCCCCAGATGGATACGGAACCGGCTCGACGGCTGTCGATTTCGGGTATGGGATCACTCACAATCCCACCACCGCAGTCTATTTCTATCCCGACGGTAGCGCGCGTGACAACCTCGGTCGGCTTAATGGAGGTGTGGTCTACGTAGCGATGCCAGGGAAGCTGGCGAGCGCGCACGCGGTCAGCGTTATTGGCGCGACGGGGAGAGTTGCTGGTTGGAGGCTTGCCAACATATCGGGCACTCTGATTTGGAAGGAGGACTAATGGCCATCTCTTTACATCACCATCGTCGTCGCCTTGCTCCCCAACGGGGCATGGCGCTTCTTGAGGTCTTGGTTGGCGCCGTAGTTCTCATGGTAGGAATGATCGGCGTCCTCAGCCTGTTTGGATATGCCGTCGCTACGATGACCTCCAGCGATGAGCAGATGATCGCAAGACAGAAAGCAAGAGAGGCGATGGAATGCATTGTGGGTGCACGAAACTCCGCCTCTTATTCCTGGGCTGACATTAACAACGCTCCAACCGGCAAGTTCGTCTCCGGCGCCAGCACCATGACGCAACCTGGGGCTGACGGTCTGATCAATACTGGCGACGATGGCGGCGTTGAGACCATTACGTTGCCGAACGGGAAAACCCGTACCCTTTCCGATTTCACCCGCCAGATTACGATCGCTCCAGCAATACTTGGAGGACTACCGTCGAGTACTCTCCGGACGGTGACGGTAACGATTACCTATCCGAATGGACGATCAGGGACTAGCACTTATCAGTTAATCGGATATATCTCGAGTTGGAATTAAAGGCGCGAGTATGCGACAAAAAATAAAAATCAGCCGCGGCTTCACACTGATCGAAGTGATGATCGCGATGGCCTTGAGTCTCCTTGTCATGGGGACTGCCGTGAGCTTGTACAAGCAGGCCGTGCAAGTCAGTTCGCTGGTCGCGCAACGGTCCACGGTGCAAGACAACTCCCGTGCCGGCATTAACTCCATTAGCGCCGACCTCACCCAGGCTGGATCGGGCCTGCCTGATTCGGGAGTGTCGTTACCCAGTACCGCCAAGTTTGCCTGCTCTGCCAGTGCCTGCGGACTATACAACTATCCCGTTAACGGTACCACTCGCACCTTATATGGCGTGATGCCGGGCAATGCTTTGGGTCCCCAGATTAATGGCGGAAGTGCCACAGATGTCGTGACGACGGTGTACACCGATCGTGAACCGGATTTGGAGTCCCCTGGACTTGTTTGCCCAGTCGGTTCTACGGGGGGCTTCGATGCATACCCGCTGGCAGGGGTGACGCTTTCTCCTCTCACGATTACATTCAACTCCGCGACTTGCCCAGTTCCTGCCGACCCGGGCTACGGATTCCAGACCGGAGACCTTGTTCTGATCTCCAATCTCAATGGAACGGTCGTGCAATATGTCACGAGCGTGAGTAGCAACCAACTGACGCTCGGCTCCGATCCTTTCGGCCTCAACGTTACGGGAACCGGGTCCGGCAGCTTGGGCAGTTTGTTCTCGGGCCAAACGCTACCCCCATCGGGCTCGTCTCCGTCAACCGTCGCAATTAAGCTGAATGTCATTACGTATTCGTTGATGGTGCCGAATCTCGGCACGGCCAGTCAGCTACCTCCGCGCCTGATGCGCCAAGTCAATGGCTTGCCGCCGCAGCCGGTCGCAGAGCAAGTCAACGATTTTCGCATCACCTATGACGTGATTGACCCGACATTGGGAAATGCCAACGCTAACCCTCCCGTTCTTCCATTATCCGGAGGGCAGGTTAATCCAACAACGCTAGTCAACATTCGCAAAATTAACGTCAAGCTTGTGGGCGTCGGTGGATTATCCACCCCTGGCGTTCAATCGCAACAGGTTGCGCTAACGACGGCCGTTAGCCCTCGAAGCCTTAGTTTCTACGACCGCTATCCCTCCAGCGGCGGCACTAGTCAATTCTAGGAGAAAAAGATTATGTACCGGAAACGGGGAGCGAAAACCCGCAGTCGCGGAGAACAGGGCATGGCTCTGATCACCGCTCTTATTCTGCTTCTGCTAATCACGGCGTTGGCGGCTGGACTGACCTACTTAGTGATGGCGCAGAAGGGTTTGAGTGGTGGTGATTTGCAGACGAACACCTCGTTCTACGGTGCGGAAGCTGGCATTGAAAACATGACGGCGCAACTCGCCAATCTTTACCAGCGCCAGCAGTCGCCAAATGGCGCGACCATTATGGCATTGGGCAACACCCCGCCGTCGATTCCGGGAATCACCTGGAAGGAGTATGCCTTCAGCGTGGCGACGGATGCCAGAGGCAACCCCGTGCCTTACACTGGCGTTGTTCCTCAAGATTCGAGCCTTGGAGGGCTCTCCGCGAGCATAGTTCCAATCACGTTGAAAGCGACTGCCCAGCTGAACGATGGAATCACCGCGACAAACAGCACGGCAACGAAGTTGCCGACGCAAGTGCGCATGATGCGTAAAGTGGAGATAGCTCTGATCCCCGTTTTCCAATTCGGGGTGTTTTCAGACATGGATCTCGCGTATCACGCCGGCCCAACTTTCGACTTTGACGGACGCGTTCACACCAACGGGAACCTGTTCCTGTCAGGCCAGGCCACCACCGCGTTCAACGACAAAATCACGGTAGCCCAAAAGGTGGGCGCGGTTGCGGGAAGTCTGGCCGATAACCAGATCTTCCGAGATGTTCTTCCCAATTTCTTGCCCACCGGCAGCAACGGGTACACGGGCGCAGTCCTAATCCCGAACCAAGCAAAAGGCTGCAGCTCAAATGGCACTAGCTGGCCAAACAGCGCAACCTCAACCTGCCCGGCGATCAGCCTTTCGCAGGGAACCGTCACGAGTACAACTGGTAGCTACAGTTCCACCGGCACTGGCATCACGTGGACAGCAACGCCGTATGGAGGAGGGGGCACCAGCAGTCCGGCCTGGGACAATACTGTTTCGCAAGGCATTTTCAATGGCATGATCAAACGCGACGTTTCGCCCCTGGTGCTGCCATTCATCAACGGAAGCACCAATTCGCCCACCGACCCGCTGCCGATTGAAATCATTCGGCGCGCTCCCGTCGGCGAAGATCCTACCAGCAACCTTGGATCGTCACGCTTGTACAACGAAGCTTCGATTCGAATCATGCTTGACGACGACCCCAAGAACTTGAACCCGGCAGTCGCATGGAACGATCCCGACAATATTCCTCTGGAAGGCACTTACAACTGGAATGGCGATGCAAGCTTTAAATACGGATTCCTGCATTTGGTAAGGGCGGGAACCGATGTGTACTACCCGCTTGCAACTGGATCTACTTCGAAATTAGTCGCGAAGAATGGCGCCACCATCCAGCAGGACGCTGCCTGGTCGATCCCGACGCAGGATCCTTACCAAAGTCCGTATACCCCATCCACCAACGTCAACTGGACGACGGTGGGAAACAATACGCAACTTAGTAACATGATCACAGCAGCGGACTTGGACAGTAAAAACGCTGCCGCAAAAGACTGGCCGTTGCTGAGCGGATGGCTTCGGGTTGAGATCAGAAAGACCGACGGTACGTGGGTGGGCGTGACCCGCGAATGGCTGCGATTCGGCTTCTCGCGAAACCCTGCGATCTCCGATTCAGAGCACGGAGCCACCTATACCAATACCGATGGCACCGCACCGATCCTTTATCTGCAGCAGTACGCAGACCGCAATGCCAATGGGACCGCGGCGACGAACACAACCGCCGGCGCGATTGCGAACCCAATCAAGGGCGGGAACTACCTCAAGTACGAACCTTACGCCTACTACCCGCTGAATCTGTATGACACCCGAGAGGGAGAAGTGCGCGACAATACCCAGTCCGCAGGTTCATGTTCTTTGAACGGGATTATGAATGTGGTGGAGTTGGACGTGGGCCATCTCCGCAATTGGCTCCTCGGTTCGTTTGGTGCGAGCGGTCAATTAGCCGATAACACCGTGTCAAACGGGTACATCCTTTATTTTTCAGACCGGCGTGGAAATGGCGACAAAGCTGCCCATTCTGACGGTGGCTACGATTATCTGGACACGGTGAACGATCTGACCACAACCGGCCAACCGAACAAGGCCCTGGATCCGTCGGAAAATGTTTACACGACTCCTCAAAATACAACCGGAAACTTTGGCTTGCTCACCACCGGTACCACGGGTGAAATCATGACGCCGCCTAAGTACATCGGTTCCGGATTCAATTATCCAACGATCACCGCGGATGCGATGACGGTGTTCCATCGCATAACCTGCCTATGGAATTCGTCTGGTTCCGCAACGACCTGGGCCACCACCTACACCGGCGCAGGCCGGGCCAACTTGGTCATGGGACCTCGTCACGCCCTGCGGTTGGTTAACACGACCCTGGGAAATATTCCCACCAAGGCAGATGGTAGCGGCGGGTTTACCGCTTCCAGTGAACAGCCGGTTTACCTGTATGCGAATTACAACGCTACAGATGCAGGGTGGGGAGCCACGAGCGCTCCCTCCGCCGTCATTGCCGATGCGGTCACTCTGGAGTCCAGCGCATGGTCGGATCTAGATTCCTTCAGGTACCCGGCCGTGAGCATTACTTCTGCCAGCAAATCTGCCAATACCACCTGGTACCGCGTGGCAGTAGCTGCGGGTAAGAATCACACGTTCTTCCACCAGACATCCAGCGTGGACTGGGGCAGTGATGGTGGTGTTCACAACTTCCTGCGGTTCCAGGAAGATTGGGGAACTCCCAATGCCACGGCCCATTACAAGGGGTCATTGGTCTCACTGTTCTATTCCGCCTACAACACGGGAGTCTTTAAATGTTGCAACACCGTGTACAACCCGCCCACACGCGAGTACTCCTTTGACAGTAACTTTACGAATCCCTCGTTGATGCCTCCGGGTACGCCGCGCTTCCTGCAAGTTGTCAACACTGCTTTCCGCCAAGACAATACGCCGAAAGCGAGCCAATAAAGCTGATCTGAAGATGCCAGCGGGAATGGAAGGGACTCTCGGAAGAGGGTCCCTTCTTTTTGCTTCGGCTCGCTCTGACCACCATTCTCAACTGAATACGCCCGTCACGGGCCAAATGCGCAGCCACCCTAAGTTCGGCGTTCGACATCCCCGTCGGCATGAGAAACTGACAATGGTCGACTGGGGGTGAAATTGGAATTGTGAAAGATCGAATTCGCGCTTCCAGAAGACCTGGGCAAACCGATCGAGGGAAAAGATGGTGGAGAACGAGCAGCGATTTAAAACCGTGTCACGAGAGATCAAGATTTTGACCGCCCGCAACATCGTAAAGCAGATCAGAGAACTCGAGATGCAACGAGAAAAGTTCACTCAACC
>PLWX01000055.1:12304-20590 GCA_003151155.1 Acidobacteriaceae bacterium
GCTCCGCGTTACGGCAACACAATCATCACTTCCGTGGACTTGATGAGTGCGGCAGCCATCTGGCCTTTCTTGAGTCGAAGTTCGCGGACGGCGTCGGCGGTGATGATCGAAGTGATGTGTTGATCGCCTATCGAGAGCGTGACCTGAGCCATTAATCCGCTGACCTTCACTTCGATCACGCGCCCAACGAGTTGGTTGCGGCCACTGATCTTGCGGAAATTCTTGCGGCGGGCTTCGGCCGGCGCTGTTCTCGAAGCAGACGGTAGGAGGCGGTCGATTTCGGTTTCTGGAATCCGATGATGACCACCTTGCGTCTTATCCGTTTTCAATTTTCCGTGGTAGATCCACTGCTTCACGGTTGGATAACTGACCCCAAGGATTTTTGCTGCATCCCGAGGCGTGAACATCTTTAATCGTTCCATGCAGTCCCCCTGTACTCCTATGCGCCGCTGAACTCGCCAAGCGGCTCGGCGCTGACCGCCGTTCGCGACCGACCCCACTCGGTCCTTCCAGAAAAACTTTCCCCGATTTCTAGCATCTCTCCAGCGTGATCGCTAATCCTTGTCCAACTCCGATGCACAAGCTCGCCACCGCGAAGCGAGCCTGCAACCGGTGCAGTTGGCGGACGGCGGTTAGCGCAAGTCGAGCTCCGGAAGCCCCAAGTGGATGGCCCACGGCGATGGCCCCCCCATTGGGATTCACCCGGCTATCGTCAAATGGAATCTCCAGCAACTTGAGACAGCCCAGGACTTGCGGGGCGAACGCTTCATTGATCTCGATCACATCCATTTCTTTGAGCGTCCGTCCGGCCCTATCCAGAGCTTTCTGAATTGCGCCCACCGGGCCCACTCCCATGATCCTAGGCTCCACGCCCACCGCAGCGGAAGAGAGAATCCTAGCCAGCGGTTTCTTGCCGTACTTCTTCCCAAAGGCAAGACTTCCCACCAACAACGCCGCGGCGCCGTCGTTTATGCCGGAAGCGTTGCCGGCCGTTACCACTCCGTTCGGGGACAGAGATTTCAACCGAGCTAACGCATCAAGTGTGGTATCGGAGCGAGGATGTTCGTCGTTGGCTACGACAATGGGCGGCTTCTTGCCTTGTGGAACCGTGACCGGAGTGAGTTCATCGGTATAGAAACCAGAATCTTTGGCGGCCTTGTATCGGGCTTGCGAGGCAAGTGCGAAACGGTCGGAATCCTCCCGGCTTATGCCGAATTCGCGAGCGACATTGTCAGCCGTCTCCGTCATCGTATCCGCGCCATACGCCGCCGTAATCGCCGGGTTCGGGAAACGCGCTCCGATAGACGAATCGAACACCTTGAAATCGCGGCTGAACGCCGATTCTGCCTTGCTCATCACAAAAGGAGCCCGGCTCATGCTCTCGACGCCGCCGGCCACATACAGATCACCTTCGCCACAGCTCACCGCTCGCGCAGCATCTACCACGGCCGCCATGCCACTCGAACACAGACGGTTGACCGTCATTCCCGGTGTCGAGGGCGGGAAGCCCGCCAGCAGCAGCGCGTGACGCGCAATATTGCGGCTGTCCTCTCCCGCCTGGCAAGCACAACCGAGGATTACGTCCTCAATCTGCTCAGGCTTAATATCTGCCCGCTGAAGTAGCGTCTTCATCACGGCTGCAACCATGTCATCTGGTCGAACCGACGCAAGCTTACCCGCATGGCGTCCAAAGGGAGTGCGAAGTCCATCGTAGATGTAGCCATCCAGCATGGCGTCTTCCTCAATTTCCNNAAGATTCACTTTAGGGTTACGGTTTTGTAATCGGCAGGCACTGCGGTAATCAGAGAATCGTCGCGAAAGCTTAAAAGCAATGCGGAGTGCAGGTTGTTCGTCTCTCGTACGAGAAGAATTCCGTCGGAATTTCCACTAGCAGGGCTGCCTATCTCGATCTTGATGCTGCGCATGGTAGTGCTAGGAACCTTTGCAATCAGAGCGACGGTCGGTAGAGTCTCGTCCAGTTTCACATGGTCCGCGGCGATCACCACGAGACGATGTGCACCTTCGCCGTTCATGAGTAGATAGGCATGGTCGTTGCCTGCTCCACCAGTCACGAAATTTCCTTCCAGACGGCCCGATGGAAGCAGATCACTGTCATGCATCCATCGCACGAGAGCGGAATCGAAGTCGGCGCTGGAAGATAATCGCCAACCCGTCAAATTGGGAATATGGGACGCTTCGTCCGGGGGGATGCCTTGCGGCGTCCCGCCGAGACCGGAGGTAGCGGTGACCATGACTTTCTCACGTTGGTACTTGGCGAGGCTTCCAACGCCAACGAAGAGAGCGACCGCCACAATCAAAATGACAACCAGGCGGTGGGTACGGCGCTTCGGTACGACACGTTCCATTTTCAACCGGGACGCGTCCGGCATTTGAGCTAATTGCCGGGCCAGCCAGGCCATCGATTCGATGTGGGCGCTGAGATGATAAGTGAGACGCTTTTCTGGAATGATCATCTCGCTGAGTTCCATAGCTCCCTCTTCGAATCGCAAAAGAGTGTCGGAAGAGCAACAGAGCTTTCGAATCTCCGTTAAAGTACGGTCACCAGAGATAAATATTTGAGCCACGGTGGGTTGACTCGACTGGAATATCCACCGCGAATCGAGGTAGTCGTCACCGGACCGGAATTGCTGGGCCTCCTCCAAAATATTTGAATTTCGCGGGGCGATCAGCAGGTCAAAAGTGGATGGAACCTGCATTCTCAAGTTGACACCGGGCATATTTTCCGCCTGAGAAAAGCGGACGTTGGTGCGGCGAGTTTGAAGGTTGCCGGAGACTACGAGATCGGCGCCATCGCGAAAGCTCTCACCACTTAAATATTGTTCGAGCGCACGAACGTCTTCACGCAGTTCGGAATACCCTGCAAAGCGACGGGCCGATTTCACGAAATGAATGATGGCGCCCGCCAGTGCAATCAGAAGAAGTCCGAGCGCGACAAGAAAGATTGCCGTGGTTTCCATTCGAGCCGGATATTGGGGTACGAAGTCAGCGCCGAGAGCGTTTTGCAACAAGACAAAATTGGATCTCTAACGTTGTTCACAAATCATAGACAATGAAAAACGTACGCGCAATCACTGCGAAGATCCTGTTGAGTGCGGTAGTAATAAGCCCGCGGCGTGTAGGAGACGAGCTTGTTAACTCATCTGTCAGCGGCTTTGGTGCAGACTTTGGTAATGCGTGGACCTCAAGATATTGTCCGAAGCAGAGTTCCTGAATGCTACATTCAACCTCCTCATCGGAGCTGCGATGAATGGAAGCGCGGCACGGTCCTCGAAACGAAAGCAATTCCTCCCTCCGTTTGGCACCCAAAGTCGCGCGACGATACATACTCCCCAATTTTAGTGGTTTGAACCGATTTAAGCGGCAGCACAGCAGCCTTTAGACCTACCGCTCATTGGTCGAAGGTAACTTAATTTTGCACCAGAGTTACGTCATAGTAGAGCCCCACTGCCAATGGTCAGCGGGGCTGGCGAGAAAGACCGAAACGCCAAGAGGTTCTAGAAATGCGGATGAAGCGACAAGAGCACGGCTTCAGTTTGTTGGAACTGGTCGTCGTGATCGTGATTGGCTTGGTGATCGCGGGGGTCGCGTTCATGACAATGCGCGATGCAATCCGAAATCAGCGAGCTGAGCGCGCGCTGCAGGATGTGCTTTCTATGACACGCACGGCACGGCAATTGGCCGTCGATAAACGGCGTGTCTTCATGCTGACATTCAGTACCGGACCGAGCCAGATGACATTGACGGTAACGCCGCCTACCAATTCGAGTGGCGGGTGTTCCGCTGCGACTTCGGGGTGGCCGGATACCGGCGCCGCGCAGCCTACTCCTGTGATTGGCGATTACAGCTTCGACTGGATTTCCGGAGCGCCCAACAGCGCGACGACCGCGCCAGATGGCTTGGGTGCCACACAGACAACGCCAATATATTTTACGTCGACCGCAACCGGTGGTCAGAGTTCTGTCTGTTTTTATCCCGATGGCAGCGCGCGCGATTCGAATAACCAATTCACCAGCGGCGTGGTCTATCTTGCACCGACGAAAACATCGGAAACCAGTGACACAATTCGATTGAAGTACATGCGTGCGATGACGATTTTCGGGCCGACGGGCAGAATTTCGGGGTGGCGGCTGAATCAAGCCAGCTCGGGTCTGCAGTGGAAGATGTGGTAGGAGGCGCGATGAAACCTCTCAAGCGTAATTTAGAAATTGTACGGAATCGAGAAGCGGGCCTCACGGTGCTCGAAGTGATGATTGCCGGCGTCGTGCTGCTGGTGGGCATGATGGTCGGTGTCTTGCCGATGATCAGCTACGGCATCGTTACGATGAAAGCCACGGATGAGGAGACGATTGCCAAGCAGAAGGCTCGGCAGATCATGGAAAGCATTTACGGCGCGCGTGACACGTCGCAGCTAGGGTGGGACTACATCAATCCATCGAACGTACCGACCACCAACGGTACCACGGTAATTTACGGAAAATTTCTTACAGGAGCGCAGCCGATGTACGGCTCCGGCGCGGACGGGATCATTGGCACGGATGATGATGCTCCGACCGGCATTGAGACCGTGACAATGGCAAATGGCCAGGTGCGCACCCTCAACGAGTTCACGCGAACGATCACAATTGGGCCCTATGTCCTGCCTGACGGGTCGACATCCGCCAATCTGCGTACTTTGCAAGTGGATGTGACCTATCCGGTAGGCACGAATTTGACGCGTACTTTCACGATTCAGAGCCTGATTTCGCAGTACAAGTGACGGAGCGGAGCGATGCGAAACAAGTCCATCTCGGGATTCACTTTGATCGAACTGCTGGTAGCAATTGCGCTCGGCGTGATTGTGGTCGGAGTGGGAGTTTCAATATATAAGCAGGCGCAAGACTCGACCACCTACGTCACCCAACGCACGACAGTGCAAGGCAATGCTAGGACCGCACTGAACCAGCTGACGCAGGACTTGAATTTAGCGGGATATGGAGTGCCGATCTCAGGTGTGCAAGTGCCATCGGCGGCCGGCTTTTTCTGTAGCACAGGATCAGGCGCTTACGCTTACTCGTGTCCGGCAACGATGCCGGGATTTCCTGTGATAGCAGGCCAGCCAACGGTCACCGGAATCATGCCTGGATCTGGGGCGGGTGTAGTGCTCAACGGAAACAAGACAGACGCTATCACCATCGCGTATGTCGACAGCGCCCCAAATTTCTACATGGACAACCCGACAAACACGGCGGGGTTTGACTCCCATCCATTGTTGCAGGCCACGGTATCGGGCGGCACAACGACCCTCGGTTTCGATGCTGCAAACACTTATCCGGCGATTAACGATGCCAAGTGGGGTTTCAAACCAGGAGACTTGGTTCTAGTCTCTAACGGAACTGGGTCGGCGATCGGAGAAATCACGGCGGCGCCTACCGCTACCAGTCTCTTATTGGGCGGCGGGGATCCGATGAATTTGAACCAGGACTTCAATACGATTGCTTCCGTGCCGAAACTATTGGGCTTCGGTTCCGGTACGCAACTCTATAACGCCGGTAAAGGTCCGCTGCCGACGACGACCGTGACGCGCCTTTATCTCGTCACTTATTACGTGCAGTACGATCCGCTGGCGCAGGCCTCCGGAACGACCGCGCAATCGCCGCGGCTTTATCGGATGGTCAACGGAGACTCCGGGCATAACCAGCCGGTTCCGGTTGCCGAGCAGATTTCAAATCTTACATTCACCTACAACCTGTTCAACGTGGTCTGCGGTGGATCGCAACTGGCAAATCAGGAGACCCTGACGTCGACCAGCCAGATCCCCCTGATCAAGACTGTAAGCGCATACGTCACCGCGGCGAGTACGCTAGGAACTACTGCGCTGCCAGGACAGACGATTCAACAAGTCCCACTTTCAACTTCGGTTTCCCCTCGCAACCTGAGTTACTACGACTCGTATTCCGCCGTTTCCAACGGAACGTGCTGAGGGAGGGCTAAGAAGATGCGGAACGCCACGAAACGACGGACGGTAGATTCGGAGCGGGGATTCGCTCTGATCGTGTCCCTTTTGCTGCTGGTGCTGGTGAGTGGTCTCGCCATTGCCGTGATGTACCTTGCCACCACGCAGAAACAGATCAGCGGTTCTGATGCAGAAACCTCCGTGGCGTACTACGGAGCGGAAGCCGGCATGGAAAAGATGATGGGGGACGTGGCGAACCTGTATCAGCAAAAGCAGTCGCCATCGTTAACGGACCTCGCCGGACTGACGTCTTCCGCGCCCAATATTCCGGGAATTAAATTCTCCGATCCAAATGTAGTAAACCCCTATAACGTAACCGCCCCGGATGATGGGAAGGGCTACCCGATTTCGTATAGCTCGACCATTGCATCTTCCAATCAACAAGTGGGCGGACTACAGGCCACGGTCGTTCCTCTTACGTTGTCGGTAACAGCGCGGGCGTCTGCGGGGACGGAAGTTCGCATGTTCCGCAAAGTGGAAGTGGCATTGATCCCTGTATTCCAGTTCGGCGTTTTCTGTGACGCCGATTGCAGCTACTTCCCAGGTCCAGATTTTCAGTTTGGCGGCCGCGTACATACCAACGGCAATCTTTGGCTGGCTGCGGGTGGCACGTTGACCTTCTACGACAAGATGACGGCTGCGGGCAATGTCATCCGTAAGCAACTGGCAAACACTTACGACTCCACAGCTGGTTCCTACAACGGAACGATCAACATACCAACCGCGCCCGGCGGATGCGGCAGCTACCCCGCGAAAACAGGCACGAACTGCGCTGCGCTTACATTTCCCGAAGGCAGCGTAACCCAAGGAAATTATTGCTCCGTGGCGAACTCAGCGCCGAATTGCGATTCGGGTAGCTCGCAAAATGCGAACTGGCCCACGAACGGAGGAACGCCGGGCATCTCCGGTCCGGGCAGTACATATGGGAGCATGCTGCTCAGCGGAACTACCGGTGTGTCCAAGCTGACCCTGCCGTTTGTAGGGCCTGGCGTACAGCCGATTGAAATCATTCGGCGACCCCAGGCGGGTGATAACGCTACCTTGGCTGCCTCTCGGCTCGCCAATCAGGCGAGCATACGTATTCTGCTCGATGACAATCCGTACAACCTCAGTTCTGGAGGTCCGGGCGATGCCGATAACATTCCACTGGCGGCTGTCGCTACGGGTGGCTTGATTCCGGGTACCAGCAGTTGGCTCGGGAACGGCGGAAAGAGCTATTACTTCGCAACCGCCACGAATGTAAGTGATCTGATCCAGACAGGCACCACGGCGAAGGGCGCTCCCATTTATGGTCCAGACGCGAATTGGATAGTCCCCAATGTAGCGAAAGGTGCAGTTGTGCCACCGAATAAACCGTCACTCTTCGGCGCAGTGGTTGATCCCTATACGTACCAGAGTGGATCGACTCCGGATAAAGGCGATGGAAGTGCCACGGTGAAGTGGCCAGAGACCGCGTTGAATGGAGCTCAGAAGGCTACGGATTGGCCGCTATTGACGGGATGGCTGAGGGTAGAGATTCAAACCAAGGTGGGAGCGGCTCCGGTTCCGGTGACGAGAGAGTGGCTTGCGCTTGGGTTCACACGTCAGTTCGGGGCATTCCCGAACAGTGAGAACGGCGTGGCGAACACCGCGTTGGGCAATTCAAATCCATCTGCGATCATTCTGCTGCAGCAGGAGATGAGTCCGAACCGCGCCCAGATAGGCACCGACAAGTTTGGTAACCCGATTTACGGGAATAACCCCAACCCGGCTTATGCGGCTACCATCAATGGTTATAACCTGCTGCCAATCAATTCTTACGATCCGCGCGAAGGCGAGTTGCGCGATACGAACGGGTCGACCGATGCAACGAAAACGGCTGGCTCCTGCTCGGTCAATGGCCTGATGAACGCGGTGGAAATCGACGTCGGGAACTTGAATAAGTGGTTGAAAAACTCGACCACCGGGCAGAGCGTGGATAGCTCCACTTACAACGGCTACATCTTGTATTTCTCCGATCGTCGCGGAGGATCGCTGGACGGCGGATACGACTACCTCGACACGATTAATGCCACGAACTCCATCAACGTAACCTCTTCGCCGGTATCCAGTGCCAACGTAACGACCGGGCTTCCGGATGGCGTCCTTTCAGCGGAAGAGGATGTCTACCAAGGCACCGTCATCGTCCAGGGAAAGCCAAATGGATATCCGGCTGCACTTGGAGCCACTCCAGCGACCAAGCTGGTTACACCGCCGCAGTATATTGGCGCCGGTTTCGGGCTTGGCCAGATCGT
>PLWX01000055.1:20615-43189 GCA_003151155.1 Acidobacteriaceae bacterium
GATTCCGCAGCGGCGGTCATTGCCGATACTGTAACGCTGCTTTCCACCAGCTACAGCGATCCAGTTTCGATGAGCTCACCTTTCTCTCCGGTCGCAGCCGGCCAATCGTTCTATCGCATAGCGATTGCCAGCGGCAAAACGCTGACCTTTAAGGAACCACCTGCCCAGGCAAGCGTGCACAACGACTTCGGCACCGACGGAGGCGTTCACAATTTCTTGCGCTACATTGAGAATTGGGGATCCACGAACCTCTACTACGAGGGATCGATGGTGAGCCTCTTCTATTCGGCTTACGGGACTGGATCGTTCAAGTGCTGCACTACGGTGTATAGTCCGCCGCACCGAGTTTACGCATTCGACACGAACTTCCTGACACCATCCTTGCTGCCGCCAGGGACACCGCAGTTTAAAGACGTGGTCGACCTTGGATTCCAACAGGATCTGAATCCATAGCTATCAGCGCCGAAACCAAAAGGCCACGCTCTGAGCGTGGCCTTTTTCATTGGATCGGACAGTATGTCGGGTGCGGTCTACGGCTTCGGCTTGTTCCAGGTACGTCGTAGTGTGAAGTACATCAAATGATCGCCCTGATCGTAGTAAAAATCGGCTTTNNGCGTGGTCGTTGATGTCGTGGATGAGTTCGGCTGGACCGGCCTCAGATTTCACGGCCTGTCGCCACTCATAGACAAGAACAATCGCAAGAAGTAGCGCCGTTCCTGCCAAGACTTTTTGGAGGTTGCTCATTCGGTCTTCTCGAGTCCCCGCAACAATTCACGGTGCGAGAGGGTTTGTCGCGGCCTTATACGGTACGCTCGAGCATAGCCGATGTGTCCATTCTGATCATGTGACGGTTTGACATGACCTTCTGGGTGGCTCACTTGACGGTAAGGCTACTGGAAACGGGGACTCTCGAAGGCGGCATGGAAGGAAAGCTTGCCGATGGATTCTACGAGGCGCTTGGTATAAGGATGCACGGGGTGGGTGAACACATCTTCCGGAGGAGCACATTCAACGATCTCGCCCTCGTGCAGAATCGCCACGCGGTCGCAAAGAGAGGCAACGGACAGCAAATCATGAGAGATGTACAGAATCGCCATGTTGAGTTCGCGGTTCAGTTTGGCGAAGAGCGCAAGAATCTCCGACTGGGTGATGGGATCGAGTGCGCTGGTGGGCTCATCAGCGATCAGGAGCGGCGGCCGGTGCAGGATAGCCATGGCGATCAAAACCCGTTGTGCCTGGCCGACACTGAGTTGCGACGGATAGCGCCTGAGGAAGTCTTCATCGTCCGGCAGGGAAACACTCAGCAGCGCCTCGCTCAGGCATTTCCGGCAGTCTTCAGGAGTGCCCAAGGCATGCGCACGCCAGGCTTCCTTCAATTGTGTATGAATGCGAAGAGCGGGATTGAGCGACGATAGCGGACTCTGCAAAACCAATCCAACTTCCCGCCCGCGTAAGGTCCGCATCTCGCGCTCGGACGCCTTCATGAGATCGCGGTCTTGGAGAACGATCTTGCCCGTCGCTTTGCCACCCTTCAACTGCAATAAGCGAAGGATGGATAGTGCGATGGTACTTTTACCCGAACCGCTATGCCCGACCAGGCCCAACACCTCGCCTTCACGCATATCGAAACAGAGGTTGCGAAGTACGCCGGGCTTATTCGCGTAGTCAACCGAGATGTCGATCGAGAGGAGGGTCATTGCCGTGCCTTCGCAGTTTCAGCGTTCAGACTCATGCGCTCCACATTCCAGTAACTCTGCGGTCGAAGCACGACGGGAACTTCGCCTTGGACAGAGTTGGAAATAGCCATTAGAGCATTCTTATTTACCAGATAAATAAAGGGTGCCTGGTCCGCGACAATCTCCTGCACTTTGTCGAAAGCAGCCTTGCGAACCTTGAAATCGACGGAAGAGGCTTGTTGTTGCATGAGGCGATCGATCTCCGCTTCCCATGGCGTTTCTGGAGTCTTCTCCTGCGGGTTCCACTGGTGGTTGTCGCCGGAGCTCATCCACACCGTCATCTGGGCGTTCGGATCGACATCCACGTTCGCCAAACCTAAGAGAGCTGCTTCGTAATTGAAGGACTGAGTCATCCGCTCGATCATCGAAGGGAAATCGAGAGTGAGAACGTTGACCTTAATTCCAATCTTGCCGAGATCCTGCTGGATCATCGTCGCCATCCGCTCGCGATATTTGTTGCCGGCGTTAGTAATGATCGAGAATTCGACTTCGTGACCCTCTTTGTCGCGAAGTACATTCTTGTCGAGGCGGAAGCCATCCTGTTGCAGGCGGCGCAGGGAAGCGGTGGTGTCGTACGGCGTGGGCTTGAGATTGTTGTCGAACCAGAGACGATTCGCAGGAGAAACCGGACCCAACGCCGGCTTCGCGTGAGAACTGAATGCAACGCGGGCCAGGTCGTCGCGGTTGATTGCCTCGGAAACGGCGCGGCGGAAGTTTTGCGAACGGAACCACTGGACCTTGTACGCCGGTAGTGGCGCCTTCGCTACCTGGTTGAACCACATCTGCTCGGAATCAAGCGACGGGCCGGCGTCACGCACGAGGGATGGCGATGTCTCAGAGATGCGATCGTAGTACTCGGCATCGATGGAATTGATCAGATCGATCTCGCCGCGCCGGAAGCGAAGGGTTTCGATATCGCGATTTGACTGAATGTCGAGCCGAACGCCGTCGAGATAGGGAAGCTTTTTTCCGTCTTTATCGCTCTTCCAGTAATTCGGATTTTTCTTCAGTAAGACATAGGAACCGGCTTTGTAATCGGCAACGTAGAAGGGACCAAGAGCGGCCATTTCTTTTTTCGGAGACTTTGCGGAAAGGATTGCGACCTGATCGAATTGACGATCGAGCCCGGCCACTGCTGCGGGGAACGTAACCGTGATCCGATTCGGCGCTAAGACTTGGACGGCTACGCTTCCACTTCCGGAGCGGAAGGCATCGCCGGTCGCGGAGTGAAGATTTGGATCCATCATCTGCCGGACTGTGCTCGCCACATCTTCCGCAGTAAAAGGCGTTCCATCGGAGAAGAATACGTGTTCACGCAACGTAAAGGTGATGCTGCGATCATCCTTGCTGATTTTCCAATCGGTTGCCAGCTCCGGTTCCGCAACCTGCGAAAGACGGTTCACGCGAATCAATACCCCGCCCGTGAGATAGCGAATGGTTTCCGAAGCATCGTCAGCGACGAGCAAGGGATTGAAAGTCTTGGGCTCCGAACGGAGACAAAAGCGCAACTCGCCACCGGTCTGGGCCAGCGCAGTGGCCGCCAGAAATACAACGCAAGCGATGCGAAGCAAAACATTGCGGCGTATCAAGCGGGCACCTCTTGCTTGGAAATTACAAACTGAAAGCTGGTCACGACGAGGATCAGCAAGATAAGCGGCACGAGTCTCCAATATGCACCCGGAAAGATTGCAAGATCTTCCAATTCGCGTAATAGGCTTCCCCATGAAGGCAGTGGCTCGGCGACTCCTAGGCCGAGAATGCCGAGATTCGCTTCAGCAAGAATAAAGATAGGGATGGAAAGCCAAAACTGGGCGAGCAGAACGGGACGAAGGTTCGGCAGCACATGCACAGCAAGAAGTCGGGAACGGCTGATGCCGGAAGCGCGCGCCAGCAGGACAAAATCCGAGTCGCGCATGCCGGCAGCTCCGGCGCACACCACGCGCGCAGCAGCGGCCCAACCAAGAACACCGAGCAATGCGAATGTGACGACGACCGAGACCGTGGGAGAAACATTCAGCGGCAGCATGGCTCGAACGGTGATCAACAAGAAAAGCCAAGGTAAAGAGAGAAACAGATCTGTAACGGCCATGGAAGCTCGCTGCCAAAAGCCTCCAAGGTATCCAGCGAAGCCGCCGATGAGCGCAGCCAGAAGGGTCGAGAGCAATGCGGCAGCCGGAGCGAGAAGCAGCGAGACGCGCGTTCCATATAGGGTGCGTGCCATCCGGTCGCGTCCGAGGGCGTCAGTGCCGAGCAGGTGATGCCGACCAGGCGCCGCGTTGGGGACTTCGCGGTATTGGGTCGAGTATCCACCGGGCGCGAGAATATCCGCAGCCATGCTGGCGATCACAATCACCAGCAACAGCACCAGCGATACCTGGCGAATCCTCTTCATGCGGTCCGCGGCTTCAGCGACTCATTCACGACGTCAGAGATCATGTTCGCTGAGAGAGTGATGATGGTTACGATCACAGTCAAAGTGACGAGCAGAGGAAGATCGCGGCCCAGCGCGGCCTGCCATGCCAATTGTCCGATGCCGGCGATTCCACACAGGGCTTCTACGGGAATGCTGACACCGATTGCGAGGCTTATGGAAACGCCCGCCAGGGCGATCAGCTGGCCGCCACTGACGGGAAGCACATGCCATAGCAACACGCGCAGTTCGCTAATCCCCTTGGCGCGCGCAGTGAGGATATGTGGCAGTTCGTAGCTGTGGTCGATCAGGTTCCGGGTGATGCTGAAAATCTTGGGAAAGACGACAAGCGCGACTGCCAGGAAACCAGGCGCGCGCAGCATGACGAATGCGAGGGCAAGAACGGCCGAAGGAATACAAAGCAGTATGCCGGCACAAGCAACGCCGATCCACTTGAACCCGCTGAGGCGGACGAGCGGTCCGCCGAGCGCAAATACCAGTGCCAGTGTCCAGCCGAGAGTAACTCCCCATGCAACTAATCTTGCGGTGACCGGCAGACGATCGCCGACGAGTTGCCGGACAGGGCGATTCAGAGTCTGCGATTGCCCGAGATCGCCGTGGACTGCCGCGAACGCATACTTGATATAAAAGCGAACGATATTGCGGTTTTGCCCGCGGGCCGCCCTCAATGCTTCCACGGTCTCGTGGCTGAGGCGACTATCCAGTTGTTGTTCGTCGGCATCGAAACCAGGCGCGAAACGAACCAGCGTGGCGGCGAGAAAAGCTCCGATCACCACGGTGAACACCATGGTTATTAAATGCCGCCCGATCCGCACCGCCACCTCGAACTCCCGGTTAGTTAATGGTTGCGGCATACGGAGATGCCGGGAAATTCAATAAATTCTTGCGCTGATGATGCTCGCGTTTCACACCATACATATTCCGGTCTGCTTCGGCCAGTAACTGTTCGGCGTCAGTTCCATCCTTCTTATAGAATGCAAAACCTACGCTAGCGGAGAGTTCTGCTTGTCCGCAAACCGACAACGCCGCAGCACGGGCAATCTCGTTGATCCGTGCTACCGTGTCGATTGCGGCTTCTGGTTGCAATCCAGGTGCGCAAATGACGAACTCATCGCCGCCCATTCGGGCTACGTAGTCGTATTCACGGCAGGATTCTCGAAGACCTAAGGCGAAGGATCGCAACACTCGATTTCCTTCCAAATGCCCGTAGCGGTCGTTGATTGCTTTGAAGCCGTTCAGGTCGCAGACCAGGAGTCCGAGGCCAGTCTCGGTTCGCCGGCAGCGGGCAATCTCGCTATCGAGGTGCAGAAACAGCGAGCGCGCATTAGGCAGACCGGTCAGATAGTCGGTGGTCGCAGAGGATTGCGCTTGTTCGAAGCGCAAGGCATTTTCAATCGACAGAGCAATCTTGGAACTGATCGCCATCAGAACCCGAAGATGGTCGCGGCTGAACGCATCGACCTCTGACGCGTAGAGCGTCAGCGCTCCAGTCACGCCGTTGATTCCGAGCAAGGGGACCGAGAGAGCAGAACGAAGTGTGCTGACCTTGCTCGCTACGTTTAAATACGAAGACTCGACGGACGGATTGCCGTTGAGAATGGGCTTACTGTTCTGCGTCACCCATCCTGATACGCCCTGACCTAATGGAATCTCCAACGACGACAGGAATCGGGAATCGTCGCCGTTCACGTGTTTCGGGAATACTGCGTTTCCATCCAGCAGCCAGAATACGATAGCGTCTGACGGAACCAAACGCTTCAAGCGCGTGGAAACCACGGAAAGCGTGTCGTCGATACTGAGCGAGTTTCCCAAGTCCTGCGAGAGTTCGAAGAGCATCTGTGCTTCCTGGCGTGCAGATGCAATCGATGCCAGGAAATCCGACTCATGCGCATGCCGGCTCTGCGCTTCCTTTTCGAATCCGGCAGCCGGCATTTTGCCGCGTTCTACTGCAATGTACTTGCTGATAGAGAGCGTTTCATCCGCAGGGTGCGATTTTGCGAGTTTATCGAGTTCAATGTACCGTCGCTGCAAGATCTCAATGATCATTGGGTCGAAATCTTTGCCTGCGAGGCCGGCCACATACTCCATCGCCTTATCCAGCGGAAGAGCGCGGCGATACTGACGTTCGGAGGCGAGTGCGTCCAGGCAGTCAACGGCTGCAAGAATACGGGCGGCGACTGGAATCTCTTCGCCTTTCAGGCCTTCCGGATAGCCGGTGCCATCCCACTTTTCGTGATGGCAGCGCACGATGGGCGCGACGGGATAGGGGAATTTGACTCGCTCCAGAATCTCCGCGCCTACCGACGGGTGAATCTTCATCTTTTCGAATTCTTCCGCGGTCAGTCGGCCGGGCTTGCTAAGAATATGTTCAGGAACCGCCAACTTGCCAATGTCGTGGAGGAGTGCAGCGGTCTTTAAAGCCTCGAGTTGCTCGTCGGGCAAGCCCAATTCTTTTGCTATTTCAGTGGCGTACACGCGAACACGCTGTAGATGCTCGTGAGTGGTGTGGTCCTTGGCATCGATGGCTAATGCTAGTGCTTCGATGGTCCGAAGATGCAGGGAAGCCATGGCTTCGACGTGACGCTTCTCATCCTCGAGACGGCCAAGATAGACCCGGTACGATCTGTAGATCCAAAAAACCACCGGCAGAACCAGCAGCGAAGTCTGCCAACTCACGTAGCGACTGACGTAATTCACCAGGCCCGCGATACCAGCTCCGACCAGGTAGTAAGGGAACGACCAGAAGTAGCACTCGGACCAAACTTTGCGAAACGATTTTTGTTCGGCCAGCGAAATGACGATACCAACCGGTACGGTATTGGTGACGAAGTAGACACAAGCTGCAACCAGCAACAGAAGCGGAGTATTGCCGTGCATAATCGGCTTGCACAACTGAAATGCTTTGTACGACAGGGCAATTGCAGGGGCCATCATGCCCGCGACGTTAAAAAGGACATGGATCGGCTTAACCTTGTTTTGTGCGCCCCAGTAGCATTGGGCAAGGGTGGCCGTGCAACCCAATACGAGGGTCTCGGGAAAAGAGAGGCTCAGAATTCCGACAAGGATGAATAGGAAGTTAACCGACATCGTGCCGTCGATGCCAGGCAGCGAAACCTTCAAACCGGATGCCAATACTGCAATTGCGACATAACAGATCAGGCGGAGCGGATCGTTCGACTGCCAGTGCAATAGGGCGTAAAGGATGATGGCGCAGCCCACCGATGCAGTCGCCAATACAAAGCTGGTTACCTTGCGGTTCATCGACCTCTCCGTTGTGCTATAGGAGAATGCATTTCGTGGGCCACGGCAAGGTCACCACAGTTACATCCTTCCGTGTATTTGCTATGACTTGCAAAGGTGTCGTTTACGGGAATTGCGGGTACTTGGACAAACTGTCTCAATCCGTCAAAGCGATGACAGAGTGTCGCAATCTGCGACTTGAGACCATTTCCCGCGTTGCTGGAAATTGGGATCCGCGGGTGACAGTTCTGTCGCCCCCAGGGGTCAGGTTGCACGCCCAATCAGTCGGTTCGCTTACAAGTCTCCGAGAATCGCGGATGAGGCGTCGGAGTTGAGGTCACCGAGCTACCGTTTTGAAGCGAGATCGGAAAGGATTAGATTTCCGGGGGCGCTTGAAGCGCCCGCCGAGAGAAGGATTAACAGGAGTGCGCACTCCTTAGTCCCGCCCCAGGTGGCGCTCAATGTTGATTTCTTGTATGACTTTTTGGAGAGATCGATGTCCATGTGGATGTTGTCCCGGCCCGCTGAGCATGACGCACTCTGCTTCTTCCTATGCAACGCTATGCCCACTTGGCACCTGCGATTAAATGCTTGAAAAGATTCGTTCGGGATGGAAAGAGCCGAATTCCATTGGGTCAACTTGTCAGAGGTCCAATTCGCGTTGAGACAAAGTAGCCCTCATGTTTAGCCGTCTTGAGCTTGTGGATTTACATGCGGGGAAGGCGAAAGCAGAGCAGTGATGTGCCGTCGTTGCGGGTCAAAATCCTTGTGGGAAGCGGAGTTTGGAGAACGCTATAATCCAACTAAACACTTCCGTTCGAGGTAACAAACCCTGAAGATAGTTGAGAGCTACTGGAGTCAAGCACCTTGGCCTCGCACGGAAGCGCTATTCCGACTTTGCGTCTGAATGATCTCGAAGCTGTGATTTCGAGTGAGGTCATGCAGAAGCTTATGGTCATGGCGCAACGTGTAGCGCGAGGAAATGCTGCCGTACTCATCACCGGCGAAACGGGAAGTGGTAAAGAACTGATCGCCCGCGCCATACATTTTTATTCCAACCGTTCCGCCAAGCCCTGGATTGACGTCAATTGTGCGGCATTGCCGGAGCACCTGGTTGAGAGTGAACTGTTCGGATACGAGAAGGGCGCCTTCAGCGGGGCCGATTCCGCGAAGCTGGGAATGTTCGAGCTTGCCGATAAGGGCACGCTCTTTCTAGACGAAATCGGAGAACTCGACACCCGCGTACAGGTCAAGCTGCTGCGTGTCCTCGACGGCGCTCCGTACTATCGTCTTGGTGGAAGCCGCAAAGTAACAGTTGACGTGAGGCTCGTTACCGCGACCAACCGCTCTCTCGAGGAGGCGGTTCGTAGCGGAAACTTTCGCAGTGACTTATTCCACCGAATCGGCGAGATCCAGTTGCACGTGCCTCCGCTCCGCGAGCGCCCCGATGATATTGTGGCACTCGCTAATTTCTTTCTTCAGAAAAGTCACCCAGGGGTGCAGATCACCGATCAGGCGATCGAAATATTACGGGCCTATCATTGGCCCGGAAATATTCGTGAGCTTCGTAACGTCCTGATGCATTCGGCAACACTCGCGGATGGTGATGAATTACGCGCCAGCGACTTGCCCCTCGAAATCGCCCGAATCCGGAGTGGCCCGATTTCAACGCCGACCCATATACCGGCGGAGACAACAGACCTTGACGACATGGAACGGCAGACAATCATGAGTGCGCTCAATCGAGT
Organism: Acidobacteriaceae bacterium; assembly: GCA_003151155.1. Lineage (GTDB taxonomy): Bacteria > Acidobacteriota > Terriglobia > Terriglobales > Acidobacteriaceae > Korobacter. The sequence continues at coordinate 29,771 of PLWX01000055.1, forward strand.
AGGTGGACATCAAGGTTTGGCGGCTGAGCAATTGGGAATATCTCGTCGTACCCTCAGCCGAAAACTCAAACGGTACAAACTTGAAGCTACCGACACTCCGACGACGGAACCATTAGGTAAGCTTTCCGAATCCGAGAAACAGTATTACCGCGCTCGGCTAGGAGTTCGCGCTCAGCTTCTTGTGAAAGATGACGAACTGTCGTGCGAAGTCGTGAACGTGAGCGCGGGAGGCGTTGCCTTGCAAGGTATCCAGGAGCCATTCCGTCTGGCGGGTGGTTTTGAGGTGCGATTTGCACTGCCAGGAGAGAATCAGATTATCGATTCAAAAGCACAACTGGTTTGGTTGGAACCAAGGGGTCGAGTGGGCGCTCGCTTCGTCGACCTGGCTCCAGAGATGCAGCTTTCCCTGACTCGCTGGTTGGCCAAGACTCAGATGGAGGAAGGTTGGCACCTCGGCACAACGCCTGCGCTTCCTCGGGGTGGTTCGTCTGAAAAATCTTAGCTGGAATTTCGGAAGCGTGCGTGGCAATGCGATATTCCCCAGGCGACCCTTCTTAATTAACAACTGATGAAGAATTTGGAAGGCTTCGTGCAGCGATCACGATTGCGACTCCTTACTTTTGTCGACATTCAATGCCAGAAATCCTAATGACCAGCAATACAGAAATCGTGGACCGTAGGTCTGGATACCGTTTCCGGTACCAACTCCCTATCCGCATTGGGTCGGGCGATTCGAATTGGATCGAAGCCGAATCGCGGGACGTAAGCGGAGGAGGCTTTCTGCTCTTCAGCCCAGAAAACTTGCCTGCTGGAGAGAAGATTGAGTACATCGTCTCGCTTCCGGATTTTCGTTTTATGAAACTTCGCTGTGCGGGAAAAGTGCTGCGAAGTACGCCCTTAGCCAACGGCGGAAATGAAGTGGCAGTTTCGGTTATAACCTGTCTTTCACTCTTCGAAGAGTAGCTAAACCTAACCGCAACTATGGGACAATTGTCGGCTATTGGTGCAACGACTTGCACGTTGCCCAAAAAACGGAGTATGAAAAACCCAGTTATAGTTGCGCCAGTTGTCCGTGACTATTCGTCGAAAGCCGGAAGTTCTTGCGGTTGGGAACTAAAATCTTGGTCGCTCGTTGATTGCATTGCGGCTTCACGATCAGCTGGAATGGTGTGGTTGATGGAAGGCAAAGCATAGATGCCACGCGACGGCGGAATCCCAACCTCTTTCAACTTGTACAAAAGCGCGCGGTAGCTGATTTTCAATGCGGCGGCGGTTTTTTTCCTGTTCCACTGGTGTGCCTGCAGGACGCGGAGGATCACCGTTCTCTCGAGTCGTGCGACGGCTCGCTTAGTGAGTTCCTTCAGAGCGATGGAAGAGCCATCTTCCGGTATCTCGAGTTCGAACGGAAACTCGTGCACCGCGCGCAGTTCGCTCATGATGGCCTCTTCGGAGCCAAGCACTACGTAACGCTTAATCAGGTTCTCGAGTTCCCGAATGTTCCCGGGCCAATGGTATCCCTGGAAGACGCGAATCATTGTGGGTGACAAAGGGGGCGCGTGACGGTCAAAGCTGCGGTTAAGATCTTGTAGAAAATAATCGACGAGCATCGGAATGTCCTCGACGCGCTCGCGCAGTGCCGGCATTCGTAAGCTCAGAACGTTGACTCGAAAATAGAGATCTTCGCGAAAACGGCCCAGCGCAACTTCTTCCATTAGATCCCGCGTGCTGGCGCAGATGAGCCGCAGTTGAACTGCGCGCTCATCTAATCCGCCGATGCGGCAGAAACAACCGTCTTGTAAGAGTTGCAACAGTTTGGGCTGTAGAGAAATCTCAATTTCTGAAACCGCGTCCAGAAATAGCGTGCCGCCGTTGGCCATCTCCACTCGTCCAGGTTTCGACGAGTTTGCTCCAGTGAAAGCCCCTTTTTCATAGCCGAAAAGTTCGCTCTCAAGCAGACCGCTTGGTATCGCTGGGCAACTGACCTTCACAAAAGGTCCGCTGGCGCTTTCCGAGTGCTGATGCACTAATTGGGCAACGACATCCTTCCCAGTGCCGCTTTCACCATAGAGCACAAGGGGAGCGTTCGCTTGTGCCACCAGCGGGATGCGGTGCCGGATTTCCTGCATCGCTCGGGAACGCCCGTAAATAATGTCAGTAGGAGGCAACGACGGCGATTTCTTCTTCGGCGTCACTGCTCTCAACGACTGGTAGCTCACATTTTCCTTTCGTATTTAGCTAAGCTGCACTTCGGGTGCCGGAAATTGAATGGCCAGGATGATTTTGGGCAAACGGTGTTCTCCGGTCTTATCCCCAACAGAAATAAGCCTCTAGGTCCGAAAATGCGATAAAAGTGTGGAGTAATGCTGCGAGCGCCGCGGAATCCGACCAATGGGCAATGTGAAAGACTTTTCACACACCTCGCACCGGATAGCACTTGGATTCCAGCGAAAACTGACAAATTCGGTAATCGAGTTGAGGTACTAAGGTAACTTAATACTGGAACTAAAGGCCATACTTACCGGCGGCAAATTACAAATTAGGCCTGTACTCTGCAGTTGTTTCGTCGTAGTATGCAAACCAATTCACCACAATTCATGCGATGAGCTTTGCTGCGTCGCACACTGGGTCCCGGCTTTGAACGGAATGCAGTTTCCCCTCCCCTCTTGACGTTGCGCATCGAGAAAGGTTCGTGAAAGTGTCTAGCTCTACCTCGGAGTACCGGAAAGAGTCACGCTCGCTTGGAGAGACGGATTCGGGAAACAGTTCGTTCGATGTGCAGGAGATTCTCTTTCGCAAGACAATGGGGATCACGGCCGCCGCCCACGAGTTGAAGACGCCTCTCTCGATTTTGAGCGGGTATACCCGACTGCTGCTGGACGGCAGCTTGGGGGAACTCAACGAACAACAGCGAAGAGTTCTTACCGAGATGGAATCGGGAGCGTCGCGCCTGCAGAGATTCATCAATGACTTTCTCGCGTTCGGGGCGCTGGAATCTGGGAAATTTGTGCCGAACAGCAGTCTGCACGACATCGATCAAACGATCGGGGAGATGGTGCAGATTTGGGCGCCGCGTTTTGAGCAGTCAGCAAAGCGATTGACGTTCGTTCCGGGTGCCGTGGTTGGACCGATTCCGTACGACGAACTCAAGATCCAGCACGTAATTTCGAATCTTCTCGACAATGCTCTCAAATTCACTCCTGCTCATGGCAACGTGACGATTGCGACGCGCCCTCACTTCTGGGATCGGCGAACTCTGAGCCGAAGCCGGGAGGGCACCGCGGAGCGAAGGCGACGAAGCCACCGCAAAGACAATTGTGTTCGCGTGGATGTTTGTGACAGTGGTCCAGGAGTTCCTGCGGAGAATCATCTCGAGATATTCTCGGAGTTNNATCGCCAAGCGCTTGATCGACGCGCACGGCGGAAAGATCTGGATCGAAAGCGACCCACAATGTGGCGCCACATTTTCATTTTTATTGCCTACGTCGTAATTACAGTGAGGGAAGAATGCGCACGGCTCGCCTAGTACTCGTCGTGGATGATGAACCTAGTATTCTGCGGTACACCCGTACCCTGCTCGAGCTGGATCGGATCCAGGTAGAGACGGCGTCAGGGGGTGCCGAGGCGATCGCGCGATTGGAAGGCGGGCTGGATCCGGACCTGGTGTTGCTGGATGTGTCGATGCCGTCGGTGAATGGTCTGCAGGTTCTGGAGAGACTGCGCAAGACGCGCCCCGCGCAACCGATCGCCATGATGTCGTGCAAGACGGACACCGCAACGGTGGTCGAGTCGATGCGCATGGGCGCACTGGACTACATCCCAAAGCCGTTCTACAAGGCGAACCTGGATGCGTTATTGCACCGATTGATGCCGGCGCCGGAGAATCCGAGCCAGGCTGTACCAGCACAGGCTGCGAATACCGCAGTGATCGATGACACTGGCCATGGTTTCTTCCTAACGGCGAGTGAGCAGATGCAACAGGTACGGCAACAGGCGGCACTGATTGCCAAAGTCGATGTACCAGTGCTGATCCTGGGCGAGAGCGGGGTAGGGAAGGAAGTGGTAGCGCGCTTTATCCACCAGCAATCGTTACGCCGGGACAAGTCGTGGACCAAGGTGAACTGCGCTGCGGTACCCAACGAATTGCTCGAGAGCGAGTTGTTCGGATACGAAATAGGAGCCTTCACCGGGGCGGTTAAAGCCAAGCCTGGAAAATTCGAGCTCTGTCATCGGGGGACGATGCTGCTCGATGAAATCGGAGAAATGTCGAGCGCACTGCAGGCGAAACTTCTGCAGGTTCTACAGGACGGAGAGTTCTGCCGGCTCGGCGGACGCGGCAACCAGCGTGCGGATGTGCGTGTGATCGCGGCAACCAACATCGATATTGAGAAGGCGATCGTCACCAAGCAGTTCCGCGAAGATCTCTATTACCGCCTGAATGCTTTCACGATCAAGATTCCGCCGCTTCGCGAGCGCCGCAGCGAGATCCCGCTTTTGATGAAGCACTACATGTCGGTGATTGCGAGCGGACTTTCGGTCGAACCCTTCTCGTACTCCAATGAATTTCTCGACATGTGCATGAAGTACTCGTGGCCGGGAAACGTACGTGAACTTTCGAACGTGATGAAGAAACTCGCGATCCTGCGCGACGAACAAACGGTTTTGTCGGAGCTGCGTCACAAGCCGGGTGAAATGATTTCAGCCTCCATGGCCGCCAGTCGCGGCGATTTGAAAGTAATGGTTCGTGATTTGAAGGACCAGGCTGAGCTGCAAGCCCTGGATGCCGCCCTACGGGCGCAACAGTGGAACCGGCGACGCGCCGCGGCGCAGCTGAACATCAGCTATAAAGCGCTGCTTTATAAGATCAAGCAGTACGGACTACGGCCGCCGAGCCCGGTGATTGGACCGATGCCGACGCGTCCTGCGGGCGGCTTCGCGAAGGCGGCGGGGTCAGCTTAAAGTTTACCGAGTGATCACCCCTACCCGGTAGGCGTTTCTTTGTTTTCAATATTTTAGAGAAGAAATTTCTGTAGAATATTGATTCTAGGCGGATTATCGCTAAAATATTCATAAATATAGACTTACGCCGCGCATCTACCCCACCATGGTGACCGCCGCCGTTCGACCGTTGGCGTATCTCATTTAAGCGTAGAAGAGCACCTGAAGATCTGCCATCCCAAGTTCCGGGGTCGTCGTAGCCACTTTTGGTGCATGCTTTACGTCGGTTTCGGGAGCAAACCACCCGTTTTTGCAGAAAAACGCCGCATTGCGCAGCTTTAGGAAAGACGTGTAGAGTTCACGCCAGCGATGCAAGCTCCTATTTCGCCATGAAACCAGCTCCAATCAGCCGATCAACCTTTGGAATTGTTATAGCGATCAACAGCTTGGCTTACCTATACCAGTCCTTGCTGAGGCCCCATGCACTGGATTATGGATCGCTATATGCCGCTGGAGTCACGGCCCGAATTGCGCCAAGGATGCTGTATGACTGGAATTTTCAGGTCGCCATTCAGCGGCAGCTCCTTCGGGATACGGCATTCTTCCCCTACTACCACCCGCCTCTGGAAATTCCCGTATTGGCGCTTTTATCAAAACTACCATTCGCCTACAGCCTGGGCCTGTGGCGCCTTCTTAGTATTGCGCTTCTCTTAGTCTCTGGGCGTTTGCTGGCGAAAGCCCTTGGTCAGAATCCCATTCACGCAACACTGTTGGGCTGTGCGATATATTCTTCGGCCTATTGTGTCTCGCTTGGACAGGATTCAATCGCTTTGCTGCTGATAATTTGCGGGGCGTTCTATTTTTTGACAAATGACGCCGAGGTGTTATCTGGCGTCGTTTTATCGTTGGCGCTCTTCAAGCCGCAATTGCCAGTAATTCTTGCGTTTGCATTGTTTGCTCTCGGGAGAAAGCGTTTTATTTGCAGCTTTATGAGTAGTGCACTCGTTGTGACCAGCGCTTCGCTTCTTTATATGGGAAAGTCGGGCGCGGTCTCATTCCTCGAATGTATGCGATTAGGTGAACAGCACGCCGAACTGAGGGCGATGCCTAACATTCTGGGCGTGCTCTCCGTATTTGGGGGCGATCACGCAAGACTCGCGATCGCCTTTCTCTTAATCGGGTTGGCACTCCTATTTCCTGTTTGGAAGAAATCAAAATCTCTTGGTTTCACGGTCGCCAGTTCGATTTGCTTCGCTAGTATTGCCGCTCCGCATCTGTTTGCCTACGACCTGGTGGTCCTCGTGATACCGCTCGCGATTCTTTTTGAAACTCGGCGAGAGAGTGACACGCTTTTCCTTGCTGTTATAACGAGTGCCCCGCTTGCGCTTTGCCTTTTCTCGTTCAGACTCTCCGCATTTCTGGTTATTCCCACGGGACTGCTTTTCATCGCGTGTTTCAGTCGATTGCTGGATTCAGGATGTATCAGCCTACCTTTAGCCACGCAGACCGCGCGGCTCGTGAAAAAAGGCCGCATTGCGCAGCTGTGGGAAAAACTGTAGAGTTCCCTCCACTCATGGAAGAGCCTGTCCAGAACAATCTTCAGAAGCTCAGTGTCTATATCATTCTTACCGTCGTGAACCTGATCGCTTTTTGGGTCTACATACAAACTCCCCCGTTACACTCTGATTACGGAGCTTTCTATTTAGCCGGACAAACGGCCCGGGAAGCGCCGACCAGGATTTATGACTTCCAGTACCAAGTCACTCAGCAGATCCAAGCTTTCAACAATTTTGTACCGTTCTTCCATCCTCCACAGGAACTCTTGCTTTTCGCCCCTTTCTCGAAGCTGCCATTCTTGCGCAGCTTTCACGCGTGGCAGATATTCAGCCTGCTATGCCTGGTTGCATCGGGGCTGCTGCTGGGTAAGGCGATCGGTACGAAGCCGGTTATCGCAGTGGCTATCGTCGCAGCAATTTTCCCAATCGGCATCTGCCTGGAATTGGGACAGGACTCGTTGTTGCTCCTGCTGGTCACGTCGGGGTGTTTCTATTTATTGCGGAAGGACGCCGATATTGCAGCGGGACTTGTTTTATCGCTCGCGTTGTTCAAGCCGCAACTACCGCTAATCCTCGCGATCGCGTTACTAGCATTCGGCCGCACAAAGTTTGCGGCGGCTTTCAGTGTGGCAGCGGCGGCGCTCACCGCGGGTTCGATAGCGTATATGGGACGTGCGGGAGTTCGCGGTTTTCTGTTCTGTACGAAGGTGGGAGGAGACTTCCTGCCGATCTTCCGGATGCCGACGATGCGCGGAATCATTGCGCTCATCCTCGGCGACCACCAACGTTTGGCGCTGGTATTGTTAACCGCGGTGGTCGCTATTTTCTGGCACTGGTGGAGGCGAGCGCGCTTATTGGAGTTTGTTTTTGCGACCGCGATTTGTGTGTATTGCTTCGCGGCTCCTCATCTATTCGCGCACGATCTGGCAGTGCTCGCCGTTCCAGTGATGTTGGTGTCGAATCTCTCGAGGCGTCCGAAGGACCCGCTATTGCTGATCGCTTTCTTCAGTGCGCCGCTTTTCATCATCCTTTACTACTTCGATCTCTCGGCGCTGATTACAATACCGACGATCTGCCTTTGCGTCGCTTGCTTTCGGTTGAATCACGGTTCGCCAACCATCGAAGATACACCGCACGACTTCCGCACCTCCGGAGCTATGATCTAAAGATGGGCGCCGCTCTCTAGTCGTGGACCAGAATGCCATCTCTGATGTGACCTATACGGCATCGCAAAGATCATGCCCGCAAAAATGAATGACTCAACTGCGAGCAAGGGCATCGCGGAAGTGACTGACATGATGCCGAGCAATGGGGAAAGCATCGTAGCGCAAGCCAGCGCCAAATTGATAATGAAGAATTGGCGCAATTTACGATCACCCTCTGAACCGAGGATCTCGTCGGCCATAAGCAGCATAGGCAGACACAAAATCACAGCATTGTGAATGTAGTAATGATAGCTAACGAGAGATGTGACGGCGACTGCGAAAGAAAACGTAGTCTTGGCGCAAAGAGTACAACGGAACCGGGAGTTCCACACCAGCATGACAATGAGCAAGGTCACAGAGATCGCGACGACGGTCAATGATTGGAGTTGGACGCCAATAAGATCTCTTGATATGAAAGAGACTAGTCCACGGATATTCGGCATGAGAATCGTCTGCGGGCTTGCATTGACCGTCGTATAGCGGCTGTAGTGCGCAATAAAGGGCAGATAACCCAGTGTCGAATAACGCCCCAACGCGAATAATGTGGCGAGCATTAAGAGAAAAAATCCTTGCGAGAATCCCGCTACGGTTTTCCATTTACGCGCCACAAGCAGCGCGGCGACGATGGGCAACACAAGATGAAACTTAAACAAGCCGAGCGCGAGCAGATAGCCGGCGGTGCGGTCCTTGCGTTGGGCAAGGCATACAAACGCCAAACTCAGCAGCAGCAATAACAAGATCGAATCCTGTCCCTGGAGCAGACAGACGATGAGAGGCAAGGCAGTCCCATAGAGAATGGCGACCACTTCAAATTCCGGTTGCAGTCGTGGCAGGTAGGGCCAGAGAACAACGAGGACGAGCCATGCGAACACAAGATTGAAAGCGCTCCACACGATATAGGCAGTTGGATACGACAAAAAAGTGAACGGAAGAAAGAGCAAAATCTCGAATGGCGGATGCAGGGTGTCAACGCGGGTCTCCGCGAGTGGAAGAGGCTTAACGCCTGGGCTGTCGAGAGCTGCATCGACGCCGTGAATTTTCTTCGGATCGTAGTCGGGAACTACGCCTTGATGAATCGATTGCGCGGCGCCATAAAGGGCAGCAAAGTCAGGAGTGCCGGCCTTTACGGCGCTCCAGTGAGAGGCGATGCACGCGCCCTGGAGCGACAACATCGCCAGTATGATCAGCCAGAGGAGGGGCCGCTTTAACATGCAGGCCTACGGATTCCGCACGTAGACCGCGCTGATGGCATCGTGATAGGCGAGGTGCCAATTGGGCTGAAGATCAAACCAGACATTAATGTCTGTGCCGGGTGTGATGAGAACAGAATCGATTTGATACTTCTCCATGACTTTCTCAGGATGTTTGAGCCGGATGACATCGACAAACTCGCGAAGCACGCCCTTGTGCTCGAAGATATCGGTGCGAGAATCGATGAACGTGCGCTGCTCCGGCATCGTCCATTCGAGATAACCGCCCCAGTTGTATTCATTGAATAATCGTCCGCGACCGCCGTGGAGGCGCAAATATTGGACCGCTCGCAGTGGATAGGTTCTGTCGATTTTGCTCTGAAGTTTTTTCTCACTCGGGAAGAGCACTACCATGGCAACGAGAATTCCAGCCAGAAGTGCCAAGTTCAACCTGGTGCGTTCTTGCGCAGGATCGTAGGAACTGAGACCGGTAAGAAACGGCGCCAGCACGGTGGCGAGGATGATGCCCGCGGGCAGGAACATGCGCTCATGGGAAAATCCGCAATAGAAAACCAGGATAGTCAGTGCGAGATCGTCCAGTCTCCAGCGAACCCCGGTAAGAGCCGTGCCGATCAGCAGAATCGCAAGGGTGATGCCGACCCACACACCCGTCGCGCCGCTGAAGGCCAATACCCTCCATTCCTGGACCACGTCTAAATTCAGCTTCTGGTGAAGGAACAGGTCCGCGGGATAAAAAACCAATTTGGATCCGAAGGGGTTGATGAACACCGCGGCCGCGGATGCCGCGCCGGTGACGAGGAGCTTTAGACGTTCAGCCGGTGTCCACGGGGCAGCCTGGATCCTGCCGATATCTTCCTTGACGAATCCGGCGAGGAAGATGAGGCCGAAAATCACCATTCCGAATGGCCAAGAGCCGTGGAGGTTAATCCAAAGACAAAAGAGGATCGGGATGGTCCAGAGGGGGCCGGTTCGACGAAGCCGGAAGCGCTGCAAAATCGCGAAGATGCCGACAAAGCAGAGCCATCCGAAATGGTGCATGCGGGGACCATCGCCCACGGACATCAAGGCGGTGCCTAATAGAGTGGCAATCCCCGCGCCGAAAGGATCGCGGCTGCGTTGAAATGCGAGATAAAACATTACGCAGGCAGTGATCGCGGGTAAGAAGGCGGTGATGATCCACAAGCCTTGCAAGTGGAAGGCGCGGAATGCGGTGTAGTAAATGAATTCAGAGAGCCATTCGTGGCTGAGCCAAGGCATGCCGGCGGCGGTATAGGAGTATGCATCCACCGACGGAAAACGATGTTGGGCGGTCATGAACTGGCCGTTGCGCAGGTGCCAGAAGATGTCGTTGTCGCCCACCCCAGAGAGCGCAAATCCGAAGATCTTCATCACGACCAGTGCCGCAAGGACAAAGGGAAAGGTCCCGATCCGAGCGAGGAGAGAGCGCGGAGGCAGGGAGGCAAGGTCGGGCAAGGATTGACGTGCGGGTTGGGGCACGGCAGCGCCAGTCGAGGCGGATGAAGTTAGGAAGACAGGTCTCAACCAAGCAAGCAAAAGCGGACCTCCAGACATCGCTCTGGTCTGTTCAGGAATGCTGAATTCGATTGCAAGCAGGCTTCCACACCGCTCGACATGACGGATTCCGTGCAGAAAAGACGGCCGATCCTCGGCAATCGCCGGTTTCCGATCCCAAGAAGGCGAAGATGCTGAAAGTTGGCGCATTCGGCTGACAAGCAATTGGGCGCAATCCTGACTAACAGCGCAGAAATTCAGTGGCGTAACGGTATATTTCCCGGCACTGTCTGACAGAACAATACAAGTTGCTTCCGAGATGTCGCAAAAGCTTGCACATCGGGCTCTCCCGCACGTTCAAAAAATCGCACTTTCTGCAAGTTGTGGCTGTGTTTCCTGTGACTTAGGAATTCAAGACGGGATNNCCGAGGATAGGGTCGGGCAAGCCAACGCACTTCCAAGGCAATGGCACTCGGTTGTTTACGGTCAGGTTCGGCTTGGAAATGTGTTTTGGGTGGGGCAATCACAACATCGGAAAAGGAGATTCACACATGAAGCAGTTCCTCAGCAACTTTCACCGTGAAGAATCGGGTCAGGACCTTTTGGAATACGCGCTGGTGCTGGCGGCGGTTTTGGCCGCAGTCGTCTTCGGTTCGAACAATTTGGCTTCGGACATCACCTCGGCGATCACAGTTCTCAACGGGAAGATCGGCAGCGCGATCTCCGCTGGCTAAATTCGGAGGCGCCGTAGGCTCAGAGCTTGCAGCACGCTTACGCGCCATACGGAAGCTTTCGCAATTTCCGCTGAAACAAAAACCATGGCGCCGTGGGGCGAGTCACCCATGGCGATTACGCATGGAAGAATCGTGCGCCTGATTTTCAAAATGTACGGCATGGCGGTGTAGTTGATTACTTCGACGCAGTTCATGACGGCGCTGGCAGGCGCGGTGGCAGTAACTGCCGCAGTCGTCGACGTGAAGCAGCGGCGCATTCCAAACTGGCTGACGTATAGCTCGATGATCGCCGGGATCGTGTTGCAGAGCGTATTTCACGGGTTGACCGGATTGCTCTCTGCAATCGAAGGATGCTTGTTGTTTGGCGGAATCTTCATGCTCTTTTACCTGGTTCGGGCGATGGGTGCTGGCGATGTAAAGCTGGCTGCCGCGCTCGGATGCCTGGTAGGACCGAGCGCCTCGTTTCGAGTAATGTTCGCGACGGCGATCGCAGGTGGAGCATTAGCGATCATCATCATGGTGTTTAAAGGCAGAGTGATCGAAACCATGCGAAACACGCTCGGCGTGGCCTTTCATCACTCGCGTCACGGATTGCAGCCTCATCCGACAGTGAATTTGCAAAACCCGAAAGCTATGCGAATGCCATATGGGTTGGCGTTCGCTGCAGGCACGTTGTACTGGTCCCTAGTCCCCGTATTGTGGAGGTAGTTACGGATACCCGACGAATTGGTTTCGCATTGCTTGCAGCCCTGTTGATTTCAATCGGAATCACTTCGGTGTTTTATATGCGCGTGTCGAAGCGGCAGAGCCGTCCGCAGACACGAATCATAGTGGTAGCTACGAGTGCGTTGCAGCCGGGTACGCCGCTGACGGCAGATAACCTGATGGAAGCGAACTGGCCTTTGAATGTGCCGCTCGAGGGACTAATCGAGAAGAAAGGGGATGTCATCGGGCACATCCTGATCTATCCAGTGCCGGCGAAAGAGCCGATCTTGCAGCGCGACCTGGCGTCGTCAACCAGCTATGGCCTGGCGGCCAAGATTCCCGATGGAATGCGGGCGATGGCGGTGCGGACTGATGAAGTCGCTAACGTGGCCGGCTACCTGTTTCCAGGCTCACACGTGGATGTGCTGATCACCCTGCGCGGCGACGGAAATGACACGGTGTCGCGGACGGTGCTGCAAAACGTGCAGGTGCTGACTACGGGAACGAAGTCGGAACCAGATCCGAACGGCAAGCCGGAAGACGTGAAGGTGGTCACGCTGCTGTTGACGCCGGAGCAATCGGAAAGGTTGATGCTGGCGCAGTCGCAAGGCAAAGTTGAGATCGCATTGCGTAACGGAAACGACAGCGCGACGCCGGAAGTTGCGCCGGTGAGCACGAATGAACTGGCAGGTATCAAGCGAATTGAGCCGCGTAAGCAGGAATTGAAGCAAGGCGGACGCGTGGCCGTGAAGACGAAACCGCCGGGGTACACGGTGGAGACGGTCGCAGCAGGGAAAGTCACCACGGCAACTTTTTCCGCGACAGCAGCTGAAAATTAGGTCAACAGCCTACTCGGGAATAATCCGGATAGGTAAGAGGCGAGGGATCAACTTGGCGATCGCAATGAGAAGTCGCATTGTGCTGTTGTTGGGATGCATCGGATGCCTGTCTCTGGGAGCAGTGGGACAAGGTCAGGAACCGGCAGCGCCAGCAGCGCCTGCGGCGCAACAAGGGAGTGAGAACGCCACCGCGGGTAACAGCGAAGTGGTGCATATCCTGGTCGGTCACACGGTCGTAGTGCGCACGGATACGCGGTTGAGGCGCGTGTTGGTGGGCAATCCAGCGGTCGTAACCACCACGACGACGTCGCCGAACGAGTTGGCGATTACCGCGGCGGGGCCGGGCAGTTCCAGCGTGGTGTTATGGCAGGAAGACAACAGCTCGCGCATCGTTGAGGTATTCGCAGACGTGGATGTTTCCATGTTGCGCGATGCGATCCGCACGAGTTTCCCACGTGAACCGATCAGCGCAGAAGCCGAGGAGGGCAGGGTTGTCCTGACCGGAACTGCGTCTTCGCAAGCGGTGATTGACCAGATTGCAAGAATGTCGCAACCCTTCGCGAAAGACCTGGTCAATTCGGTACACCTATCGCAAGCGCGCCAGCGCCAGGTAATGGTTAAGGTAAAGTTTGCCGAAGTGGATCGCACCAAACTCACTACGTTCGGTATCAACCTGCTGAGCACGGGGGCAGCGAACACGCCGGGATCGGTCACCACGCAAC
>PLWX01000292.1 GCA_003151155.1 Acidobacteriaceae bacterium
GTCAGCGTTCCGATGAAGGCGAGCAATATCTTCAGTCCCAGCGTGATCACCTGAAACTGATGCACCTGCGTCATCAGGTTGAAGATCAACAGCGCCCGCCGATCCGCCGGATTGAACTTATGCTGGATCGCCAGCACATTGCGCACCGTCTGTTCCAGCCCGAGGTAGTCATCCACCTCGTAGGTGATCCAGATATCACCGAGATAATGCGTATCTTTCAGGTCGCCCATCGAGGTGAACGGAATGAAGAGTTGGCGATTGATATCGTTATCGCCCTCCTGCATCTTTGCCTTTAACACGCCGATCACTTCAAAGCTCACCCCGTCCAGCCGCACGTGTTCACCGATCGCGTTCCGCCCGGAGAATAATTTTTCCTTCGCTTCGGAAGCCATCACCAGCACGCGCGCCCGCTGGGCCTGGTCATCGGCGTTGTAATACCGCCCCTGCGCCAGGTCGAGCACGCGAATCTCCCGACTGTTCGGATACCCGCCCTGCACCTGGAAGCTGAAGGAGCGCGTATCGAACTGCACCACGCAATCCTTGTTCACTTCCGGCGTAATCCGCGTGATCTGCGGAATGTTCGTCGTCAGCACATCGAGATCATCCAGCGTGAACTTTACTTGCGATCCCGCCTTCTGCCCGCCCGCTTGCATCGACGAGCGTCCCGGCACGATGATCATCGTCTTCATGCCGAAGCTCTCGAACACGTGCATCACCGCGTCGCCGAAGCCGTTGCCATATGCCAGCAGCAACACCACCGTCGCGATCCCCCACGCCATTCCCAGCATGGTGAGCATGCTGCGACGCCGGTTGTATCGCAATGCGACGAAAGCTTCGTTCAGTATGTCGCGCACGCCTAATCCTTCCGCAACGCTTCTACCGGCGTCAGGTTAGCGGCCCGGCGCGCCGGGTAAAGACCTGCCGCCACCCCAGCCAGTACCAGGCTTCCGATGGCCAGTGCTGCGGTCGCCGGAACCAGCTTGGGCGGATCGAACCCGCCCTGGCCCTTGATCCCGCTCAGCGGCACCATGATCGCTGCCGCTGCGCCAATTCCCAGGAAGCCGCTCACCATCGTCAGCAACACGCCTTCCACGAAGAACTGCATCAGGATGCTCCGGTTCGTCGCACCCAGCGCCTTCCGCAGCCCGATCTCGCTGGTACGCTCCGTCACCGACACCAGCATGATGTTCACCACGCCGATCGCGCCCAGCCCCAGCGTCACCAGTCCCACACTACCCAGGAATCCATTCATCGCATCGAAGATCGCACCAATCATTTCCGACTGCTTGATCGTGTCCCAAAGTTCGAATGCGTTGTCGTCATTCACGTCGAACCCATGGTTCCGCGCGATGACCTTGCGTACCTCGGTAGCTGACAGCGCATGTTCGGCACGCGTGCGCGGCTGATAATTGATGAACGAAACCGCTCCCCTTCCTTCTTCTCCTTTCACCGGGAAATCCATATTCATCACCTGGAAAGGAATGTAGGCGCGCATGTTGGTCGAATTCTGATCGCCCCGCCCCACACGTTGAACCGTTCCAATCACCTCGAATGCCGTCCCGTTGAGCAGCACTGTTTCACTCAGCGCCGGATGTCCCGGAAATAAGTTGTGGGTCAACTCGTCGCCCAGCACGATGACGTTTCGTTTCTGCTGATCGTCGGCCGAATTAATCCACCGACCCTGCTTCAAGGGCAGGTACCGAATCTCCGCATACTCCGGCACAGCGCCGACCAACTGCCCGTTCGCGTTGGCAAACTCACTCACGGCATGCACATCGTCGCGGGTGATGATCGGCGCAGCAGCGCGCACGTAGGGCGCATTTCGGATGTCGAGATAGTCTTTATAGGTGAGCAGGTAATTCCGCGCCGATGCCATGTTTCCCTGCACCGCCGGTGCGCGGCCCGGAAACACAAACATGATGTCCTTGCCCAGTTCTTCCATCTCGCGCCGGTTGCCCGAGCGGAAGCCCTCGCCCAATCCGACGAGCAGCAGGAGCGATCCCACGCCCCACGCAATTCCGAACATGGTCAGGAAAGTGCGAAGACGGTGCGCCCATAGCGTTCGCAACGTCTGCGCAAGTATATCGACGAGTACCTGCATGGGCCCTTAGATCCGCTCGAGAAGCACTTTCAGAAATTTCCAGAAGCTTGCTACCGACGAAATCTGCACCCGTTCGTTCGGACTGTGCGGGTTCTCGATCTGCGGACCGAACGAGATCATCTGCATGCCGCTATGCTTTTCGCCGATCACGCCACACTCTAAGCCGGCGTGCATCGCCACCAGCTCCGGATCTTTCCCGAGCACCTCTTTATGAACCTCGCGCGAGATCCGCACGATGTCGCTCGTCGGCTCCGGCTTCCATCCCGGGTACCCGGTGTTATGTTCCACCGTAAACCCGCCCATCCGGCACACCGTCGCCACCATCCGCGCCGCAGCATGCTTGCTGCTCTCGATCGAACTGCGCTGGCTGGTCACGATCTCGGCCTCGTCGCCAGTAACCGAAATTGTCGCAACGTTTGTCGATGTCTGCACCAGTCCCGGGATATCCGGGCTCATCGCGAGCACGCCATGATGCAAGCTCGAAATCATTGATGCGATCGCCACCGCGTCTTTGCGGTCAATTACCTGCGCCGGAGCCGCGGTCGCTTCCACGCTGATCTTCACTCCCGGATCGAATGCTCCCAGCTCCGACTGCACATCCGCTTCAATTTGAGCAACTAGCTTCTTCAATTCCGCTTCGCGCGCCGCATCCACTACCACCACCGCATAAGCTTCGCGTGGAATCGCATTCTGCGCGCTTCCGCCCTTCAGATCGGCGACATCTGCTCCCGCCTTCTCGATCAGTGCCTGCAAAAGCCGTCCCAGGATCCGCACCGCGTTGCCGCGCCCCAAGTGAATATCCACACCTGAGTGTCCGCCCTTCAGCCCAAAAACTTTAATGCGAAACGCATTCCCTTTCGGAGCTGCCGCGTGCGCAATCTTTCGCCGTGAATAGCTGGTCACGCCGCCTGCGCACCCGATGCACAACGTGTCCTTCTCTTCACCGTCGAGATTCAGGAAGTACTTCGACTTCAGCAACCCTGGCTGAAAATCCGCCGCGCCCGTCAAACCGGTTTCTTCATCAATGGTGAACACAAACTCCAGCGGCCCGTGATTGATGTCGTTACTTTCCATTACCGCCAGCGCCGTCGCCACTCCCACCCCATTGTCGGAGCCCAGTGTGGTCCCATCCGCGTAAAGCCAACCTTCCCGCTCCACCACCTTGATCGGATCGGTGTCGAAGTTATGCTGCGTTCCCTCGTTCTTCTCGCACACCATGTCGAGATGGCCCTGCAGTGCCGCCATTGGCGCTTTCTCGCGCCCCGGCTTCGCCGCCTTCCGTACCACCAGGTTCCCTGCCTTGTCCTGCACATGTTCCAGCCCCAGCTTTTCGGCCAACGCAATCACGTAGTTGCGTGCGGCCTCTTCTTTCGTAGAAGGACGGGGAATCTTCGTCAACGCATCAAAATGCTTCCAGATAACCTTCGGATCCAGCTCAGCGACGGCAATAGACATGCGGCGCTCCTTATTGTTATGAGAACTACCTATCCTACAGGGAACGACTAAGCCGAGGCGAGTAGGAAAGGCGCCGCGTTCCGGATTGATAGACAGAAAAAAGCCCGCCCCTGCACTCAGCGGGCGGGCCTGCTACTCGCGACCGAATCTGGCTTCAGTTCACCTGGTAAATCCCAACCGTCATCGGCGCAACCTTCACGCTTACCGATCCGTTGGCAACCTCGCTCTGCATACCGTTGTCCAGCGCCGTCAATCCATGCGCGTTCGCCAGGGGCGTCGCTTCCGTCGGGATTTTCACCGTCTGCTCCGTCGCAGCCGAGTTCAGCACCACCAGTACTCGGTCGTTTCCGCTCGCACGCAGGAACGCGAAATTCGCCGCTGTCGCCAGCAAGTCCGTCTCTTCTCCACCCTGCAATGCCTGGTGCTCGCGCCGCAACCGAAGCAATTTCTGCAGATGCGCAAACGCTTCCTGCTGTTCCGCAGTCCGTCCACTCTCGACGAACGCATTCTTCGCATCCCCCGGAAATCCGCCTGGGAAGTCGCGACGGTTATCCGGATCATCGCCGCCTGGCATTGCAATCTCGTCGCCTGAGTAAATCTCCGGAATCCCACGCAGAGTCACCAGCAGGCTCGCAGCGGCATTCAATTTCTGGACCGTTGCTGCCTCTTCCCCCATGACACGATTCTTGTCATGATTCCCGATGAACGTGATCAGGTCCTTCGCGTCAGGATAGAGAGCGTCGTGCGCCAGTACTTCGCCCAGTTTCTTGGCTTCGCCGCCCTTCATCACGACATCCCGAATCGCGTAATACATTGGAAAGTCGAACACCGAACTCACGCCGGAATCGATCCCGTCATACTGCTTTCTTCCCCCTTGGAAGAACGACACCACCGCCGGATCCCCATCCGACACTTCGCCGATCGTGAACGTCTTCGGATAAACGCTGAACAGCGCCTCGTGCCATTTGCTCCAGAAACTTCGCGAAGAATACGGGAACGTGTCCAGTCGAAACCCATCCAGCCCCGCAACTTCCATCCACCACAACGCGTTGTCCGTCAGGTATTCCGCCAGTTTCGGATCATTGACATTCAAGTCCGGAAGCTTATCTACAAACCATCCTTCCAGTACTGGCGCCCGTTCCGCAGCCGTCGCATGTGGATCCACCAGCGGCCAGAAGTTATATAGCGGCGTCGGATGATGCTGCACTGTTCCATGCAGCCACGTCGGCGTCGGCGGATCGTTCGCCCACGCGTTGTTCGGCCCGGTGTGGTTCACCACGTAGTCGATCAGGACCTTCATCCCCTTCTTGTGCGCGGCGGCCACGAGGTCTTGCACGTCCTTCATCGTTCCGAAGTGATCTTCCACTCCGTAGAAATCCGTGACGTGATACCCGTGATAATCCGCGGAATTGCCATCGTTCTTCCACCACGGCGTGAGCCACAGCGTGGTGATCCCAAGATCATGCAGGTAATCCAGATGGTCGCTCACACCCTTTAAATCGCCGCCGTGATACGCATGCTGCTCATTACGATTGAAATGCCCACGCGCGTTCGGCGGATCATCGTTGCTGGTGTCGCCATCGGCAAACCGATCCGGCATGATCAGGTAGATGACGTCGCTCTTGTCCACTCCCAGTGCCCGTCCAGCCAGCGGCGCCCGTTCCTTCAGTGCAAAATCAAAATCGGCGGAGCCCCCTGAAGTCTGCAATTTGAAGTGCGCGGTCCCCGCCTTTGCCCCTTGCTCTTCGAGCGCAACAAAAACGTAATGCCCATCGGCGCTGCTCTCCGCCTTCCCAACCTTCAAGTGCGGATACGCCAACGATACTTTTGCATTCGAAAGATTTTCACCCGTGATCATCAGCATCGGGCTATGCGGAAAATTCGCCCACCAGTTCGGCGGATCGACCTTCGTAATTTTGGGAGCTTGCGCGAAACCGAAAGAACAGAATAAAAGTGCGCACGCCAGAAAAAGACGCGAGGAGATAGTTCGGGCCATAAACGAGACCTTAAACCAACAATATGAAGATGGGAATCAGAGAAAAAGCAGGCAATGTCTCCATCGCCTGCCTCGGTACGTTGCCGACTAGAAGGTGAAGCGCAGTGCAAACTGCAATTCACGCTCCGAGTACGCGCGGGTTGAGTTGATCTCGCCCAGTGAGTTGTTCCCGTTGCAGATCGAGGCGCCAGACGTGCAGCCCGCTCCCGAATTCGGATTCACCAACTGTGGCGTGTTCAATAAGTTGTAGGCCTCAGCGCGGAATTCCATCTTCAATCGTTCGGTCAACGCGAAGTTCTTGAAGATCGAAACATCCACCGGGTTATAACCGGGGCCGTAGAACTGGTTCTTCTCCATGTTGCTCGGGTAGAGGAAATTCCCATTTGCATCTTGGGGCAACGGCGCAAACGACCCCTTCATCCAGATCAGGCTGTTGTTGTTGGACGCGTCGCGACCGAAGTTACCCGTGCTGACGTTGCCTAAAACCAGAGGATGGACTTGGCAGTTATTGCAGTTGTTTCCCTGGTAGATGATGTCGAACGGCGTACCCGTCCCGAGCGAGGCAATGATATTGAACTGCCATCCCCCGAGAGCCTGGTTGGTGAAACTGTTCCAGTTGCCGCCCCACCGCTTGCCGTGTCCGAACGGAAGATCGTACAGCGATGCAAACGTAAAGGCGTGCCGCTGATCATCTTCAGAGTTGCCATAGTTGTACTGCAGCAGGCTTCCATAACCACTCGTGAAGATCTGCTGGTTGCTGCCAACGTTGGAGTACGCGCTACGCGAATTATCCAATGCATGCGACCAGGTGTAGGCCGCCGTGAACTGCAGACCGTTGGTCATGCGATGGTTCAAGCTCGTCTGCAACCCGTTGTAGTTTGATGTACCGGTCGCTGCCTCGACAATCACGTTGAGGCCTTGAGCCGCGTACGGATTTCCGGCAAACCCAACCAGGTGAGGACCATTCGCGTTGTATATGGTCATCAGGTGATCGGAGCGGTTCCCGACGTAAGCAACGTTGAACTCCGTCGCGTGTCCAAGTTCCTGGGTGAGTTGCAGATTCCACTCGTTAATCGCCGAGTTCTGATTATTCGGTAAGTTCGCGAGTACCTGCGTGTTAGTCGGATGCGTCAGGTCAATCGAGCTCGTCGGCCCAGGAATCTGTCCCGCCACCACCGCATTCGGATCGTTATTGTTATTCGGACCTTGACCCGACAGCGTAATACGATACCCATTGCCGAAGGTAAACGCACCAGCCGACGTCCAATCCGGGTTCGCGATCAGTTGATTGCCGACGCCGCCACGATCCAGGAAGTAGAAGATGCCGAAGCCGCCGCGAAGAATAGTTTTGCCTTGGCCGAACAGGTCATAGGCAAAGCCGATGCGTGGTGCAAGGTTGTTCTTGTCAGTGTTCACCAGCGAACGCGAGTCGCCGCTTTTGCCGGCCTCTTCCAACACGCCCGTCGCCAGGTTGAAGTTCGACCACTGGTTATGCTCTTCGTACGGATTGGTATACAGGTCGTAGCGAAGACCCAGGTTCAACGTCAACCGGCTCGTCACCTTCCAGTCGTCCTGCGCGAAGTACCCGGTCTCCCAGCTATACGTCGCACCGTTGATGGGGCTGGAAATGTCGTATTCGTTCATGAAACCAGCAAGCAGTTCCGCAACCGGGTAACCGGTCGTGTCGCCATTGCCGATCTGGAAGAATCCTTTGCCGCGATAATCCGACTGGAAGATATCCACTTCGCGCCGGATCACGTTCGCGCCAAACTTGAAGCTGTGATTGCCGCGGATCCACGAAAGCGTGTCTTGGAATTGCATGGAGTACTGGTTGACGATGTACGGTCCCCCGTCACCGGTGTACGAGATCGAATTGTCGCCCGGTCCAATCAGCGCTCCGCCGCCTAACTCCGGCAACCGGTTTGCCCCAGGGATACCGAGATTTTCCGAGACCGGCACGTTGTTGAACGGGTTCGCATAGTCGTAGAACTCCTTCAAATAACCGAACCGGAAGTCATTCAACAGCGTGGCGCCGAAGGTGTGGGTCTCGCCAAAAGCAATTCCGCGTGGCTTGTTATCCCGGCCACCCGACCCGAATCCCGAAGGAAGCGTGCCTAGCACCGTCTGCTGCGTTGTGTCGTCATTGCCGAAGCTGTAACGGCCGAAGAGCGTGTCCTTCGACGACAGGTTGTAATCGGCACGAATATCGAAGTCGTTGTAGTTTTCGATCACCTGCGGTTCACTGGTGAAATTATTCTGCAGCACGCCCGGAACATTCGGCGCCGGGAACGCATTCAGGTACTTCAAGCCAACGACGTTAATCATGTTCGATGGGATGATGTTGCCCGTGAACGGCTGGCAGGTCGTGGGGTCAAAGATCGCCCCCACCGGCGAGCCCGCAGGTGCGCAAGAGGGCGGATGCGTGAAGTTGGTGCCGAGCAATTCGGAAAAATCACCCGTACGCATTTTTGCCGTCGGAACCGTTGTGAACTGCGGGTTCTGCGGCTGTGCGTCACGGAATCCCTGGTAGTCGCCAAAGATGAACATCTTATTCTTGATGATCGCGCCGCCCAGCGTTCCTCCAAACTGGTTTCGGCGGAAGGGCTTTTTCTTCGTCGGCTCGCCATTGGTGATGGGATCAAAATAGGCGGCGTTCGCGTCGAATACGCTGTTGCGCAGGAAGTCAAACGCCGACCCGTGCCACTGATTGCTGCCCGACTTGATCGAGGTCTGAATGATGCCGCCGCCCGCGCGACCGAACTCCGCCGGAGCTACGGAAGTGTTAACGCGAAATTCCTGCGTCGCTTCCACCGGTGGGAAGAACACGATGCTGTTGACCAGCGACTCGTTGTTATCCACGCCATCGAGCGTGTAATTGTTCGCCTGTTGACGTAGGCCGTTAACGCTAAGCGCCGCGCCCCCCGTCTGGTTGTAGCGGAAGGTTTCCGCGTTATTGCCCACGCCGCTCGCTTGGCTGCCATATGCACCACGCGTCACGCCGGGAGTCAGCAACGCCAGTTGCGTGAAGTTACGGCCATTGAGCGGCAACTCGGTGACTTGCTGTCCCGTGATCACTTCCCCGGTTGACGATGTGGTTGTGTCCACCACGCTTGCGCCCGCATCCACCGTCACCGATTCACTCACCGATCCCGGTGTGAGCGACGCACTGAAGTCCTTTTGTTCTGAGATATTCAGCAGGAAATCCTGCGTGGCCGACTTGAAACCGTCTGCTTTGATCTCAACGTGGTACGGTCCGCGCATTACGCCAGGAATGGTGTAGCTGCCGCGGCTGTCTGATTTTGCTGTGTAGGTTTTGTTAGTGCCGGTGTTGGTAGCAGTCACAGTCGCGTTGGAAATTACTGCGCCCTGTGCATCCGTAACGGTTCCGTTGATGGTGCCTGTATCCGATTGGGCAAATCCGAAAACACCCAAGCAAAGAACGCAGAGCAGCACGACGGAAGCCGTCAGAAACGACTTCTTCATACTTCCTCCTCAACCAAAGTTTGAGCAGTGTCTTGGGGGGCACCGCACAAATCAATTACTTCGCGTCGCTGAAGTCCCAATAACCATCCTGGAACTCTCGATCTATAAGCACGATTCCTTCGAAACCGTCGTTAGGCGCGGCTTTTGCGTTACGGAATCTCTGCCTTCAAATGGCGATTTATTTTAAGCATGTCCTCACAAATATCTCAATGCGACCTAAGTCCCATTTGACACTTCTTCACAATCCTCCTAGCGTGTCGGAGTGATGCGCATAGCTTATCGAACCACTTTTCCCGCAGTTCTCCTCTTCGCACTTCTCGTTTCTTCTTATGCACAACTCGGGCCAATTAAGNNCTACCCATGCCTCTTTCGCTGTGATCGGCACTTCGCAGGACGTAAAAGTCGAGCGCCACGATACTCGCCAACAAGTCATTCTCTCCACCGGCCAACTCTCCGCTTCCGTCGATCGCACCACCGGCATATTGACCTTCCTCGACCCGTCAGGCGAGATCATTTCGCAGGACAAGCCCGGCTTCCCTGTCGAATTTCACGGTCAGAATTTCCGCGTCTACAAATCACTGCCCATCGACGAACACATCTTCGGCCTTGGCGACAAAGCCGCCCCCCTCGACATTCGCGGTCAGGCCTTCACCAACTGGAACACCGACGCCGTCGGCTGGATCTACGGCAGCGACCCGCTTTACAANNCGGCGAACTCGATTACTACTTCTTTTATGGTCCGCATCCCAAGAGCATCGTCTCGCAATACACCGCGCTCACCGGTCACACTCCGCTTCCGCCGCGCTACACCCTCGGCTACCAGCAATCGCGCTATAGCTATTACCCCGAATCGCGCGTTTACGAGATCGCCAAAGAACTCCGCGATCGCCAGATCCCTGCCGACGTCCTCTACCTCGACATCGATTACCTCGAGGGATACCGCGCCTTCGACATCAATCGCAAATATTTCCCCCACTTTGAGCAGATGATCCAGGACCTCGCTAAGCAGAACTTCAAATTTGTCGTGATCTCCGATCTCCATCTCGCCGCGAAGAAGGGCTACAAGCCTTACGACGAAGGTCTCGCCGCCGATAACTTCGTGAAGAATCCCGACGGCTCGGTGTATGTCGGCCCCGTGTGGCCCGGTCCCAGCGTCTTCCCGGACTTCACCCTGAAGCGTGCGCGCGACTGGTACGGTTCCCTCTACAAAGATTTCGTCAACATGGGCGTGCGCGGTTTCTGGAACGACATGAATGAGCCCTCGGTCTTTCGTTATCCCGAGAAGACCATGCCCCTCGACACCGTCCATCGCGTCGACGAAGCCGATGGCGAACGCAAAACCGACCATCGCGAAATCCATAACGTCGTCGGCATGGAGCAAGTTCGCGCCACCTACGACGGCCTGAAAAAACTCGCACCCGATCTTCGTCCTTTCGTCCTCACCCGCGCCGCCTTCGCCGGAACCCAGCGCTACTCCGCCACTTGGACCGGCGACAATCAAGCGACCTGGGAGCACTACCGTCTGCAGCTGCCTACATTGCTCAGCATGGGAATCTCCGGCTACGCCTTCGTCGGCGATGACATCGGCGGCTTTGGCAACAGTCCTCCCGCCGACCTCGCCACTCGCTGGTTTGAAGTTGGCGCCTTCACCCCACTCTTCCGCGACCACAATTCCAACGACACCATGCCGAAGGAACCTTGGGTCCACGGCCCCGTTCACGAGGCCATCCGCCGTCACTACATTGAGGAGCGCTATCGCCTGCTGCCCTACCTCTATACCGCCTTCGAAGAGAATTCCCGCAACGGCATTCCCGTCATGCGTCCGCTCTTCCTCGAATATCCAACTCTCGGCGATCCTAAGCAGGAACGCGGCGACTTCGTCGGCAACGATAGCGAATTCCTCTTTGGACGCGATCTCCTCGTCGCCCCCTTCCCCGGCGAAACCTTGAACCCGATGGAAATCCTGCTTCCCCCCGGCGACTGGTACGACTACTGGAGCGGCCACAAGATCGATGGCCCACATCAATTCAAAGCGCAACCCGCTCTCGAGCAACTCCCGGTCTTCGTCCGGGCAGGTGCGATCATCCCCGAACAACCGCTGGTACAGAGCACAGCGGAGATTCCCCAGGGCCCGCTTG
>PLWX01000143.1:0-9042 GCA_003151155.1 Acidobacteriaceae bacterium
CGTCAGGGTTTCCCCCATTGCGCAAAAATCCCCACTGCTGCCTCCCGTAGGAGTCTGTACCGTGTTTCAGTTCCAGTGTGTCCGTGCGCCCTCTCAGGCCGGATACTGATCGTAGCCTTGGTGGGCCATTACCCCACCAACTAGCTAATCAGCCGCGACCCCCTCTCCAAACGCATTGCTGCTTTGATCCGTAGATGTTATGCGGTATTAGCCCCGGTTTCCCGAGGTTATTCCCCATTCGGAGGTAGGTTAGTCACGTGTTACTCACCCGTACGCCACTTTACTCAAGGAGTTGCCCCCTCTTTCTCGTGCGACTTGCATGTGTTAGGCACGCCGCCAGCGTTGATTCTGAGCCAGGATCAAACTCTCGTTTGAAACCTGAACGCCCCATTCCCGACGGAGGTCGGATGGGACTTGCCTCGCGCGCTCGAAAAGGCGCGAGACCATATTTTGTGAGATCGCTCGAACTTAAATCGAGCATTCCATCTCACGACTGGCACGTTCAACCTGTTGTCAAAGACCGAAAAACCTTGCCGCGCTAGGCGGAGGCTTCGGTACACCATAACGTCGCTAGACGCTACGACTGTCCTCGAAACTTGATTACATCCCGCATCTGCTCGCTTCCACCTTTGAGACAACCCGTCCTTTGCAATTCTCGCGAATTGCGAATCGGACTGCTGTTTTCAGGGAGCGACTCAACGCCTTCCGGCGGAGACGACGCGACATGCCGCTTTTCATCTGCTGCACTGTATTAGCGCACGTAGGCGAAAGCGTTCAAACTTGAGTAAAGATCAATTTCTGGAGGTTTTTGCGTTTACCGCGAAACCCATCGAGACGCTTTGTTCCCGATTTTCCAGCCCCGTGGCCGGGGCAGCTTTCAACAAGACTTACCTTACCAGAGTTGCTTTCGCGATGTCAAACTCGCTTGCAGCACTCTGCTCTTGCTTCTCTCGCTGACCTGAATAGTTATAACAAACCGTTCTGCGTCCCGCAAGCCTTTCGGCAAAATTTTTTCAGTCTTGGTTATCAAAAAGCTTCCTGCTACCACTCCGGAACCCTGAGGCTCTGCTCGCAACGTGTTCAGTTGTACAGGAACGCAACTTGATTTGGCAAGCCGACCCGCAACATTTTCAATGAGTTGCACACCATGCTGTGCAATCTTCAACAACTCTGCTGCACTCCTGGTGCAGTTTCGCTCCGCTGCGACGTGACTCTCGCGGTTTTCATTCCGGTGATTCAAGAGAGCAACACTCTCACTTAGATCGGTGGCCCTTCTGGCGCGCCCGCCGGCTTCACCTTCGGCGTGTTGTTTTTCGGATCGCGCAGGAACCGCTCGATCTCGTTACCCAACCGCTCATCGCCCTTCAACGCTGCCTGGGCCGCGAGCACTCCATGCATCGCCGCCGCTTGGGTTTCGGGCGTTGCGTTTTCATCGGCCGCAAGCGCCATCAGTCGCTCCGCCACGGCGGATCGCACCACGATATTGAGCGGATCGCTGCCCTCCGCGGGAGAAAGGAATCGCTTCACCATCGCATCAATCACTTCCGCGGCACTCAATGCCGATGGTTCTTCGCTATGCAGCGCGATCAAGCGCTCAATTCTGCGCGGCGTCAGCAATCCGCCGATAACAACATCGGCCACCGCGCGCGCGCCATCCTGCGGACTGAACACATACCCGGCCGGGGACTTGAATCGCTCCGGATCAGGCACTTCGCGATTCTCCAGCGGGACCAGCGCCGCCCAGACTTCCGGCGCAATGCGCAGTTCTTTTGCGTCGAGCGCGGAGAGCAATAAGTTCAGCGCTTCACGCTGTTGTTCCACCGGCCAGACTTCGAATGGTTTGTTGCCATCGCCCACCAGCGCCGGTGGAATCTTCGCGCCGCCGACCACATTCACCGCAGCCGCGAGTGCGTAGCGATGGAACAGATAGATCAGCGCGTAGCGCGAAGCGTAGTCCGACCGGGGCTCGCCCGCGCGCAGCATCGACGGTTTATAGATCGTCATCAGTGTGTCGCGCACCGGCAACACCGTGCGCAACCAGCTCACCGGATCCGCACCGTCGTCGTACGAGTTCCACCGCGGATCGTCATAGTTTCCCCAGAACACGCCCTGCTTATTCCAGCGTTCGACGATAGCGTTGAGACGCGTGCGTTCCGCTCCTGTTTCTTCGTTGCCGAACGTGCTGTAGCCCCACTCAATCGCAAACTTGTCATAACTGCCGACGCCCTGCATGTAAGCATCACTGAGATCGGCGGTCCCATCACTACGGATCTTTACCCGCGGTGCGTAGTAGTCCATCACGCTGCCGCGGCCGAACGTGCTGGCTGCAAAGTTGTGGTCGAGCCCGAGCACGTGTCCCATTTCGTGACACGTGAGCAGCGCCAATCGTTCGGTCATCGCCCTCTCCTCCGTCAACTGCGGATCGGCGCGATCCAACTCGGCAAAGATGCCTGGATCGGGTTCTGCATGTGTGCTGGGCGGTTGCAAAACACTCCAATAGTTATGAACGGTGCGCATGCGGTACGAATCCAGTTGCACGATGCCATGCAAGATCTCTCCGGTTCGCGGATCCACCTGTACCATGCCCACCGACCAGCCGCGTCCCGAACGATTCGTCCATTGGATCGTCGGATACCGCATGTCCAGAGGGTCCGCGCCTTCCGGCAGGTCTTCGATGACCAGCGCATTCTTGAACCCCGCTTGCTCGAATGCCTGGTTCCACCACAACGCGCCCTGTCGCGCCGCGCTCCGTATGGGCTCTGGAATCGCACGATCGAGATAGAACACGATCGGCTTCACCGGCTCGCTCAATGCCGCGCCAGCATTCTTCTTCTGCAAACGCCAGCGATTGATCAGCAGCCGTTCGATCGATTGGTTGAACGGCCGCGAGAAGTCCTGGAACTCGCTGCCGAAGAATCCCACTCGCGGATCGGCATCGCGCGGTTCATATCCCGCTTCCGGCAACTGCACGAACGAATGATGCTGGCGCACCGTCAGCGTCAACGGGTTCGGCTGGTTGAGCTTCGCGCCCGGCTTATCGGCCGTGAACGTCAACAATGCCTCGACCTCGGTGTTGAGCGGAAAGGAACGCGTGTGCTCCATCTCTACCACGCTGCGGTCGGCATCGAGCTTCCATCTCGGCTCATCGGGTCCCGCCGGAACGGGCGTGATGCTCCCGTTAATCGCCTTCAGCGGTCGCGCGGTCTGTCCGACAAGATCGAAGGCATCGCGCACGATCAACGCATTTGCGTTTACCACCAGCGTGCCATTCTGTTCCCCCTCGATCGGCATCGCCGCCAGCACCGAAGTCGGGAAACTCGCCTCCACAGATCTTTGAAGTTCGACGCTGCCGTTCGGCGCGCGGAAGGTTGTGTTCTCCACGATCATCAGCACTTTCGGTCCCACCCGCCGAAAGCGGCACAACTGCGACCGCTCGCCCAGCGAACTGCGATCGGCAAACAGTTCCGTCGAGCCCACGCCACTGCCCATCGCCACGAAGTACAGAAATTCCCGATCCATCGCCGACGGAGAGAGTTCGAAGAGGAGGGTTCCCTTGGCTTCGTCCCAGTAAAACGGCACAAACCCGTCATTGCGTTTCAGGCCCTCGAGGCGCGAAGATGGCTTATTCTGAGCAAGCAGAGAAACAGAAAAGGCAACCAGCAGAACCAGGGCGAGCTTTTGCTTCATCCAGGAAACCCCACGTATCTTCGCGACGAGCCATCGCGAGTAGCAGCATTTGTATTACAAGGGGTATGGATTAGGCAAAATAGAAACCCAACCTGCTGCTCGGGATTTGCGTCCAATCTGTAAGGAGGCGTGTCGATGGATTTGAAATTTGCGATTTCGATCATCGGAAACTTTGTGCTGATCGCCGGCCTCGCGATCTCCGGCTTCCACTTTTTCGCCGAGTACCATGCCACCGGCAAGTGGGCGAAGAACGTAACCGGCTTGCTCGCCGGACTAGGACTTCTGACGCTGGCCTTCGCGTTGATGATCACACCCGCCAACGCTGAAGTCATCGCACAGATCGCGCAGACCAAAGCATCGGTGGTCTTTTTAACCATCAGCAGCGCATTGCTCCTGGCAGCAATCACTGCCTTCGGCATCATCACCTATTCAAAGCCGTTGCGCCTCTTGCATCAGCGTCGCATTCAACGCGATCTCAACCGCGATCTGCCAAAGATCCCGTAGTTCTTCACGCTGCTATGAAAACACTTGCAATCCTCACGCTCGCTCTTTCGTGCGCGGCCTGCGCGCAAGACGCCGCGCCAACGGGTGGACGTCCCGCTCCATCGACGCACATCGTTACCCGCACCCGCACCGTCGCAATCTTCGACGACCTCGAGCAACAATTGATGGCGGCGGTTCAGAAGAAAGACACCGCCAAACTCATCGAACTGGCCGCCGACGATTTTGAATTGCGCCGTGCCTCCGATCTCGCCACGCCCGAACCACGCGATGCATGGATCGCGAACGACCTTCCAACCTACGAGCTGAAAGATTTTCGCTTCACGAAGATGGCGGTCCACTTGTTCAACGAAGACACGGCGGTCGTGAGCATGAACTACTGGCAGAATGCCACCATGCACGGCAAAGACGGCAGCGGCGATTATTTCCTGGTCGACGTGTGGACGAAGCACAACAACAACTGGAAGCTATCCGTTCGTTATGTCAGCCCGATCGCACCGACTGGGCACATATTCAAACTGAAGGACGTAAAGCCGACGGGAAAGCAGTGACCCCATGCCAGAGCTAGGCCGCACAATCCTCATCCTCGGCATTGTGCTCGTCGTCGCCGGAAGCGCAATCATCCTCCTCGGTCGCACCGGCCTTCCGATCGGACGCCTTCCCGGCGACATCACCTACCGCGGTAAAAACACTACGGTCTATTTCCCGGTCGTCACCTGCATTGGGATCAGCGTCGTCCTCACGCTGCTCTCCTGGATCGTCCGGCACTTCCGCAAATAACCAACGAACTCGCCGCTACCGCAAAGCTTTACAAGCCGTGATTCCGCCTCTATCGTTGCCCGGTACATTTTCCGCCTTTTCGAAGTGGAGTGAACGTATGTGCCTTCGTCGCCTCGTATTGTCCGGCTTACTCGCATTCATCTTCGTCTTCGTCGCGAACCAACCGATTCATGCAGCCGCTGTTGCGGCGCCGCAGAATACGACTTCCGATCCGGCAGCCGAGCGCCTGAGTGCGGATGCACAGCGAATCTCGACCGGTGGCGCAACCTTCACCGTTCCCGCCGGCTGGTCGATCAAGACCGACAAGGACAAAGTCGTGCTCGCACCGCCTGAGCCAGACATGCATGTCGCGATCATTGACACCAAGGCCGCGGACGCCCGCGCCGCCGTCGCCGCCGCGTGGACAATCTATAAGCCCGACGCCAAGCGACCGCTTAAGCTGGTGACACCGCGACCTGCTCGTGAAGGTTGGGATGAGCGCCAGGTCTTCGACTACGAGACCTCGCCCAACGAGCGCGCCACCGTACAAGCCGTAGCCTACCGTGCCGGAAGCAATTGGACCGTGCTGATCCTCGATGGCAGCGATATGACCGCGGAAAAGCGCAGCGCGCCGATTGGCTTGATATTCGGAAGCTTGCGTCCGAAGGGATACAAGCGCGAAAGCTTTGCCGGCCGTAAACCGCACGCGCTGGACGCGGCTCGAATCGAGCAGCTTAAATCGTTCGTCGCGCAGTCGATGAAGGAACTCGGCATACCCGGCGTCTCCGTCGCACTCGTCGACAACGGCAAGATCGTTTACCAGGGAGGTCTTGGCGTTCGTGAATTAGGCAAGCCTGAACCCGTCGACGAAAATACCCTGTTCATGGCTGCTTCCAACACTAAGGGCATGACGACCCTGTTGCTGGCTGAGTTGGTGGACGAGAAAAAACTGAAGTGGGATCAACCCGTGATCGATGTCTATCCCGGCTTTAAGCTCGGCGACGCCGACACGACGAAAAAAGTTCTGGTGAAGAACCTCATCTGCGCTTGCACCGGCCTGCCGCGTCAGGACCTGGAGTGGCTCTTCGAATTCAAGAACGCCACTCCCGAATCGTCGCTCGCCTTGCTCGGCACCATGCAGCCAACCAGCAAGTTCGGTGAGGTTTTCCAATACAGCAACCTGATGGCAGCAGCCGCCGGTTACATAGGCGCGCACATCGTGCATCCCGATCTCGAATTCGGCGCCGCCTATGACGATGCGATGCAGAAGAAAATCTTCGATCCGCTCGGCATGAAGTCCACGACCTTCGACTACGCGCGTGCGCTCGCCGGCAATCACGCCAGCCCGCACGGTGACGATGTCGATGGCCAACCCAGTGTCGCCAGCATGGCCATGAATTACTCCATCTACTCCGCCCGGCCCGCAGGTGGCGTGTGGACGTCAGCCAGCGACCTGATTCATTACGTGGAGTTAGAACTTACCCAGGGCAAGCTGCCGGATGGGAAGCAACTGGTCTCTGCCGAGAATCTTCTGGCGCGCCGCGCTCCGCAGGTTCCCCTCGGCGAGGATGAGTGGTACGGAATGGGACTATCCGTGAGCCGCAAGTATGGCGTAACTGTTGTCGATCACGGTGGCAGCATGGGTGGCTTTAAGAGCGACTGGTACGCCTTGCCGGAGGCCGGCATCGGCGCCGCTCTGTTCACCAACGCTGACAACGGCGGCATGCTTCTCGGACCCTTCCAGCGCCGCCTGCTTGAAGTCGTCTACGACGGCAAAGACGAAGCCGTGGGCGATGTCGCGGCCCAAGCCGCGCGTTACAAAGCCGCTCTCGCAAAAGATCGCGAACGACTTGTCGTTCCTGCGGATTCGACCGAGGTGTCGAAGCTGGCAAAGCATTATTCCAGCAAAGAACTCGGCGATCTCACCGTGCTCACTGTCAGCGGCATGACCACGTTCGACCTGGGAGAGTGGAAAAGCAACGTAGCATCGCGCAAGAACGATGACGGCACGATCTCCTTCATCACGATCGATCCCACCAACGATGGTTTTGAATTCGTGGTGAGTGAACGCGGGGGAAAGCGGGCCCTGGTCATCCGTGATGGACAGCACGAATACTTCTTCACAGAGACCGCATGAAGGGAGGGTGTACTACGGAGAACCTGCGCTCGGCTTAAGGCACGACGTCATTCTTAGGAGTGCGCTGCCCGCCTCGCCTGCGTCCGAAGTTGAAAAGTCGGCGCCAAGCGTAAGAACCTTGACCCCGGCACGGGCTCGTGGGAATGGTTCCTGCAGCATGTGCAGCCCGAAACTCAACCGCGCCGAGTACTACGTATAGCCATCTAATCCCGTCGTTCGCGTCCGTGCTGAGACGAGTTGTGAAATCGCTTTCATATCTCAACACAGCGCCCTGAATTGCCCCTCTGATGTCCTCGGTTGTCCTTTGTAGCTGACGCTTGGCGATGCTAGGGTCTTCGAGCTTGTTCCTGCTACTCTGCACGGTATTTGGACGAGCTTCCGGGGTTGAAATCAAGTCAGTTCCAAATTTGGGGGATGGTCCGCATGAAGAAGCTTCTTCGCAATTTCGCACTCTCTGTCTTGGCAACCGCTTTCGGGTTCCTGTACCCGATCGCCGGCCATGCCCAGGATAGTGTCTATGAATTGTCGCCCGCGCAACTACAACGCGCGATGTCACAATTCTCACCGAACACTGTTATCACCCTGTCACCCGCGAATCCCGCGCCAGCCCAAGACCAATCGCCAGCGTCGAGGACCGTGTACAAAGAGGATGGAACCAAAGCTCACTTGATGCCGCTAGCCAGGGATGTGAACGGCATGGTTATACCCGCGACGGACTTTGGTCCGCTGCTCAACCATGGTGGACCGATCATGCAGCCGTCAGTGACCATCTATCCGGTCTTCTGGGTACCAGCGCATCTCCAAACCGGAGCGCCGACCGGCATGACCACCCACTACCAGGCCGTGCAGTACTACATGTTGGGGAGTTTCCTGAGCCATGGGCTGGGCAGCATTCTGACCCAGTATTATCAGAAGAGTCCGGCCGCGTTCATTCAAAATAAAGGCGGGATCGGCAAGGCTTACCTGGACACTTCACCGTATCCTGCATCCGGCTGCTCAGATCCGGCGTTTCCCGGCAATTGCTTGAGCGACGCGCAGATCCAGGCCGAAGTGCAGAAGATCATGAAAGTTGCCGGTGTCACCGGCGGTCTCGACAAGATTTTCATGGTTTTTCTCTCTTCGAACGAAGGCACGTGCCTGAATAGTAAGTCGTGCACGTATCAATTCTGCGGGTATCACAGCTACTTCACTCTCGGCGGTAAGCCTGTGATCTACTCGAACCAGCCTTATGGACTCACGCATTCCTGCCAAGTCGCGGGGGCTCCTTCACCGAATGGCGACCCGGATGCCGACACCGCCTCCACCGCCGCCAGCCACGAACTCAGCGAAGCGATGACGGATCCGAAATTGAATGCGTGGGGTACCGCGCAAGGCAATGAAATCGGTGACCTGTGCGCCTATAAATACGGACCGCTCACGTGGGACGGCGGCCGCGCGAACCAGATGTGGAATGGGTATTACTTCCTGGTACAGACGGAGTTCGATAACCACGCGGGAGGATGCTACCAGGTTGGTCCGTAGTGCAGAACGGCCGACAGGCGGCCATCGCATCAACCAGCAGCCGGATTCAAGGGTTCGGCTGCTGCTAAAGAACCCTCATTTGCTGATCTGGATCGCGATGATCTGCCCTTCGGCAGGATTGCTCGCTCCTTCAAAGTAATCCACTTTGGCCTGCATACCCTCAATGTCTTTGCAAGGGTTCAACTCGCCCTCGGGGGTACAAAGAGGTAAGTAGCGTGAAAAGTATGGGCCGGCGCATAATCTTGAGAATCCAGAGATATACCTGAATCCAGATCACGTCAATCCAGAAACTCACGACCGCTCAACGCAGGTTAGTGTCAGTGGCAATCCGCCATCAAAATAGCGACGTCGCCGTGAAGGTTTTTCGCGGGCTCTCCGTGCGAACGGTGATGGATTCACTCGCCATCTGTCCAACTGTTATCCCCTTAACAAGCAAT
>PLWX01000143.1:9096-10209 GCA_003151155.1 Acidobacteriaceae bacterium
GTTGTAGTTAAGTATAACAGTGAATTGAGGTTCGTCTTTGCTTATCCGGCGCCAGCCAATCACTGGCTCGAGAGCCAACGAACTTCATGAGGAGAATGAAACATGAAATCCCTTCGTTGTCTGTTGTCCGTTGCTCTGCTGTCGCTTTCCACCGTGGCTTTCGCGCAACATGACGAGGCGCATAAAGCCGCCGTGGCACAGGCGCCGTCCGAGGCGCAAACGTCGTTTACAACTATAAAAAGCCTGGCGGGAGAGTGGGATGGTCTCGTCACTGTCCCAGATATGCCGGACATGAAGGGCCCCACGAAGATGCACGCCTCGCTGCGCGTCACCTCTCGTGGGCACGTGCTGGTGCACGAGTTTCAGGAAGCCGGCACACCGTTGGATGCGACCAAGTACGACCATCCGGTCACGATGTTTTATTTGGACGGCGACCAGCTCACGCTGGTTCACTATTGCGACGCGGGGAACCGGCCGCGCATGACCGGCAAGATGTCGCCCGACGGTAAGACGGTGGAGTTCGAACTCAAGGACATCAGCGGGAGCACGGAGTACCACATGCATCATTCGGTGATCACCGTGATCGACGCTAACCATCACACCGAGGATTGGACGTTCATGATGAAGGACAAGCCGATCCACGCACACTTCGACCTGCACCGAACGAACTGAGCGCGCGTCTCTCTGGTAACGTTTACGTGAAAACCCATGGACCAAGAGTGGAATGACAGTCAGCCGATCTACCGCCAGGTGCGTGACCGCGTGGTCGCGATGATCCTGGAAGGCGTGCTTAAGGAAGGCGATCCGCTGCCGTCCGTGCGCAACGTCGCGGCGGAGTATCGGGTCAATCCACTCACGGTCCTCAAGGGCTATCAGCAACTGGTGGATGAAGGACTGGTGGAGACCAGGCGAGGCCTCGGCATGTTCATCAATGTGGGCGCACGCGGCACGTTGCTGCAGGGCGAGCGGCAGAAGTTCCTGGGCGAAGAGTGGCCGAGGATCCTGGAAACCATCCATCGACTTGGTCTGAAAGCGGAAGAGCTGCTGGATGGCACGCGGCCGCCGTCGAAGCCCGATCCATCGGACGAGGAGCGCTGAAGCCATGGCATGCAT
>PLWX01000168.1 GCA_003151155.1 Acidobacteriaceae bacterium
ATTTCTGGGTCCTGTGATGGTTGGGGTGGGTGCTGCTTTCGACTTTCACACCGGCCGACCGAAACCCATGTGGGTCACACCGCTGCGACGCAACAAAAGAACTTCGTCGTCGGTCATGCGAAAGAGCCGGGGCGTTCGTTAATGCTGCGGCAGCATCGTACTTCATTTTTCGCACTGGCCTGAAGGAGGTCGAAGAGGCCAGCGCGGCTCGGGAGATTAGTGTTGTTGTAATAGCTCTAGTCTCTCAGCAATCCTCTTCTCGTGATGATGGCGCGTTTGCACCGCAAACCAACGCAAGCCGTCAGCTTCGTTCCGGGTTGTTTCAAGCGTCATTTAGGTCTCTCCTCACTCACAGCTTCGCCCTGTCACTTAGGTATTTGTGACATTCCCCTGAGATTCACAGGAACAACCTGTCTTGACACTCTGGCCCTGAAACGCCCTCGACGGTCAGGCGATACTCCGACCCTCGCGGACCTCACAACGATCGCAGCCATCTGCGCGGTGGAACCAATCTCGTTCGGCACGCAGGAGGCGCAACCCTTCACGCACGTGAAAGGCAAGACGAAATCCTAGGCAAACCAGGAGTTGCGGAAGAATTGCGTCAACGGTTACAAGCACGCTATCCCAAAGCCAATATTGTTGGCACATAATGTCGCCGGAATCCGCGTAACTTTCAACCTGATCTTTGGCTATCCCGGCGAGACCCAAAGCGACCGCGAAGAGACCTTTCGCACCATGAGCGAAGTCGCACGTGAATTTCCGAATGTCAGTTTCTCGCCGAATGTCTTCACGCCGTACCCGGGCATCCCCATATGGCCGCAATTGCGAGAGCTGGGAGTACACGAGCCGCAGTCGCTAAAGGA
Source organism: Acidobacteriaceae bacterium (assembly GCA_003151155.1). Classification (GTDB taxonomy): domain Bacteria; phylum Acidobacteriota; class Terriglobia; order Terriglobales; family Acidobacteriaceae; genus Korobacter. The sequence continues at coordinate 864 of PLWX01000168.1, forward strand.
GTGGGCGGAATTGCCTCAACCAGGAATGCTTCGCCCATGAGTCGTGTGGTTCGGCGTGTGGTGCAGAAACCGGTACGGTGGCGAATCCATTCCAGCAAATTTTCATTCCCATGGGAACTCTGGTTAGCGAGAGCAACCTACGCGAACTGGGGACGTATGGGCAATCCGTAGAATCGGTGTGTGTGCATTGCAAAACCGGACGCCACGACGTTACCGAGGCAAACGGGGTGATGCCTGAAATATCAGAAGCGATTCCAAAGCCGACATTGATAACGATCAATTTTCCTTTGTGCTTCCAACTTCTGGAGGACGGCGGCTCCGAAATGAGGAAGTGTCTTAGAGCTCTGCGAGTCCCTATATTTTGCAATCCTATTTGCAGAGGAAACAACGCAGACATGAGAAGGAAGAACGATATTATGCGAACCGGCTTCATCGACCTCTCTAGGAGACCAGTGCTCACTGTAGGCAACCTTTTAGATGCTTCAGGGACGTTCGCAACCTCGTCAGCCCCGCGCGATGCATCTGCGATACGCGCGACTGGCTGACTCCCAGCCGCGCGCCGACTTCCTTCATCGTGAGTTCTTCTGTGTAGTGGAGGTAAATGATGAACTGCTCGCGCTTTGTCAGTTTGCAGATGCTTGCGGCGAGATGCTCTTTCATCTCGCACTCTGCCAGAAGGTGGAACGGATCGTCGTCGACTCGACTGGGCGCGGATTCTATCAGGTCAACCGTTTCAGCACTATTGAAGGTGGAGCTGCTTTGTGGCCCGGCTATGCCAAGGCTGTCAAGCTCCCTAAGAGTCTTTTGTAATTCCGCGAGAGGCTTACCAACGCCCTCGGCGATCTCCGACTCATCTGGCGTGCGTCCCATTGCTAATTCCAGCTGGCAAATCGTTTGGTCGATTTCACGGCCTTGCTTGCGCAATAATCTCGGCGCCCAATCGACCTGACGCATGCTGTCGATGATTGCGCCTTGGATGCGAAAGCGGGCGAAAGTCTTGAACTTTGTAGGCTTCGTTCTATCGTAGGTTTCGGTGGCCTCGACCGAACCCAGTACCCCTGCGCTCACGAGGTCTTCAATAGAAACACTGCGTGGCAAGCCCTCCCGAATCTTCGCCGCAATGTAACGTACTTGGTCAAGTTCCCGCATCACAAGTCTGTTGCGCGCATCGAGCGGATTTGCGACTTCTAAATCAAGCATTTCGATGCCCATGTTTGCTCATTCAATCTCGCCGCGCCCCGTCACACCCTGCTAGGTTCAATACTCGGGTCTCAGCTGCACGCCGCGTTGTGCCAGCGTTGGTTCTTCTGGTATGCATGCGCGATGCCGAAATAGCGCAAAGCAATGTTCGTGCGGCAAATGGTTGCATTCCTTACGAGAACCGTGTGATTTGTCAGCAATGCGCGATGGATGGTGGAAGCAGTGTGTCTATGGCTGAGACTTTTGTTCAGAATCGATCAACATCCCTGCAGATAGACAAAATTCGGAGTCTAATAAGGCTAGACGACGGCCCTACACTCCTAGATCGAATTTCGCGCCTACGGCGCAAAGGTGACCAAAGCGTTCGAAGGGATCTCAGGTGGCGGGGATTCCCCAGGAAAGAAGCTGCATGCAAGTCTCGGCGGTACAGGTTTCCAAACTTAAGCCGAGGGATAGCACTGACCCAAGAGAAAGTCGTTTCGAATTGACGGCAATCGTTGATTCTTCCCTCGGCAACAACCTCGACCCAATAAGTAGCAGTTGGCGTTCAACTGCGAAACCTATTTGTGGCATCTTCGTTCCTGATGCGACTGAGCCACGCATCTCCTGCATCCTCCGAGTCGGACGTTTGGCAAAGGAACTTCAGGTCCTGCAGTCGGTATCGGCAAACCGAACAACAGAACACCTTGAAATCCTAAGGCTACTTAAACACTGCAGAACGCTGCCACTTTCTGTGGCAGCAACATCCTCTCGCTCTCCATCCATTACATTTGTTAGGTCAAGTTGTGTGCGGCCAGTTCTGTCCTCGGAAAAGCACGTGAAGCGGAGGATTGGCCATGCGTTCTGAAGGCTGGAATAGAGTTCGAGAAATGCCGGCGGAATGGCTGCGAACCTGGCCACAACGGTACGGATTCGGCATATTGATCGTAGCAGTGGCGACGCTTCTGCGATATCCGCTCGAAATGCTGATTGGCGGCAATCTTCCCTTTGTTCTGTTCTATCCCGCAATTTTATTGGTCGCGCGCATGGCGGGATTGAGGCCGTCGCTCTTCTCAGCGTTGTTGTCCGGATTGTCATGCATTTATCTTTTTCCGGGAACGGCAATCGTCCTCGGGTTGCAGAGAAACGTTAATGGGGTGCTGTTATTTGCAGCCGTGGCCGCGGTCATAAGCATTGTTGGCGACCGATATCGGCAGCGAGAGATGCGACTGCTGGAGTTCGAGAAGGCCATGGACGGTATGGACGAGGGGGTCATCGTGGTGGACCGCAACTACCGCTACGTGATCGCGAACCGTGCCTTCCTGATGCGCTGGGGATTGGAAAGAGACGAGGTGATCGGAAAACGGATTCTGGACATTATCGGTCCACGGTTATTCGAGGAGACCATCAAGCCGAAACTGGACACGTGCTTCCAGGGAAAGATCGTCCAGTTCGAGATGCATTACACGTTACCCCAAGCCGGCGAGAGCGATCTTTCGGTTGCATTCTTTCCAATCGAGGGTCCCGGCGGAATAGACCGGGTTGCGGCCGTGATCAAAGACGTAACAGAAAGCAAGCGAGCGGTGGCCGAGTTGCGGGAGAGCGAAGAGCGCTTTCGGCTTTTCGTTGAGCACGCTCCGGCGGCGCTGGCGATGTTCGACCGCGAAATGCATTATCTGCATGTTAGTCGTCGCTGGCGAATGGACTACGCCCTGGGCTCTCGCGAGTTGCGAGGTGTGTCACACTATGACGTTTTTCCGGACCGCGCCGATCGCTGGAAAGGGGCTCATCGTCTCGCACTTGGTGGCTCGGTCGTACGCGGACAGAATGATCGCTTCGATCGGTCAGATGGTACCGAGCAGTGGGTCCAATGGGAGGTACGCCCGTGGTTCGATCTAACCGGCCAAATCGGGGGCATCATTATGTCCACGGAGAACGTCACCGAGCGCAATCGGGCCGATGCAAGGATGCGCGAATACGAAAGAGTCGTGGAAGGCCTCGATGAAAAGATTACGGTGTTGGACCGGGAATATCGCTACGTGATTGCCAACCAGGCATTCCGCACTTATCGTGACATCGAGAAGGAAGAGATCCTCGGTCATACGGTCGGGGAGATTATGGGCGAAGAATACTTTGCGACCGTCTTCAAGCCACGAATGGATGAGTGTTTTGCGGGGAATGTGGTGCAGTACGAATTCACCTACGCCTATCCGAACATAGGTGCGCGTGATATGGCGGCGTCGTACTTTCCCATCGAAGGTCCGGATGGAGTAGATCGAATTGCGATCATTCTGCAAGACATTACCGACCGCAAGCGATCGGAAGAAGCATTGCGAAGAAGCGAAGAAGAATTCCGGACCATGGCCAATGCCATCCCGCAGTTGGCGTGGATAGCGAATCCCGATGGCTGGGTGTACTGGTTCAACGATGGCTGGTATCAGTATACCGGAACCACTCCCTCCGAAATGGCAGGATGGGGATGGCAGACCGTGCACACCCCGTTCTTACTGCCGGCGGTGATGGACCGCTGGCGAGAGTCCGTCGCAACTTGCAAACCGTTCGAAATGACCTACCCGTTGCGCGGAGCCGACGGTACCTATCGGACGTTCCTGGCGCGAGCCACGCCCCTCAAAGACGAATCCGGAAAACTTCTTCGGTGGTTCGGCACCAACACCGACATCGAAGAACAAAAACGCGCGGAAGACCTTCTACGTTCGCGCGGCGAGGAACTGCAGGCATTGGCAGCGCGCCTGCAGGACGTGCGGGAAGAGGAGCGCACCCGGGTTTCCCGCGATCTGCATGACGATATTGGGCAAATATTGACCTCCGTCAAAATGGATCTCGCTTTGATTCTGAAACTTTGGCCGTCGCTACCCGCCGAGCTACATTCCCGGATCAAGACAGCCTGCGAATTGCTCGGTGACGGAGTGAAAACGGTTCGCGCAATATGTACCGGCTTGCGCCCGAGCATACTGGATGACTTGGGCCTCGCCGTTGCCCTGGAATGGCAGGCGAAAGAGTTCGCTTCACGTACCCACATTGAGTGTAAATTTCACATCGACATTTCGGAAGCTCGCGTAGACGGCAAGCGGGCGACAGCGATTTTCCGTATCGCTCAGGAAGCTCTCACCAACGTTTCAAGGCACGCCGAGGCGAGTTCGGTGCGAATGTCTCTCCTCGGGCAGAACGACGAAGTCGTGCTGACAGTAGAGGATGATGGCAAGGGATTTCGCGACACTAGAGAACATAACTCCCTGGGAATCGTGGGCATGAAAGAACGAGCGCAGGCGTGCGGCGGAGAGTTACAGGTCTCCAGCACACTCGCCAAAGGGACAACCGTAACGGTCCGCATCCCGTTGGGCAGCACGCAGGACACGGAGCAAGAGCATGCGAGTCCTGATAGCAGATGATCACGCAATCGTGCGGCGAGGGCTGCGGGACATCCTCGCCCATGCCTATGCTGGAACGCATTTCGCCGAAGCAAGCACTGGGGACGAGGTGATCCAACATCTCGGCGAATCCCACTTCGACGTTCTATTGCTCGATATAAGCATGCCAGGCCGCAGCGGGTTAGACATACTGAGAGAGGTTAAACACCTTCATCCTCGATTGCCAGTCGTTATGCTCAGCATTTTGCCCGAGGACCAGTATGCGCTGCGCTGTTTACGCGCCGGCGCAGCTGCGTATCTCAACAAGGACAGCGCCCCGGAAGAACTGCTGCAAACGATCAGAAAGGTGCTACGAGGCGGCCGTTACGTCAGTGCAAGCGTTGCGGACAAGCTGGTTGACGACCTCAGCGATCCCCCCAATCGCCCGCTGCATGAGTTGCTTTCCGACCGCGAGCATGAAGTGATGAAGATGATCGCCGCCGGCGTAGCGCTGACCGAGATTGCTCTGCAACTCCATCTCAGTGTGAAAACCATCAGCAGCTACCGTACCCGCATCCTGGAGAAGATGCGCATGAAGAGCAATGCTGAACTCACCCGTTACGCACTGGAACACAAGTTAATCGAGTAACCCATCTAAGGGCATTGTAAGAATAGCTTCACAGAAGCTATCGAGAAATTCTCGCAACACTATCAGGATTTGCCGCTGTTAGCCCGTTCCCTTCCTTCGTATCTTGATCCACACCTCAATGACAGCTGCCCTAGACGAAGAACATGGGCAGATCGTCGCCTCGATGAACGCCTTGTATGACGCGGTCGATTGCGGCACGTCCCTCTCTTTTCAGCGGCTCAAGATGCATGCACCGGAATCCTTCTTCCGCCACAACTGTCTCGAAGAGGAGACGATGATGGATAGGGATGGCTTCATCCGGTCCAGATTCCATAAAGAAGAGCATCGTTCGCTCTACATAGCACTGCATGCACTTGAAACTGCGATCTTGGCAGATAACCAAGGAAATGTCCTGAAACTACTGGACAAGCTGCGCGATGCATTAATTTCCCACGTACGGATCCAGGAAGTTGCCGACTGGCATCGTGGTTGTCAAGTTCCTGGAGCAGCCGAATACTAACAAGCTATCCCCAGCAATAGGGGCGGCGGCGCGCCCGTCCCTATTGTTTTCGCCTTAGTAAATCGCGGTATTCATCTACGTATCTTGCAGGAATTGGACTACATCACATTCAGAGTATCCTGCTTACTATGCTTCGATTTGTCCATATATCTTAACGGCATGGGAGAGCCCGCCATACCGGCGCTCAGGGTGGTAATCGCCGACGATTCGCCTGCAATGCGCGATCGGATTGCGGCATTTATTTCTTTGATTCCCGGTCTATCGGTCGTGGGGCTCGCTTGTGATGGCAGAGAAGCGCTCAGCCAGATCAGGCGCTTACTGCCAGACATTGTCCTACTCGACCTCCGGATGCCACGAATGGGTGGACTGGGTGTACTCGAGGCGTTGCGAGAGGAGCGGATCAGGCCGACGGTCATAGTGCTTACAAACGAGGACCGGGAGCCCTACAGCAGCGTTTTACTCGCCACTGGCGCTCACTCGTTCATATCGAAAGATACCGATATGCCGGAACTGGAACGCCTCCTTCGGCAACTGGTACTACAGCATGCCGCCCTTCTAAAGTTAGGCCCCTGATGTGGAACGTAGCGTACTGTCGCGTTCAGGTCCCTACGAATGGAGTGATTCATCAGTGCATTATGCAGAGGAAGCCATGCTGAAATCTTCGGTAGCAAAGCCTGCCAACAAGCCGAAGCACCAGTCTGATAATGATCGCGCTCGCTTTGAATTAGCGGCGATCGTCGACTCTGCTCACGCCGCCATTATCAGCAAGGATCTGCACGGAAACGTTACTAGCTGGAATCGAGCCGCGACTGAGATTTTTGGTTTCACCCGGGCGGAGATGATCGGCCAACCGATCACCCGGATCATTCCCCTTGATCTATTTGAGGACGAGATCGCCATCATGGAGAGGGTGAAGGCGGGCGACAAGATCGACAACTACGAGACCGTTCGCCTTCGCAAAGACCAGACGCGCGTCGAAATCTTACTGACAATTTCTCCGATCGTGAACGATCGCGGCGAGATTATCGGAATTTCAAAAATCGCGAATGCTATCACCGCGAGAAAAGGGGTAGAAGCAGCGCTGCGCGAGAGCGAGCGCCAATTCCAGACACTCGGTGACTCCATTCCCCAGTTGATTGTGGCCGTCGAAGAGATCACCTTGAACGGCGAGCCCCACCACCTTGGATGTATGGTCGATACCACGGAGCGGAAGCGGGCGGAGTTCCGGCTCGACCGCTTGAACCGGCGGCATACGATCGCCACTAAAATCGGCGCGGCGATCGTCCACATCCAGGATCGTCGGCAGCTGATCCAATCCGCTTGTCAAATCGCAGTCGACGATGCAAATCTGCCGATGGTTTTTATTGCTGAGCTCGACCACGCCACCTGCTTGGCACGTCCGGTCGCACATGCCGGCAGAACCGGCGTCTATCTCGACAATTGGTCGATCGATCCTAGGGAAGGCGAAACCAGCCAAGGCACCGCTGGCACCGCCATTCGAGAGGGCCGCTACGACTTTTGCAACGACATTGCCGTTGATCCCCGATTCGCGCCATGGCGCAAAGAAGCTCTCGCACATGGCTTTCGATCCTGTGCTTCCTTTCCGATCCGAGAAAACGGAAAGACCATTGGTGCGCTCGTTTTAATGGCTGCTGAGTCCGGTTATTTTCAGGACGACGAATTACAACTGATGATGAGCGTTGCGGATAACCTCTCCTATGGACTTGATGCTCTTCTCCAGCAACAGAAAAAGACAATTTCAGACAAAATGCAGCACGCGGTATACGCGATCTCAAAGGCGAGAGACGACACAGATTCGTTGCCGGAGTTCTACAAGAAAGTTCACGGGATCATTTCCGAGGTCATGCCGGCGCGTAACTTCTATCTTGCCCTCAAGAATGGAGCTCCGGGGCGGTTAAGTTATCCCTACTTCGTCGATGAAAAACTGCCCGCGCATCCCCCCGAGCGAATCGGAAACGGATTGACGGCCTACGTTTTGCGGACCGGTTCCTCTTTACTCTGCACGCGCGCCATGGAAGAGGAGTTAGCGGAAAGAGGAGAAGTAGTGCTGCATGCGCCGTCAGCAATTTGGCTGGGCGTTCCTCTGCGCGCCGAAGGAACCACACTAGGCGTGATGGCAGTTCAGGACTACGACAATCCTTCGTCCTACGGGACCCCGGAGCGGGAGATGTTGGAATATGTCTCTACGCAAGTAGCGCATGCGATCGAGAAAAAGCGTATCGAAGAAGAACGCGATTTACACGCCAGCGTCATGAAAGCCGCGTCCAACGCTATCGTGATCTCTGATCTCGACGGGGCCATCTCGTGGGTCAACCCGGCTTTCTCTGCTTTGACCGGTTACAGCCTGAATGAGGCAATCGGCAAAAACCCTCGAATTTTTAAATCTGGCAAACAGACGCCAGAGTTTTATCAGATGATGTGGCAGACTCTTCTTCGCGGAGAAGTATGGAGCGGCACGCTGATGAATCGCAAGAAGAACGGCGACCTTTATACGGAGTCTGCCACGATCACGCCGGTGCGCGACAAAAACGGAAAAACCGCGCATTTCGTTGCCATCAAGTCTGACATCACAGAAGCCCTCTTGTTAGAAGACCAATTCCGAAAAGCGCAGCGTATGGAAGCGATCGGCCGATTGTCAGCTGGCGTGGCACACGATTTCAACAATCACCTGGCCGTCATCCTGGGATTCACGGAGCTACTGGAAGAACAGTTGGATGGTGACGTTCGGGTCAAGGAGAAACTCGGGCAAATCCACAGGGCTACGAATCGCGCCGCGGAATTGACCAAACAACTCCTGGCGTTCAGCCGTCAGCAGGTATTACAACCTGTCATGCTCGATCTGAACGCCACCGTACACGAAACTGAGAAGATGCTGCGGCGCCTTATCAGCGAAGATATTGAACTGGTCACCGCGTTACAACCAGATCTCGGAACCATTCGCGCCGATCGGACCCAGATCGACCAGGTCCTCATGAACTTGGCGATCAATGCCAAGGACGCTATGCCGCGCGGGGGACGCTTGACGATTGAAACGGCAAATATCGACCTCGATGCGCCGTACGCGGAGCTGCACTTCCCCGCGAAGGCCGGCAGTTATGTGATGCTCGCGGTGAGCGACAACGGGATCGGCATGAACGATGAGATCAAAGGTCGCATCTTCGAGCCGTTCTTCACCACAAAGGAACTCGGCAAAGGGACTGGATTAGGTCTTTCCACGGTTTATGGAATCGTGAAACAGAGCGATGGTTGGATCTGGGTATACAGTGAGCCCGGAAAAGGAACAGCGTTCAAGATTTACTTGCCTCGGGTCGCCTCCAAACCGACGCTTATCGTCCCAGTGAACAAGGTGGACAGCCCCATGGGCAGGGGCGAGACAATCCTCGTCGTAGAGGACACAGTAGAGCTATTGGACGTTCTCCGAGAGATCCTGGAGACCTCGGGATACAACGTTATCACTTCAGCAACTCCACTGAGAGCTCTGCAAATGCTGGAATCCGCTCCTACCCCGCCAGCGCTGTTAGTCACAGACGTCGTTCTGCCCGAGATGAGCGGTCGCGACATGGCGGATCGTGCACTCACCCTTTATCCGTCGCTCAAGGTCATGTACATGTCTGGCTATACGGACGACACAGTTCTTCGGCAGAACATACAGAATCTCAAGGGGACCTTTCTCCAAAAGCCCTTCAAGCGCTCGGATGTCTTAAGCAAAGTACGGGACCTTTTGGACCACAAATACCCTGAAGGTCAAAGTTAACGGTAGCTATCGATTTTTGCTTGATTTGCCCAACTTCCCCATACACTGAGCCGAGGTCTGTCGATGCCGAAAGAAAGAGTTCTGATTATTGATGATGATGCCGGGTGGAGTGAGGCGATCAGTACTTTCCTTGAATTGAAAGGTCTTGAGGCTTCTTATGCCGGCAACTGCCGCGAGGCGGAAGATGCCTGGCGCAAGACGAGACCAGACGTGGCTGTGCTCGACTATAGCCTCCCGGATGGGACAGCGCTCACGTTGCTTCCCAAGCTCAAAATGATCGATCCGTCTATTCCCGTTATCATTCTCACCGGATGCGGATCGATTGACCTCGCAGTCGAGGCTATGAAAATGGGCGCGATGCAATTTCTCACGAAGCCCGCTGAACTCGGCTCAGTGTTTATAGTGGTTAAGGAAGCCCTCCAGATACGTCGCACGCGGCAAAGACAACTCCTGGACAAGGAGTTGGGAACAAGGCGCGAGCAGGACCCATTTCTGGGGAAGAGCGCGGCCATTCGACAACTGGCGGAGCTGGTCCAAAAGATATCTCGGTTCGACAGCCCAATCCTGATCCAGGGGGAGACGGGTACCGGAAAAGGTGTAATGGCGCGCTGGATTCACCAGCACGGCCCGCGCGCCTCCGAGGCCTTCGTTGATTTGAATTGCGGTGGTCTGTCCTCCGAACTGCTCGAAACGGAGCTGTTTGGACACGAAAAAGGCGCCTTTACCGGCGCCGTGCAGACGAAATCAGGCCTGCTGGAAGTCGCTCACAAGGGTACCGTCTTTTTAGACGAGATCGGCGACGTCGATCTGCAAGTTCAGCCCAAACTCCTAAAAGTTCTGGAAGAGAAACAGTTTAGACATCTGGGCGATACCAAAGATCGCCGTGTCGACATCCGTCTCCTGGCCGCGACTCACCGTGACATCGGGGAACAGATTCGACTAGGAAAATTCCGGAGCGATTTATATTTTCGCATCAGTGCGGTTCCCATCATTCTGCCTGCCTTGCGCGAGCGCATGGAAGATATTCCGATTCTAGCGGAGCACCTCCTCCGCCAATTGTGCAGCGACTTGGCTATTGCCAATGTTGCGCTGACGTCTGGAGCGATGCTGGCACTTCAGTCCTACAGCTGGCCTGGGAACATCCGCGAGTTGAGAAACGTCCTCGAGCGCGCGCTACTGCTTCGAGAAAGCGACCGGCTCAGCGAAAAAGATCTTCATTTTGATATTCACGTGGAGTCAGCACGACATTCCACCACCCCAATGAAAACCTTGGTTGAATGCGAGCGCGACTACATCGCGGAGGTGTTGAGCGTGTCGGGTGGAAACGTCAACTCGGCTGCCTCCACTCTCGGCATTCCGCGCAGCTCTCTTTATCATAAAATTAAAGAATATGGTTTAACCAAGGCGTCAACCTTCACTACCCACTAGAGCGTAAGGGCTTGTGCCATCTCGGTCCCGAGCTGGCGTGCCAGAGTGTCTTCCAATCGCTCTGCCAGCCAGGTTCGTAGCGCTCTATCTACTTTCGGGGCAATGTTACAAAACTGAACACCCACTTTGCCGCTCGCCTGGTTCCAGCAAACTTCCGCATCTAGGCTCAGCGCGTCGGTGTCTCCGGGAAGGACGAGCCGTAGTTGCAACTTGTCCCCAACCTGCATCGATTGACTGGAGTTCAGACACAACCCCGTCTCGCTCAGATTAAGAGAACTCACCTCAAATTCAGAATCGCCGCCGCGCTTCACCCGTACCGAAGCCTCGAGCGGATAACGAAAATAGCGCCGCCGTTCCCGAACCATTAAGGAATACGAGGCCTGCAACACGCGCATCGCACTTGCTTGAGAGAGCGGATGCTCGAAAACGAAATTGGCACCCGCTTGAAAAGCCTGGGTCTGTTCAAGCGTTCGGCGAAGAATCGCATAACAAATAGCAGAACGATTCGAGGTCGTGCTGCGAAGTTTCTGGAGGAACTCGAGTCCTCCATCAAACGCGAGATCGACTATGATCCCCTCGAACTTTGATCGACATAGTTTCCTGATGGCAACTTCAGCGTCGCAGCAAGTCACGATGTGAATCGTCATCCTCTGCGCCACATTACAAAGTATCTCTATCGTTCGAATGTCGGAGCTCAGTAAAATGGTTCTAACCGAGATCAACTCCGTGCCTGATTTCATTGGTAATACTCCGATTTCTGAAATATAGAGCCGACTCTTATACTAAGACTAATCCGTCAGGCATTTCCAGTTGATGCGCGTCAAATGCGTCGACAAATGCCTCAACCACGCGCGGATCGAAACTGCCTCCTGTTCCCTTCACAATGAGGTCTTTAGCCTCGAATGGTGTGATCGCCCGACGGTAGGGGCGGTCGCTTGTAAGCGTGTCGTAGGCGTCCGCTAAGGACAGAACCCTGGCTTCGATCGGGATATCGTCGCCTTTCACTTTTTCGTAGCCAGTGCCGTCATATTTTTCGTGATGTGCGAGCACAATCGGTAATATCCGGCTCAGGGAACCGCCCATCGTTTCAAGAAGTGCCCCACCTTTCTTTACGTGGCCACGCATCTCAAACATTTCTTTCGAGCTCAAACTCGACGCTTTGTGGAGGATATCGCGACTAGTCTCTAGCTTTCCTATGTCGTGAATCAATGCCGCAGCCCGAATGTCGTCCACCCGCGCCTCATCGAAGCCCATGCGCGTCGCGATCGAGGAAGCGTACATCGCGACTCGATAGGAATGATTGTGTGTGTACTTATCGTTGGAGATAAACTGTTGCAGAATCGTGAGGACCCCAAAGTAAGTGTGGCGCAATTCGCGAAAGTGCTTCTCTTTCCTGTCGTACAGCGTCCCCATCGCATAGGCGGTAATCGTTAACGAAGCGCCCCATACCACGACGCTCATCCACCGATCAAGTTCTCCCAATCCCGCTGCAGCGACGAGGAGTTCGGGATTCGTCCACAGAATGCTGACCACAAGTATGATGCTGGCTACTGCAGTCATCACCGCATGACGTCGCCCATAGGTATACGCGGAATATAACGTGGGCAACGCGTATAGAGCTAAGAGCATTCCATTCGACTTGACCAGCCAGTTGACTATTCCGGCAATAACAAACAGTGAAAGCACAAGCCAGAGTTCGCGATTTACGTCCTTAACATATTCGATCACTGTTCCCTGGTCTCGGCGTTGGCTGATCTCTGAGAAAGCTAACTGCATGTGATTTGTCCTCTCCTCACAGGGAGTAGCACGCCGGATTCCATCTCCAGGGCAACACCCGGTAAATCAATTATCTGGGTTGAAGATGGCCCGACCCTGGATACTCGTGCCTGCGTTTGCGGAGCTGTAAGTCGTGCGCTACCCGCCCGACGTGATTTCCTCGACGCGCCGCTTGGCACCCCCAAAATCAGAACTAGGACTTTCCGCAAGGCTGCTCCCGCTTACGTGCATTTAGCAACAGCAGGGTACCAGCCCCACGTATTGAGACCTTTGTCTGAATACGAGAGATTTGGCAGAATCGGATGTTCCAACCTCGCCTAGNNGCCATCTTCAAATAAATGTGGTAAGGAGGAACGGGCTCCTCGCGTGCCCAACTGGTATCGATAATCTCGGCGAGTTCCTTCGATATATCGAGACACCAGCATATCGGGGTTCGAATCCCTGGGGGCAGCCAATAAATACGCGCTTCAAATTGCCGGTGTACTGTGCCAGGCGGTTAGCAAATGCAAACACGCGGAGAATCATCTCGCGTTCTTTGAATCGACCTTCAGGATCAATGCTCCCCTTCACCTTCCGCCAGTAGGGCTCTTTTTCAAGTTCCGCCAAGAGTTGATTGAATGGACCCCGAAATGCACAATTTCGAAGTTCCTGTTCGTTCAGGGCCATCGAACCACGGTTTAAGCGCTCGAAGATTTCATAGCGCAACTCGGTGTTCCCCGCGGCGTCAATCACGATGCTACCAACGCAACTTGGGTTGCAAGTCAACCTGGCCGATAAGAAAACTCATTGAGCAGGTTCTTGAAGGCATCGCTGAGCTATCCTCGGCGAAGATGGAAGCGTTTGGAAGGTGCATTGCGCTCAGAACTGGTCAATGGGCTTTAGATTGTCGTTCTCACGTTCCGACTGCTTCGGAATTTCAAAAACGGTTTTTAGCGTATTCCAATACCATGACTCGCGGCGCGGCTCTCTTTTCGGACTCCGTTTCGCGTGCCGCTCAGAAGAACGGCGACATGCCACAGGTGCAGTGCTTAAATCTCTCCGCGATGGAGATCACCCTACAATTGGTGCTAGCACAAGTTGGTCAGATACCGAAGCTGATCCTCACATCGCCACCCTACCCAGGTGTTCACGTGCTGTATCACCGATGGCAGGTGCGCGGCAGACGAGAGACTCCTGCACCTTTCTGGATTGCGGGAGGTCAAGACGGAAACGGAGCATCCTTTTATACGTTTGGCGACCGGCAAGAGAAGAACCTGACAAAGTATTTTGAAAATTGTTTGGAAGCGTTCCGGTCGATAGGACGTGTTGCGGATCGTCAAACGATAGTTGTGCAGATGGTCGCCTTCTCCGAGCCGCGTGAGCAACTTCAAAAATACTTGGGAGTTATGGAAGAGGCAGGCTTTGTAGAATGCAAGATGCCGCATCTCTCCAATGCTCGCGATGGGCGCGTGTGGCGAACGGTCCCGAATCGAAAATGGTACACATCACAGAATGTGCCAAGTGGTAGCTGCAGCGAAGTGGTACTTTTTCATCGTAAGGCGTAGAGTCGCGAGAGATGTCTGCACACCGAACGAGAGTCTCGCGTGGGAAGGGTTCTCAGTTTACGCAGGGAAGCCAGAAATCCCACCTAGCGATCCAACATCGTTCGATTGCCCGTGAAAAGCCCATTAAACACTCAAATCGATGCCCTGCAAAAGACGGACACAAGACGGACACGGCATAATTTTTTCTTAGATGATCGTTTTTAAGATGTTGAAAGGAATGGTGCGCCCTGAGGGAGTCGAACCCCCGACCTACTGATTCGAAGTTCCCCACAAACGGAGAATCATAGACTTAGCGAGATTTGTACTGGATTGGGTTGACCTCGTATATATGCGGCTAAAACTCGCTTCCGCATTCTCGCATGCAAACGACCACAACCCGACACCGGGCACAATTTTGGGCACAGTAGATCATCGGATTCTGGACATTCTCTTTAGCTCTCTTTAGCTGGCACCGCTGTTATCGATCAAGATGGATGGTCGTTGGCGTATCTGAAAATGGGACCTCCTTGATTCGTTCGGTGGTACCAAGTGGACTTAAGTCGATCTTCTTTGGAAAGGGGATGTGAAGTCGCCAGCTATGAACAAGAAGTACGGGATGTGGCTAAAGAATTTGTGCAGACCTAAGAGGTTTGTTGAGATATTCTCTTTGCCCAGCCAGACTTTGATGTTGAAGGATCGGCCATGATCAATCGTCGCCAATTCATGAGATCTTGTGCATGCGGCCTGCTTTTGGCTGCGGTTCCAGCCATCGCCATGTGCTCTCCGCAACAGCCAGATGTGCCAACTCAGGATGGGCTTGATAAGCTCAGACCTCCAGACAGCGGCGCTGAGTGGTTGGAGCGCGCGCTGGCCTCGCAAAGGAGAGGTGTGGGAGGCACACTCCAACTTTCCCGGTTCTATGAGCGAATGTTTTTCCTGCTAGCGCCTATTGAATGGGACAGAAACCCTGGTGAAGATGGCCCTAAGGTCGTGATTGCCCCAACGGGCTTCGTAACAGATCTTGCGAGCATACCCCGAGCATTGTGGTCAATCTGGCCTTCTGACGGGAGCTATGCTTACCCTGCGATTATCCACGACTATTTGTATTGGACGCAGCCATGTACCAGAGCCGAAGCAGACAATGTGTTGAAGTTTGCAATGCAAGATTTCAAGATAGGTGCTGTGACGCTTAATGCGATTTACGAAGGCGTTCGAGTAGGCGGACAAGCGAGTTGGAACGAAAATGCGCGTCTGAAGGCCAATGGCGAACGACGTGTCCTAAAGAAGTTTCCGCAAGATCCAACTACTCACTGGGTCGATTGGAAAAAAGAGAGGGCGAATTTTTCCGACTGAATTGGGACACGCATCAACTCATGGACCGTAAAGCACGAACGGGGCCCACAAATGAGGATCGGGATTGTCACGTTTCACTTTTTGGGCTGCATGTCTCAAAGCCTGATAAGGATCCTCTTTGCCGTTGAGCCAATTTTCGTAAAACAGTCTGAATAGCTCTGTTGTCGTTGCGTCATCAACACTCCACATACTCACCAGCACTCGTTCGGCGCCGGCAATGTGGAAGGAACGACGAAGCCCAAGAGCTTCCCCTGCCGTGCTTCGCTCGCCGAGGCCCGTTTCGCATGCGCTAAGTACAACCAAATCCGTTCCTCGGAGGTCGAGTGCTGCTGCCTCGAATGCCGTTACGATTCCATCATTTTCGGCGCTGCTCGGTCGGCCTGCAAGAGTTTGATTTGCACCCGCGAGTAATAGCCCCGAACGTTGCATCGAGATTTCCAGCCCTAGGGGATCTAAGTCTGCTCCAATCGTATCCAAGGGCATGAAAAAGCCATGGGTCGAGACGTGCAGGACTGAGGGGTGGCTGATTCTGAGCATCTCCTGCTTGGAGGCGGCGGCATGTTCAAAAGGTCCAAGCACATGGTAACCACTTGCTGACAAAGTCGCATAGACGGCATCCAGTTCGGCACCCGCGTGGAGGAGCGGATTCACACGAACGCCCACCGCTTCTTGCAAGACGGAAAGATTAGTCGCGCCAGGCATTGATTGAGGCTGAGTGACGATGTCGAAGTCGGCATTCCCAATGAGTACGGCCTCTTTCGTCGTTGCTGGAGACGTCCTTGGCTTGACAAGTTCTGCCGTGCTGAAGACAGGACGGAGGTCAATCTCATTGTGATCAAGTAAGAAGCGCCCATCTGAGTGTTCCCATGCAAAAAACGCAGTGGAATCGAGTACTCCAGCTGAGGCCAGATAGATTTTCCTAGCGCCCTTGACAAATGGCTCAATCCCAAGCCAGGGAAGTGAGTTGTACATCTTGTCGAAGTGTGGCGCGAGACCAGGAAACAATCGTGCTCCGGTACGTGCTGCAAGGATCGTTTGCGAGGCCTCAATGGACGCGGCATCCCCAAGTCGGGTCATCTTCGCTGGGTGTCCAGTACCGATTTGCAACACAATCGCAGCATACGTGATGCGGTTCGTTGGACCATGTTCATCGCTGAACGGGAACGCGACCACCTCAACTGCCGCTTCATCGATCGGGAGAACCCTGCGCAGATCTTCGAGCTTCGTCTCTGCGGCGAAGCCCATTGTGGAGAGTCGGCCCGCTAGGTCTCTTTCGGCATTTTCGATTTGCAATTGCATTTGGAACAGCTGTGGATCGCCTGGCGAAGTCCGCATCCGCTCTGCAAAGTCAACGCGAAATTGTTGCAGACGTTTGGAGCGATCGGTTAGGTCAGGAATCTCCCCACTCGTAATCCTCTCGCGCGCAGCGCGCAGGCTATCCCCAACTATCGTTTTCTGCCATAGCGCCAATCGATATGCATCCTCTGCGAGCTCAGGATGGGAGGAATAGTAGACGAGGCAGAAGCTGTAAAACTCGCTGAGGCTGACTTGTGACTCGAGCACGAACTGGTGCTTTTCCGCTTCCGTCATCGAGAGGAAGCGTGTCTCAAAAATCTTGTGATAGTGAGACACCGCTTCTCGAAAGTTCAGAAACGACTCATGGAAAGCACCCGCCAGGTAATAAACGTGTGCCAGGTTGGCGAAGCTTTTCGCAACCGAATACGGGTCAGGATTTTGTGTCTCTTTCACTACTCGTACATGGTTGTCATTTGATTCTCTGATTGCCACCGCGAAGTTCCCCGCGAGGATCGATTGTCTCAGGTCATGATTGGCGAGAATCTGCTTCTCAAGAGTGACCTCGTCAGGCGTCGACGTTAGACTGTGCAGTCGTCTCAAGAGATCCGGCAGCCGCGTCTCGTCACCCGTCTTTTCGTAAAGCTGAATCAGAGTGCACGTAACCATGAACTTCTGTTGCTGATCGAGTGGATCACTTTTCGATGAAAGAAGACGCTCATCCTCTAAGAGGAGGCTCAAAGCAGAAGCTGTATCTTCAAGCGCCAAGTCGGCGTTCGCGGCGCTTTGGATGAGTAGAGTCAGCATTCGATCTGGAGGCAGCTTTCTCTGCAGGCCTAAGGCGCCGTTTGCCGCCTGAGAAGCTTCCACTCGTCGACCATCCAGCGTGGCAAGCGAATATATTAGGAGGTCCGCATCTCTGAGCAAGTTCACTGAACCGGTTTTCGGAGCCAAACGCACGACCGTTCTATACTGTTCTTCAGCCTCGGCGAATCGACCGATTCCCTGAAATGCGAAACCTACGTTCAGTCTCAATTCCAACAGATCCGGATTTTCGGCAGCAAGGATGTTGGCTGTGTCCGAGAGTGTCTTGAGGCCTAACGCAAGCGCCGCATCGAATTGCTTCTGCAGCGTGAGATTACCGACTTGTAGGGTCTTCGCTCGTATTTCCTCAATTCCCATCACTTGGCCTGCTTTGGCACCGAGCGCCACAGTACACCCGAGCATCACCAAGACGCTGCAGCGCGTCAGACAATGGCGAATGGGACGCCCTAATAAACGGATAGGAGCGAGACTTTCCATTGAGACTCCTCTCGGACGAGCACAAGGATTTCCATTCCTTGCTGTCCGTCGCCGTTCGTTAACTGCGAGAGGTAAAGGATGCAATCGGTCTCGTCTTTGCTTGTTGACCTCGGAGGACCCGTCGCGACGAATGATTCAACTGTAGCGCGCTGGACTACACGCCCTGTTACCTCACGAAGCTTCCTCACTTCGTCCAAAAAGGGGTGGGCGCCTGCCAAGACCATACTTTCAAATGCAACAAATTCCGACGCATCAAAGTGCTGCCACGCCAAATCCCGTGTTGGACCAGCTGCGATCATCAGGTCTGAGAGTTCGCCTGTACGTCTGAAAACAGTTCGATGATCCGGGGCGATTTGGTCGATGAGCTTTCCTCGAAAGAGCGTCAATACAAATGGGTGAGCATCCCGTGGATTGTCCGACAAGGCCCCCTTTTGCATTTCCTCGGTTACGATCTGGTTGCAGGCTATGCCTCGACAGTCCATCAGTCGCGAAGACACATCGAGCGTTCCTGCAGCAGCGTTTAAGTGGGCCGTGAGTGACTGCCGACTCAGACCCTCACTGGAGGGCCTGAATTCCAACTCAGATCCCCATCTACATTTCAAGCGCGCAGCACCGCTAGGTGAAGTCCAAATTGCCACGATCTTCAGGGACCAAACTCCACGGAAATCAGTAGGGTTTCCCGGAATTGGTTCCAGCGTGATCATCCTATTTAGCCACTGAAATCCGGCGCAGCCATCCGCCTTCTGGAAGGAACCTCCGATTTCAGCGTTCCGCCACTCACCTTGTACATCCAGGCGGGATGTCGATCGCGCATCGGCTAGGCACACGTGTGTGATAGCCGCAAGCAATAGTAGGGTATGGGGAAGTTTGGTCACAAAACTCACTCAAAATGTCCAACATCCGCGCACGATCATGGGCCGGAAGGTCCCTGTAGCGCCTTTAATACATCCCGAATGCCAGCAGTGAACGGATCTTGAGGTCCCAATGTCTTCTGAGCGCTTACCAGTGCCTGTCTATACTGTTCGACTGCTCCAGACTTATCGCCTATCGCATTTAGTATCCACGCCAATGAATTTCGGGTGCGTATGATCTGTAAATGGTCGGGGGGTAGACTACCTGTCTCCAGCGATAGCGCCCGGAGCAGCACCAGCTTAGCTCCGCCAAGATCCTTTTCTTGAACGAGCACGTATGCCAATCCTTCGAGAGGCTGGACAAGAACAGGATCGGCGCCGGTATAGTTTTTTTCCATCAGTGCAAGAAGCTTTTGGCTGCTAGCTTCGGCCTGTTTCAAAAACGCGATGCTCTCCTCTGAGTGTGACAAAACTCTGTTCGCTTGGAGCAGATAAAGTTGGGTCTGATTCGCGTACGGTGTTGCCAGTTGAAGGGAACTGGGTCCCAAGTCCTTACTAATGATCGCGATCGCTTGAGAATAGTACGTATCAGCCGCCGCAAGACTCCCGGTAGACATTGACAGGAAGCCAATCGCATTGAGGGAGAGTCCATAGTTGGTACTCTGCTTTCCGTATGTGCTTTCTGCTTCCTTCAATGCCTGCTCGGATACCGGAAGTGCTTCAGCGAAACGGCCAGCAGCGCTAAGTTGTGAAGCTCGCGACGCTAGGTCTGACCAGCGATCCGCCTGTGCTCCGCAGAGTAAAGCGAGAGAGCACCATACAGACAGGAATCGCGGGATACGAACAACTAAGCGAGGACTAGTAATCGATATTCCCCTTTGAACGCTGAAGAGTCAAAGAGCGGGATGCACATAACTTAAACTTCGAGAAATGAAATCGTCGGAGCCAAGAACGTGCGATGCAACGGGCTGCATAGTACTTCCGGGGCGACGTCATCGCAACACAAATTTTCACTCTAGCTGCGATCAATCACGCTCATAACGGGGGACAGTTTAGCCGGAGGCTCTAAGACTCTGGCTCGGCGACTAGGCTCAAAAGAAGAAGTTGGAATCTGTTCTTTCGCTATAGAGGGGCGTGTCAAATTCGAGCAAAGACATGCGTGTGGTAGCATTCTTGCGCAAATACCGAAGAGAGACATGCTCCCCGAAAGGCTTCCGGCCATGGAACACGCTGTCCCCGTCAATCCCAGTAGGGCGTGTTGAAAAAAGCCGCCCGTAGCACTCTGAAATGATTGATAAAGCGGATTTTTATCACGGGGCTGCAATAGCAGCGGCGCTGGAAGATTCCAGATGTATAGACATTGGACGGTGTCCGCCTGGCTACCTTGTAAACAATTCTGTTCTCGCTCTTATCAAGTACAGCACCAAAGGGGGGAGCCCTTGGCATTTCACTTTTAGGCCTGAGGATTTGGGGCGTCTTCAACATTGCCCTGATGAAGCGGAGCGCGTTGTCTTGGCCCTGGTGTGCGGTGGGGATGGCATCTGCGCGATCTCCGCGGAGATGGCCTGTTCATTGCTCGAAGATGCGCCCGCGTGGATTGCGGTTAGGAGAAGCTTTCGCGGCTGGTATGGAGTTAGCGGGCCAAAGGGCAGGCTCGAAAGGAAAGTGGCTCAACGACGTTGGCCCGAGATTTTGTTTTGTGATGAGGAGAACTTGGATGAATAGATCTGGTGCACCGCGTTCAATCGCGGCGAACAAGCTTCATGCGAAGGAAGTTCTGAGTGTGCTCGGAAAGGAATTAGGGCCGGAGGGCACACAAAGCGCGATTGAAAAAGCGACGCGCATCCTTCAACTTGCGGTCGATCCTACATCAGATAACCCTGCCGGGCCTTCGGACGGCTTGTTATATGGTCTGATCCAGAGTGGCAAGACCAGCATTTTGACGCTAGCCTCGGCAATGGCGGTTGACAATGGATTCGACTGCATCATTGTACTTACAACGGACAACGATCCACTTTATGAACAAACGATCGAACGAGTACGAGCCGCCCTTGGCGGACTGACGGTGCTCGGCAAGCGGGACTGGAAGGATCCGAAAAGATTTAAGATCCGTGTCGACAACTCACCGTTCGCGGTGGTGTGCTCGAAGAACGGAACTATGTTGAACAGTCTTCTCCAGGCGTTCCAAGCGGCTAAGTCCAAGAAACTGTCGATGCTGATCGTAGATGACGAAGCCGATCAGGCGAGTCTAAATACGAACACAGGGAAGCCGACAGCGAAGGTCAGCACGATTAATCAGGTCATCACGAACTTTCGATCCTATTTCCCAGTCAATACGTATTTGCAAGTAACGGCAACGCCGCAGGCTCTGTTCTTGCAACGTCCAAACCATGAATATAGGCCGAGCTTCACTGTGATCGCAGATCCTGGTAGGGATTACGTGGGTGGAGAATCTTTCTTCTCAAAAGATTCCAAACTGATGCGCATTGTAGATGTGAACGAGATAACCGTTCTCAGAGCCACCAACCAGCCTTCCCCCAAGGCGAAGCTGCCGACCGGTGTTAAAAAGGCGCTGTACACGTTTTTCGTTGGAGCAGCATCTAAGATCATTCAAGGCGCAGGTGACGGCTATGCCTTCTTATTGCATGTTAGCCTTTCAACCAAGGACCACGATTTTACCCGCCTGTTGCTGGATGATTTCAAGCAAGAAACGATCTCCACTCTGAAGAACAAGAGTGGCACGTTGTACAAGACCTTGCTGCGCGATCTTCAGACCGCTTACGACGACTTGCTGACCACGGAGCCAGGTCTCGCGGCCTTCGACGAAGTTCTTGAACGCATCGAGTTCTATCTGAATGGCGCAAACATCAAGGTCATAAACGGTACTTCTGATGATGAGGTGAAGCTCGATTCAAAGTTCAATCTTTTTGTGGGTGGCAATAAGTTGGGACGCGGAGTAACAATCAAGAATCTTTTGGTAAGTTACTACGGCCGCAATCCCAAGCGGGCCAGAGCGGACACAGTTCTTCAGCATGCCCGCATGTATGGATATCGAAAAAAAGATCTGGGCGTGACTCGGATCTATCTTCCCCAGATACTTGCCGATCGTTTCGCCGAGATCCACGAGATGGAAAGCTCTTTGAGGAGTTTGCTCCAGAAATATCCAGACGGAGTCTTCGAAGGCTTATATATTTCAGGCGCTTGGGATGCAACGCGCAAAAATGTCACAGACGTTAGCTTGATCGACTACTACTCAGGCGGCGGAAGCGTCAACCCTCGATACCCTCTACGCAGCGCGGATGCGGTCCAGGGCACTAAATGGATGGATGCCGCCTTGGCGGACCTTCAGGATGCACCACCGTACCATGAGATCAAGACTGAGAGGGCAATCGAGTTGTTGGAACACGTCAACGTGCAGCCATCAGCGAACCCGCAGCTCTGGGATATGAAAGCGATAAAGACAGCACTCGAAGTGCTGAAGGAGAGGAGAAAGCCACAGGCGAAGGCTGACAAAGTCTATCTCGTGGTAAAACGGGGTCGTGATCTCACGGTTCCGCGTTCCGAGCGTGCCGGAATCATCTCTGGCGGGGAGGAGAAACTCGCGCCGAATGACGCTCCTACATTGTTCCTCTATCGCATGGATAAGAATGGTAAAGAATACGAGGTGTGGTGGCCGCAACTCCGTTTTCCGGACGGGAATTACATACTGGCGTTCTCTTTCGACTGGTAGCCCTCACGTCCGTCGTGTCTGACGGTGAATCGCGTCGTGATGAACGTTGCACAGAGTTTTGAGGTTCTCCATCGTGTTTGCACCTCGGTCTTTGTGATGCGTGACGTGATGGAGCTCGAGAAATTTACGCGGATCCTCTGGCGAAAACATTGATCGGCTCCAGCCGCATTCAACGCAGCTGAAGTTGTCTCGCCTGAGAACCGCTACGCGCACATCGTCCGGAATGCGACGATCGTGCTCTTCTGCCTGCCGGTCTTCTTCAAGAACATAGACGCCCACAGCGAGATCTTCGCGGCCGCTGTTCTTCGTCACGATCGGCCATCCTGCCTCAGTGCGCAATTCTCGAACTCGTCGTGCCCATTCCTTAGCATCGCCAGCCAAATACTTTAGCTCTTCCCCCGTCACCTGCTTGCCCGCATTGCGACGAAGGTATTCCAAGATCTTGTCGGTGACAGAAACCTTTTTCCCCCGAATTTCGTTGAGCACGTTCCATCGGTAGGCGGCGTCTCGATCCTCTTCGATACGCATGAGAATGTACTGATCCGGGCGAATATGGATCGCCTCCACCCCCAAAACCTCTGCCAGATCCCCCGCCTTTTCGGCAGCTGACGCGATGTCGTCGAATGTGTATCCGGAGTAGATCCACCACCCAAACTCAACCCTCAGCTCCCGCACGCGTCTTGCCCACTCGCCGATGCCGGAGACCACCGCCAGCTCATCGCCGTCGATTATTTGGTGAGGATATTTCAGTAAATAGGCAAGAATGCGCTCGCGGGCCGATCCGGCATCGCTGATTGGGATGAGCGAACTGCCGAGATCGCGCAGCTTTCGGAAGGCAGGAATCAGAGCGCAAACCTTGCCTCTCAGATCTTCATGCTGGAGTTTCTCGGCGAAGTCGTTGAGCAGTTCGACAAGTTCACTTCTAAGTTTTTCGGGTCGAGAATCAGGCTGTGATCGTCTCGCCAACTGCAACCTCCGCTGCGTTGCCCTTGGCCTTCGTCTCTTCCGGGGGAGCGACGCTTTCTAAGGCGGCGAGCAACATCCGCGCGATCGCGCCAGCGAAATCGGGTGGCACAGCATTTCCGATCTGTCGGGCGATGTCGGTCTTACTGCCTTTGAATACGAAATCGTCTGGAAAGCCCATCAAGCGGGCGGCTTCCCTATGAGTGATTGGCCTGTGTTTCTCAGGGTGCAAATAGCGCCCCTTTTCCGGTTTGAAGAATTCCGTCCTGATTGTGACAGATGGCCGATCCCACCATAGTCGACCGAACAGATCGGTTCCGCCAGATGTCTTGCGGATCCAACAGGCCGGCGTTATATCCAGAGCATTCCTCATGAGGTCAAAGCGATTGCCGCCGGGCGGCACGGCCCGGTAGCGGGCCAAGCTTCGGGGCGTAGGGTTACGCCCAAAATGGAGGTCGTGAGGTGGGCTCGCTTCGCGGATCTCCGTACCCGCGGGATCGCTTAGATTTCCAATCACATCCCTTACGGTGCGCCAAGGCGGGAGCGGCAACCCGCTATCTTTGGAAGCGTGTGTCTGAACGGGCGGGAAGTTCGGCCGCGCGACTCGATTTGGATTCCACCCTACGATGACGGTCCGCTTACGAGTCTGCGGGGCACCGTAGTTTGCCGCATTGAGGACGGCGGACTCGGTCCTGAATCCCATTCTCTTTGCCCGTTTCTTGATGTCGATCAATTCGGGAGAGCGATACAGTTCGCTAACGTTCTCCATTGCAAACATCTTGGCATCCGACAATTTGACGATCTCAAGGTAAGGCTCCCAAAGGGCTCTCCGAGCGTCTCCCACCCGCTTTTTATTGAGCAAGCTGAAGCCTTGGCAGGGCGGTCCACCGATGACAACGTCAGCTTTGGGCACATGGGGGCCACTCGCCAACCAGTTCTCGATAGGTTCGTCTACCGTATTCGCGCCGAAATTCACTTCGTGTGTATCTAAGGCGAATCTGTCGAGATCGACTGCGAGCACGGGTTCAAAGCCGCCGCAGAATCTCGGATCAACAAAGCCGAGGGTCATCCCGCCAGCGCCACAGAAGAGATCAATCAGGCAATGCGTCATTGGTCTTGTCCTATTTTCGTCCAGAAGCACCGAGAAATCCAAGCAGGATCTTTCGAAGTAGTGCAACATCTCGCGATTCACATTCCCAAATTGTCAGAATCTTCCAGCCGCCCGCGAGCAACTCGCATCGTGCCCGCTCATCGCGTGCCTGATTCTTCGTTATTTTCCTTTGCCAGAAAGTGCGATTGGAGGCGGGCAGAGCTGCGCGTTTACATACGTGGCCGTGCCAAAAACATCCGTGAATGAAAATCACGCTTCGACGTCCGGGGAATACAATGTCGGGTGTTCCTGGTAAATCCGACCGATATAGCCTGTAACGGTACCCCATATGCGATATCAGCGATCGCACTTTGAGCTCCAGGCCGGTGTTGCGGCTTTTGACCCTTGCCATATTGCGGGAGCGTTGCTCGGGAGAAACTCTATCCATAGGTGAACCTAAACCCGGGCCGGGCGGAGCCTGAGGATATCTAAACTTCGGACCCGGAGCGCCAGAAACCCACAAGAGAATCTACTTAAGACTGCAAAATGAAATATCTCGCTCAAATGTGGCTCGTATCCCTCGCGCATTAAAATGCGCTGTTAGCATTTTCTAGTTTTTCCGCTTTAATAGCTGTGGAAAACTCGGATTCCCGACAAAGATCGCGAATCTGGCTGCGACATCGCGCCGGTGGAAGGCGAGGCCCTCAGGACTGCTAAGCGGTCAGGTCGATCGTTACGGCGACCTTCAGGGTGTCTCCTGCCCGTTTGACACTAACCTTCAGATCTTCTTCCTTAATCGAATCCAGTGCTTGGCGGAGAGGTAGCGACAGTTGTGTGGCTGGTTCTGCGGGCTTCCTCGGGCGTGTAAAGGAAGACTTGTCAAACTGCTGTTCGCCTAAGTGAATCTTTAAATCCCAGTCGGTAACCGCCTTGGCAAGCCTGTCGGGGCGGGGCACTGCATTCCCTTTTAAATAACTGTGAAACTGCTGGCGGCTAACATCCAAGTGCTTGGCAGCCGCAGCCACAGTCATTGGGCTTTCGTTTAGGAACCGTTGAAATTCCTTCTTTATCGCTTCTCGAATATCTTCCACTAGATGTCAAGTTTTGCTTGACACAACCATTGATGTCAAGCAAAACTTTACATTGGGATTTAGACTTCGACAGGTTACAATCGCCGGTCGAAAGGAGGAACGTGCAAACTCAGACCAGCTATTTGAAATTTGCGCTAGGCATCAGAAAGCTGACCGATTCGCTTATCAGAATCGTGGAGACGGGGACAAAACCGCCTGACTTTGAGCGGTCCGTTCGAGCAGTCCTAGAAACACTCGGTTCGGACGACAATACCTCCATTAAATCCCTTCGGGATCGCGGTGAATTTGGGCGCTACGACAACATCCAGACCATCAATGAAGTGTTCAACGCCGAAGACAAGAAGTTGTTGGCTGCGGATCTCGTGAGGGTGATTCGAGCCGAAAACGCCGATCAGAGAACTTCTAGCGCTCTGGACGCAATCAAGCGATTTGACCGCCTAGAGCGGAGGGCCCTCTATCGCTTTAATCACTCTTCTTCTCCGAAGAGAACCGCTACAGTTCTTTGAGCATTCGGGTCGAGACCCTTCGCCAAGAAGCCGCAGAGCTTCACCGGTTCATCGAGCCAATGGTGCGAATGTGCACCGACCTCAGGCGTGACTATCCCGTATACACTCGGCCAGCTCAAACATTCTTCAAACACATCGCCAGTTTAGGTCTGCAAACCCAGGAGTTCTTAGCGCGCTTCCCAGACGATGCCGCGAAAGATGCTCGGCTAACAAATTCTAAACGACTAAAGCTACTGACCTTAAGGACATCTTGGGACAGCTTGCATGAGTACGTGGGGGCTGTTCTAGATGCTGACACACTCCACCTACCCGGCCCCCTGCTCACTTTGTTTGAAACTCTCCTCCGTCCCATCATGGCCGATGACGATGCCGACGGGACGAATGGCAACGGTGACCAATCCGGCGCCACGGAAGGCGGGCAACTGCAAGCAAAAACTGCTAAGTACGAATTCGCAGTGTTTCACACAAATCAGGCCAATTACTTACAGGTTCCGTCCTCAATTGCAAGAGACGTCGCCAATGACATCGCATTGCTTATCGGCGGCAAGAGTTTCCCTCCTGACCTCGGACTTGTCGGGATACCTTACTCGAGTTGCAATGGCCTGTTTCTAAACTGTCTGATCCCACATGAATTAGGCCATATCGTGTATCAAGAGACCGAGCTCGGAGAACAAATTGAAAACAGCGTAGATAATCTGCTCGAAAAGATGCAGAACGAAATAGATCCGACGGCTCGGAATCTTAGCTGGTGCAGGGAGAAGCTTATAGCTTGGGGAGAGGAGATGTTTTGCGACCTCTTTGCTATCTGTCTCATTGGTCCCGCATACTCATTCGCGTTTTCGGAATTGATGGCTGCGTCACACATCGTCGGACAAGAGCCAGGAAGTCCGAAGGAATTCTTCGACTTTGCTTCCCACCACCCGGCGGGAGCCTTTAGGTTTCGAGTGCACGCTGCATTACTCGTGAACCTCGGCTGGTGGGACACAATTTCGGATTGGACGTCTGCTCCGATTGAAGTTCTGCGGACCCGAACTGATCTCAGGCTGTATGACTTGGGTTTGGACGCGCTTCCGCCCGAAGGGGTTCAGCAAAATCCATTAATAGATTGCTTCTCCGAAGTTTGCAATTGGCTTATTGACTTTGTCATATCCGCTATCCCGACCGATAATGCATTGATTCAGTCATTCAACGATCAGAGCCCAACGATTTCCCAATACCTAAAGAGAGCAGTCGTACCTTCCTCCATCGTGCTAAAACAGAAAGGAGTTGTCTATCCCGGCCCGATCGTTATTTTAAATTCCACATTCAGATTTTATCTAGAGGAACTACCGGAATTGATCAGGAGCGTAGAAGGCGACATCAAGGATGACGTAGAATCTCGAAGCAAATATTCCATGAGGCTTGAGCTGTGGGCACTCAAGGGAATTGAGGACAGTAGGCTTCTCGCTTATCAAGAAAAATGGCCGTCATATCCAAATCCGAAGTAAAGCGCCGAATCGAGCTTCCGATTACACATCGAAAGAGCCTGGTTATCACGCCTCTCTTGGAAGCTAGAAAAATGTTCTCTGGCGACGGCGACGAAGATGCGATTGATCTGAGACTTGGAACGAGTTTCCTTCTCCCTCAAGTTCCACCGCAAACCTTCGTCAACCCATCCAAAGCCTTGGGAAGACAATCGCCATTTCGTGTTCATGTGCCTCTCGGGCGCTTCCTGGTATTGCCTGCCCATCAAACTGTTCTTGGAGCAACTCTCGAGTTCATTAAGCTTCCGGATGATCTCTCGGGAGAGATTTTGACAAAATCGTCAATTGCCAGAACCTTCATGGTCATTGAAACAGCGCCTTGGATCCACCCTTCATACAGAGGTTGTCTCACTCTTGAGATAGCGAACGTTTCCAACACCCCGTTGATTCTTTATCCGGGGCGACTGATTGGCCAGTTAATACTTTTGGAATTGAAAATCGAGAAGTCAGATGCCAAGAGTCAGGAACGTAAGCTGTCCAGAACGTATCTGGCACCTGTGTACCCAGAAGTTCCGTCCTTCAACGATCCCGCGGAAGACCTATCGCGAATAGGAATTTCTGATTCAGACATCGATTCACCTTACACTCGGGATCTCTGATTGATCTACCGCTAGAC
Source organism: Acidobacteriaceae bacterium (assembly GCA_003151155.1). GTDB lineage: Bacteria > Acidobacteriota > Terriglobia > Terriglobales > Acidobacteriaceae > Korobacter. Next base: position 29,379 of record PLWX01000168.1, read on the forward strand.
TTCCGGACTTGCAGCCGCCCGCTCTAGCGGCGGATTCGCCTTCGGGCGGATCGCGCGTTTAAAGCACCCCAGCCGCCAGCCAGCGCAAGAACTGGGCACAATCGGTGCTGGTTCAGTTGCCACGGACTCCCACGGAGGCAATACTGGTGCGGGACCGGAGATTATACCCGAGCCCATATCATCTTGATCGCTTCGAAAAACAGACGTTGACGCTGATCTACCTTGTCCTTCGGGAACGCGCCATTCGTGTCAGCTTCAATCGAGGCGTTTTGGAACTGCGCCGGCAGGGCCCTGGCGTCGACACTGGGCAATCGACCGGCCAACAGTTGGTTCCAAATGATGTCGCTCATTGCGTAGTCTTCCAGCTTGTCACGGTAGACGTCATTGCTACTGCTGAGATTCTGCAGGTCTTTGAGCAGTAGGACCATCCCCATCTGGTTCCGTGTCTGTCCAAAAACAGCCTCATCGAACAAACCTGTTTGGGGGTCAGTGAAAAGACTACGATTCGCAGCGTTGTAAGCGTAGATGTGTTCCAGGTGCATCCCATATCGACGGCGGTTGGACTTGTTGAATCGCTCTTCAATCTCTGCAAGCGGGGCGTTGCAATAGCTCGGTTTGTCGAGTAATCTGCTCATCCATCGATCAACACGCATCAAGAGATACTTGCTGAAGTTAGTCCGATCGTTTAGTGCGCCCTTGAACCGCTCGTAGGTGAAGATGTCGGGGACGCCCCCGGAGAACTCCTGCTCCAACCGGTTCTCCTCCTTCAGCGTGTTGATAATCAGATCGTCGAACACCTGACGGCATCCTGCCTCATTCTTGTCGCGTAGGCTCTCATTCAGACCGTAGACCAAGGGCTGAAACGTGTTACTTTCGTAGATTCCCAGAATACGGAGAATGACGTGCAGCTGGTCAAATTTGGCTGAGATCGTTTGAATCTTTGTTTCACGCTCCGGGTCGTTGAGCCGAACCGCAGACATGATGAGCAGGTATTGCTGATTCTGTTCGACCAGCTTGTTGTAGAACAGATGCTCGCGTTCGTCGCTGTAATCGACTCTCAACTCCTGGTACAGCTTGGCAAAATACTGGATGTCATTCTTGATCCGCGAGGAAAGCACCTGATGATCCCGAAAATCGCCAAAATACGCCCGGAGTTCCGTGCGCCGATAAATCTCGTAATGGTAGGCGGTCTCGAATGCCTTGTAATCGTCAACACCATTAGCGAATTTGGCGCGGAAGTATATCCGGAAGAAATCATCTAGGTCGATGCTGGCCTCCGTCGTGTTCTTGAGGGTTGTCCGATAGTAAAGGTCCTGAAGGTCGACCCAAATCTCGTTGGTTTCTTCCTTTTCGCGCAGAGGCAGATTGCCGATAAACTTTCCTTTGAGGATTTCGTAGGGTTTCAGACCAAGCCCTCGGTCATTCACCACCTCGAAGATCATCGCCACGTTATCTTGCCGCTCAATCCGGATCTCCACGATGGAGACGCGGTCCAACAAGTAGGCGATGTAGTAAGTCAGTTTTACAAGATCGAACTCGCTGGGGTGAGCATCTGATCCCAGGAACGCATCGAAGTAGGTGCTTACGAAAGTATAGTTCTCCTTCAATCGCTTCTGTGTCTCGTCCGTAGCAGCCAAGTCTGTCCCGTCCACCAAAGCACGGAGTTGTGCCTCGCGATTTGGGTTGAATATCTTGAAGCGCGTAGCGCTGCCGAAGTCGTCTTCTTCGAATATCAGTGGGCGCAGAGCTCCGGGCCTGAAAGTCTTGCCCTGTGCTTCGGGGAGGGCATCCACCTGCTGAACAATCTGATATAGCTTAATCAGGATCAGCAACAGCGTCGTCAGTCTCTGCTGGCCATCAACGATGCTCGTTGCAACAGATGAAGTGTGCGTCAGGTAGGTATTCAGGAAGTAGGGATCGAAGTGCTCCAACACGTCCTGCTGGATGTCCTTGGGCGTTGTTCGGGCTCGCTTGCCTAGTTCGAAGCGCACCTCAAGGTCATTGAGCAGTGTTCTTACCTGCTCGATCGTCCACTTGTACTCCCGCTGGTAGATGTCGATGAAATAGGAACGCTGAGTGTTGAATACCGCGCGAATGAACTGATCGTGAGGAGTAATCAACTTCTGGACAGTGGTCTGCGATGCGCTGGGATCGGGCATGATGGTTACTGAGAGAATAATCTCGGTGCGGGGTTGTGACTATAAGTCTTTTGCTCGCGCGGGCGGCGATGGCCTGCGTAGCACCAGCCTCCGTCGCTCGTTCGGCCCCTCTTAGGCGTGGCACGGCTTTAGGTGACAAGCAGGTCGAGAACTTTATTGCATGCCGTCTCAGAGTTGTTTTAAGAATCCCCTCGTCTTCCGAGCACATAGCGTGAGAACCCAGGGTGGGATGGCTCTTCCCTCTACGAACTTCGCTTGTTCCAGAAATCGAAGGTCATACCCAAGCGAGCGATGCGATCTACGAAACACGGATTGTAAAGCTCAGGATCTGCCGCGCATAAAATGCCGGACAACCCAAGGAGGAATTGATAAAGCATCCGCCTCCTCGGACCTGTTCAGCAGCCTGAGATAGCTTTTCCAGCGCATGCCCTTGGGCTTCGGAGGGAACGGCTCCGCCATGCTGCCCGACCCACCGAGTTTCACCCGGATGTTTTGGGCCCGGCTCAGCGCTCGCGAGTGAGGAGCTTCACGCTGACTCTCGTAGGCTAGGTTGTGGCAGTGTCTGCAGGCGAAAATCCCGCCTGCATACAGGATCGCCACTCGACGATGGCAGTCCTTCGATCGTCGCCTCTGCTCGGCCTGCGGCGGCACAGTTCAAGGCCTGGGCTTAACGCCCTCGCCACTTCTCAAGGCTTGACGCTCGACTAAGTTCTCGTACTTCTAGGGGGTACCTGCCTCGACATTTATCTCAACGATGACGCCTTCTGGTCTGCCGTCCCTACGAATGTTTGGAACTACACACTCGGCGGCTATCCGGTATTGAAAAAGTGGCTCAGCTATCGCGAACTCTCGCTCCTTGGCCGTCCCCTCCATCCCGACGAGGCTTCATATTTCGCTCAAGTCGTTCGCCGCATCACAGCGATTCTTCTCCTCGGTCCGAGTCTCGACGCAAGTTACGCGGCAATCCTGCCCACGGCGACAGGACTGCCCGCTGTTTGATTCGGATGAGGCGTGGAACCCAACTGCGAAAGGAGCCCGGTCACGGCCGGCAGGATCACCCTGAGGGGGTGTGAATTTAAGGTACTGGCTGACATAGGGCAGGGAAGGGAACACGAACCCCCTCGCCCGCCTTCGTCGGAAAAGCCTAAAACCAATCCCCCAAATCCCCCACGATTTGAAACCGTGAGCGGCTCGGATGAGACCGTCTGGGAAATTGCAAAGCGGCCGACGGCGGTGAAGGGTTGAGCGAGGGCAAAGGGAGTTTGTCGAGCGTGTGTGAATCGAGGCATCTTCAGCCCGCTACTTGACTCGATGGTTAGCGGCGCATGAGCAGCAGTGAGCGCGACATTCCAAATTCTCATTTTGTGGAAGGAAAAATCTGGGTATCGTTGCGGTCTAGAAAGAGGTGAGGATTTGACTGAATCTTTGAATATTTCGATTATTTGATTAACCAGCCCCGTTAGTTGTGGGGGGTTAGGGGGAGGGCTACCGTCAGCGATAGCACATGGCCTGAGCGGGAGAGACAATCTCCCGCCCTTGGGGTTGTAGTTGTTTGGTGGTTTTCCCCGCGCCCGGCGACAGGCGGAGATTGAACGCGCTGTCACATATTGAGAGATGGCGTCCTTGATTGGTTGATTAGTTGATTGTTTGATTGGTTGATTCTTGATTCCTGATTCTTGAATTCCTGATTGGGAGAGTGCAGAGAGGGGCGCACGGCGGAAATCATCTTAGTTACCCGTGAATACGCCTCATCATCGGTTTTGCGCTTTTGCTCTTGGTCCGGGTTTTCGAGCGAATCACCCACTTCCAACTCAAATACCTGCCCGCACAAGAACACCTGCGGGTCGAGAGAGTCGCCCCGTCTTGGAGGTTCCCCGTTCGCAATCGTCCAATCGCGAACGTATTTGGACTTTCTGCCGAAGTAGAGCTGTTTGGGATCAGTTCCTAGGTTATAGAACGCACACACTGGAACGCTTTCGCTCAGGAGCTCGAACTCAACTAGGATTGACCAACGACCAAATGCAGTAACCCACTCCGGCCCCTGCACTCGGGTGGCTACCGCCGAGTATCTTCCCGGCGAGACGTGAGCGTAGGAATCCTTGTCCCAAACCATGCTGGGAATGGCTTGTGGCTTCTTGGTTTTTCGCTCCCGGCGGCTGGTTTTTGCTTTCACTGTTTTTCTCCCTGTTCGCATCGGAGGGTGTAACCATCGGCACATATCGCCTTGAAACGATTTGAGAGGCTCTGACCTACTCGATGTGGCTCTGGCCCTCTCTCCTGCTTTCGGGCCGCCTTACGGCCCAGGGGTGCGCGTTTCAGGGCAGTCCTTAGTCTCCTCTGCGCCGAGGAGATGCGCTTTTGCCACCGTCCTCGATCACCTTCAGCAGTTCCGATTCGCGGATCATTGTGCGTCCGCCGACTTTCGTTCGCTGCATCCGACCCTTGGAGAGCCACGAATGAATGGTCCACTTACTGAGGCCGCCAAGTCGGCGAGCTGCCTCTTCGACTGAAACTAATACTTCCATTTCCAAATACCTCCTAACGGGATTGTCCTTGCATCAAACGTGACAAGGTGACACTATAACGCGTATGAGACATTCACAAGTCACAAAAGATGTCACACACAATTTGACGCGTCTCCCGGCGCTTCCCCTCTCGATCGCTTTTCCGCGTGGGTATAAGGGAATTCCGAATGAGAAGTGGCAAGCAATCCCAATGGATGATGATTGGGAACTCGCTGTCGTTCCATTCAGCGCTAAGGAAGAAAAGCAGAATCTCGAGCAATTTGAGCTCCGGGAGCGTCGGGGAGAGATTCAAGTCGAATTCGTTGAAGGGCGCACCTACCTCGACGCTTTTTTGTTGGTTGACTCACCAGACTCCGCAGTGCATTTCTTAGATCGATTTGGGAACCCGGGAATACGAACATACTTGGACCGGTTCCAGTCTGATGAAGCGAGGATCTTATCGTCGCTGATGTACTCCGATTTCGTGACATTTCAGAAACTCGTTACACGCGCCGCGCTCGCGAAGAGCATGTCTGAATGGAAGGCCCTTCAGCCACCGAATCCGCCAGGAGGTTTTCTCCACACTCCGAGCTTTGACCAGTTGCCACCACTTTACTGCACTGTCGGCCTGAGGTTCGTCGAAGGAAACGTTCAGGCTGAATTCCATAGCGCCTACGGATTCGAGGTTTGGTTTGCAGTCTTGTTCTTCGACAAGGCAGCTGGACTGGAGTTCCGCCTTTGCCAACGCGAAGGTTGCCGTGTCCTATTCCGCGTCGAGACTCAACACGGCAAAAAGTACTGCTCGCCTGAATGCGCCCATGTGGCCGCCGTACGGGCCTGGCGGGCGAGGAAACCGCCGCAGAAAAAGAGCTCCAAGTCCCGACAACGGCCGTCGGCGTCTCGGACCCGGAAAATGAAAGGGAGATAACGATTTATGTCGATCTACAAGCGCGGTTCTATCTACTGGTACAAGTTCATGTGGAATGGCGAATTGATCCGCGAATCCACGAAGCAGGGGAATGACCGTAAAGCTCGCAATATCGAATCCGCTCATCGAACGCGACTTTCAAAGCAGGAGGACGCCCGGAGAGACGCCTGCGCTCGCCTGAAGTCCGCCGAAGTGTCGTTTTGCGACGAATGCGAACGATGGTTCGGTTCGGAGAATGCCCTTCGTGCAGGTTCCCAAGTCTTTTGTGGCGGAACGTGTGAGGTCGCTTGGACCAAGCGGCACACACGCGTCCCAACTTTGAGCGCGTTCTTGGAAAATGACTTTCTCCCGTTTGTTCAAGCGCAGCTCGCGACCAAGCCGAAAACGGCTGCTTACTATGCATACGGAACCAATCTGCTGGCCGAAGGAGGAATGGGAGCCTTGCGCCTCGATGAAATCACATCGCAACACGCAGGGGGCTTCATTGCGCGACAGTCGCGCCTTTCCGCATCCACCATCAATTGCGGCTTGCGCACCCTGCGCCGTGCGCTGAATTTGGCCGACGAGTGGGGAAAGATCGACCGTGCTCCAAAGCTCGCGCTGGCAAAGGGAGAGCGCCAGCGTGACCGGATTGTGACTGAAATTGAATTTCTCGCCTACCGCGAGTTGTGCAGGCAACCGTGGAACGATGTTGTCACTGTCCTTTACGGCACGGGAATGCGCCCAGGGGAAGCGTACAAGCTTCGATGGGAGCATGTCCTACTCAATGAGCAGCGCGGCATGATTCAGATCGCAGAAGGCAAAACAAAGGCGGCGCGGAGATTCCTGCCAATGCTTCCGGAAGTGTTTTGCGCCTTAAAGGACCGGCACAAAGCGCAGAAATATCCGATCACTGGATGGGTTTTCCCGTCTGGCTCCGCCTCAGGCCACTTGGAAGAGAGCAGCGCAAAGATTTACCACGGCGAAGCGACGAAGAAACTGAGCGCGGCCTCGTCGGCCTACCACACTTGGGAAAAAGACGGCAAGAAGGGCGAGTGGCAAGATGCCCTTGCAGATGTTAGTACGCTCACAAGCGACTACCTCACGCAGTATGCCGATGTTATTGCAGCTGGTTTCGCCGCCTTTGAGCCATACTGTTTGAGGCACTCCGCCCTGACCCGACTCGCCGAGAACGGCTGCGATGCTTTCACCCTCGCAAGGATTGCCGGGCACAGTTCGATCACAATCACGCAGCGGTACTGCCACCCACAAGCAGACGCCATCGAGCGCGCGTTTCACAAATTGGCAGCGAATCAGGAACTGCCCCGAGCGGCCGGGCCAAATACGAAAGCGTCCCTCGCGGGACGCTCTCTGAAATCTGGTGCAACCAGCGGGTAGAATTTGCCGCATACACTCACCAGCTAAGGTATACGGATAGTCTTGCCCGCTATCTCGGTTCGCCGCTTATTCTAACACCTTGACAGAATAGCGGCACAACCCATTCGATGCACCTATTTCACGCGGAGATTCTTGTCGCTAACTCTCCTGTTATGAATAACGTAGCGACGCCCAGATGCGATCGCATGTTAGTTATTGGCTCCCTCTACGTGTAGCCCTGTTTCAGCTTCTTTGTAGAGGGACCTTATGCCGGTATCGTCAATCACGACTCTTCGCCCGAACTTGTCAATGATTTCACCCAGCACTTGCCTTTCGAAGTAATCGAGAGCTTTTGCCTCATCGCACGATCCAAAAAGCTCGGAAAGATGACCCTCGGCTACAAAACGAAATGCTCCGGAGTGAAGCGTTTCGGCGAGCAATAATGCTGCTGATACTTCTTTGGGTTTTAGCTGGGTCTTGCCCGTCTTCTTTTGCCGTTCATACACCAAGCGAGCAGCATCGCGACATACCCTAGCGATGCATTCAGCATTCTGGCGCGAGAACATTTCGGACTTTAGAAGTCCACACAGATCGCTAATCGGTTCGTTTGCCAATGTCCCGGTTTCTCGCCGTACGCTGCTTTAACGATACCAGCCACTACGGAAACGTTTGAACCAGCTCAGCGGCAATATCGGCAGGGTTCATAGCGGGGAGGGTGTCTTCGTGGAACGACTGGGCACAAATTTAGGCACACTCGAAGAATAAAGGACACACGCGGATTCTTCATGTCCTTGTAACCTATTGAGGAATGGTAGCTTAATGGTGCGCCCTGAGGGAGTCGAA
>PLWX01000142.1 GCA_003151155.1 Acidobacteriaceae bacterium
TCGCGACCAAGGATCAGACGGTCACGGTTAGCGACACTTCGGACGAGGTGCAGACGCAACCGACGGAGACGGTCGTCAGCCGGAGCGACATCGCACGAACGCCGGGAGCGACGCGTACGAACAGCCTCGCGATGATCACCGACCAAGTTCCTGGAGCATACATTGTGCACGACCAGCTGCATCTACGCGGCGGTCACCAGGTGAGCTGGCTGATCGACGGCATTCCGGTGCCGAACACCAATATTGCGAGCAACGTGGGGCCGCAGTTCGACCCGAAGGACATCGATTCGCTGGAGGTGCAGCGCGGAGATTATTCGGCGGAATATGGCGATCGAGCGTATGGCGTGTTCAACGCGGTGACGCGCTCCGGCTTTGAGCGCAACCGTGAAGGCGAAGTCGTATTGAATTACGGAAGCTTCAACCAGACGAATAGCCAGATCAACTTCGGCGATCATACGCAGACGTTTGCGTGGTACGCGAGCGTGAGCGGCAATCGCACGGAAGTTGGTCTGGAAACTCCGACGACCGCGATCCTGCACGATCAGAACAACGGGCAGAGCGCATTCCTCTCGCTGATATGGAACCGCAAGAGCAGCGACCAGTTTCGGATAGTCGCTTCGGCGCGCAACGACTTTTACCAGGTGCCGAACGATCCCGCGCAGCAATCGTTGGGAGTGACGGACGTCGAGCGAGAGCACGATACGTTCGTCAACGCTGCGTGGGTGCATACATCATCGCCGAATGTGGTGTTCACGGTTGCGCCGTTTTACCACATGAATCATGCGGCGTATGACGGCAGCGCGGCGGACGATCCGCTGATTCCGACACAGGACCGTACGTCGCAGTACGCGGGATTGGTAGCGATGGCGACGGTGGCGCAGACGAAGAACAACCTGCGGCTTGGTACCCAGATGCTCGGCGAACATGATGACGCGTTGTTTGGCGTGACGTGCAGCGCGAGCGGGCAAGCGTCAGGCGTATGCGGAGCCAATGCGATCAGCGATCGGGTTACGCCGAGTGGAGGAATGGAAGCGGCGTTTGTCGAAGACCAGTACAAGCCGTTCGCGTGGTTGGAGATCAATGGCGGCTTGCGCTTCACGCATTTCAGCGGGGATTTGAGCGAGTCAGCCGCGGATCCGCGGGTCGGCGCGAAATTGACGCTACCGAAATTGCATTGGACGTTACATGGCTTTTACGGGCGCTATTACCAGCCTCCGCCGTTGGCGACCGTCGGCGGGCCGATTCTGGATCTTGCTTCGCAGCAGAGATTTGGATTTCTTCCACTGAAAGGTGAGCGAGATGAGCAGCGGGAGTTTGGGTTGTCGATTCCTCTGCGGCATTGGCTGTTCGACATTACGAATTTCCAGACGCACGCGAAGAATTTTTTCGATCACGATGTGCTCGGCAACTCGAACATCTTTTTCCCGCTGACGATCGATCGAGCAAGGATTCACGGGACGGAAGTGACGATACATTCGCCGCGGCTTTGGAATCGCGTGCAATGGCATCTGGCTTTCTCGCGGCAGTGGGCGGAAGGCGCGGGCGGAGTGACGGGAGGATTGACGGATTTCTCGCCGCCGGAAAGCGGGTATTTTTTCCTGGATCACGATCAGAGGACGACGATCGCGACAGGGGCAAATGTCGATCTGCCCTGGCGCATGTGGATTTCGGCGAACCTTTCTTATGGGTCGGGATTTCTCGATGGGGATGGGCCACAACACCTTGGATCGAACAATACGGTCGATGTGGCGTTGAGCAAGTCGATTGGCGAGCGGTGGACGTTGGGGTTCACGGCCGTGAACCTGGCCGATCATCGTTTTCTTATCGATAACAGCAATACATTCGGCGGAACCCATTGGTCTGAGCCGAGGCAGGTGATTGGGGAAGTGCGATATCGGTTTAGATTTTAGTTACCCCCACCCGGTAGGCGAATCTTTGTTTTCAATATTTTAGCGACCAAATCTCTGCAAAATCTTCAATCTAAGCCGTTTATATGCAAAATATTCAGGAATAAGGGGTTAAGGGTGGTTGAATTTTCAAAGAACTGGATGATTCTGGGAATACCCCACATGCGCACGATAGTGGCAGGTGCGGAAAGAGTCTGTGATTCGTCACACGGGCGAGCGTGTTGAGGGTCACGGGGGACGGTGACAGATTGGTTTTGACCTCGACAGATGCCGTCCCTGAAGGGACTCGGATTCTCGGGTAAAATTTCCCGCCACTCACGTGGCGCGCTATTACCTTCCGTGCCTGCGGCACTGGCAAGTGGTGCGAGCAGGCGGAATCGTGGATCGGACATTGTGTGCAGGGGCTAAAGCCCGGGCGGTCCTTGGTTGGTTTCGGCACGGCTGAAGCCGTGCCCTGATACAAAACTGTCGGCCCGCTGACGAGGCCGTGCCCTGATACAAAACTGTCGGCGGACGGCTGAAGTCGTGCCATCCACGGTGAGCAGGGGGCTGAAGCCCGGGCGTTCCTTGGTTGGTTTCGGCACGGCTGAAGCCGTGCCCTTTCACGAAACGTCGATTGTTGCGGCATCGTCAATCGCTTTTGGACAGATCACGAGCGACTGTTAGTGCAGCTCTGACTATCACTTAGCAGAACAGATGGATTCCACGCAGGGAACAGAGGCAGAACATGGTCAGAAAAAGCAAGTGAGCGCAGAGTGGCTCCTGTGTTGGCCGTTGAACGGCTCACCCAAGGAGAACCACAATGAAATCGATTCGCATCCTCGTTAGCCTTTTCCTCTTCGCCGCGGCCACTTCACTGTTTGCCCAGATGGACATTCGGCCGCTGATGAAAGTGAACGTACCTTTCCAATTCTCAGTTGGCGAGCACTCGCTGCCGGCGGGGGAATACCTGATTTCGTCGGTTCAGCCTGAGCGGACGATCCGGATCAGCAGCGTGCACGGCAAGAATTCGGCGATCCTGGCGGTCTCTCCGCTGTACAAGCAAAGCCCTTCAGCGAAGACCTGCCTGACTTTCAACCATTACAGCGGGGTTTACTTCCTGGCGGAAGTGGAGACGGCTGGACAAGACGTAGCGCGGACTCTCCCGCACGGAAAGCTGGAGACGGAGGTCGCAAAGAAGAATGCGGCACCCGAATCCACGATTGTCCTGGCAGAGTTGACTGGTCGATAACATCTCGACGACCAACTGGGGGTGGGCGCTTCGAGCGTCCACCTCGTTTTGCTGTTCTGAAGTTAAAAGTCGACCATCCAAACGTTGTTCTCGCCCGAACTCGCTTGCACGGCGATGCGCTTTCCGTCAGGGGAAGGAATACCCCACGTGTAGCGAGGGACCTTGCTGCCTTCTTGGATGGTATGTACAGTTCCATTCGTCTCGACGCGGAGCAGAACGTAGTCGCCGTTCGGCTTGCGGCTAGGAATGTAGACGCTCTTGCTGTCGGGCGCCCAATCGACGGCGATGAGTTGAGACCAAGTGCCAACTTTGATCTCACGAACCTTCTTGTCAGCGATATTCATGAAAACTAACTTCGGACCGTCGAGGATGAGGGCAAGGGTGGAGCCGTCTGGTGAGAGACTCCATTCGAGGAAACTCTCCAAGTGCGGAAGGGGAAATTTGTGCGCTGTGGCATCGTTCAGATCGAGGGAGTAGACCCTCGCGACCGGGCCAACGGTTGCCACCAGACAGAGGGAAGACGGACTGCGAGCGCATTGGATGTCGGAGAGAGCTGGGTCGCGAAAAATAGTTCGGACGGGGCCGCCTTCCAGCGGAACCACCACGACTGCAAGAGGCGCAGAGTGTTCGAAGTCGGTATCCAGCATACAGACCAGGTGTTTCCCATCGGGAGCGAGCCGGGCGAGGATGAGGCGATCGTTATTTACCACGAGTTCGGGGACCGCCTGGTCTATGGCTTGCCGGTAAAGGCGGAAGGGACCGCTGCGGTTCGACGTGAAGATGATGGAGCGGCTGTCAGGGGACCAGGTGGTGACCATGTTGGCATTCTGATCGAGCGTTAGGCGGCGCAAAGGGAGGAGTTTTTGCGTGGCCGAATCCAACTCGCTGACGAAGGCCTCGGGGGTGGTATTGTCGCGCCAAAGTACGAGACGTTTGCCGTTTGCGCTAATGCTCATAGCGCTGATGAAACCGGAACCCCGGGTGAGTTGCGAGTCGGGACTTGCGGCTGCGCCGGTGTCTTCGCTGATGCGCAGATAGAACAAAGCCGAATTGAAGCGCTCCTCGGCGGTCGATCGAAGCAGTGGCCCGGAACTGACGTTTTCGACCTGATAGCCGTAGAAGAGCCGTTCATCGGGACCCCAGCAGAGAGCGGGGGCGAAGCGGCCGCCAATTTTAATGGTTCGGGTGGCGTGAGTCTTCACGTCAAGGGTCTCGATCGCCCAGAGTTCGCGGTCGGAACGTTCCATGCGGATATAGGCGAGGCGCTTGCCATGGGGCGACCAGGAGACTTGCGAGATGAAGGTATGTTCGGCGCCGGGGAACGAGAACTTGATTGGGATCGCTGCCTTCGTTGTCTGCGATCCAGAGTTGGCGGGGGGCAAAGCCTCCGCCACCGCGAAAGAACGCGATACGGTTACCGTCGGGGGAGACGACGCCGGCGATGGCTCCTTCCACGACTTTCTGAGGCGCACCGCCGAGAATGGAAACCTTCCAGATGTCTGCATTGGCGCCGGGCGACAAGCGTTCGGGACCGAAGACCACGGTGCCGCTGCGGGCGCTGAGCAGCAGATGCGTGCTGTCGGGATACCAGCTGGTGGGGACCCAGTCCTGTCCAGGAGGAAGCAGCAGCGGATGGGTTTCGCCATTTTCGAGTTGCCGGAAATAAACGCCGGTTGAGTCGGCGTAGGCAACATACTTTCCGTCGGGGGAGACGACGGCGCCGGTGACGGGAGCTTCTTCGGGATTTGAAGTGATGCGCTGCTCAACGATGAGATGCGGGGTGGCGGACCCACTATAACGGAGCGCAAGAATGCCGAGAACGGCGAGGACCAGGGCAGAGAGGGCGGCCACGATCAACTGGGTGCGCTTACCGGTCGGAGCTCGAGGGTCGACAAGGAGCTTGGGCACTGGCACGGCTGCGTACGGTATGGGCGTAGAGTCTTGATCCGATTGCGGGGTAACGCCCAACTGCTTGACGGGTGCGATGAAGCGATAGCCTCGCTTTGCCAGGGTCTCGATGAAGCGTGGGTGATCGGCATCGTCTCCCAGCGCCTGGCGCAGTTTGCGCACGGCACTATTGAGGCCGACATCGAAGTCGACGAAGGTATCGGCGGGCCACAATTTCTGTTGAAGATCTTCGCGCGTGACGACTTGCCCGGCGTTTGCGACCAGTTCAATCAAAATCTGGTAAGGCTGTTCCTGGAGCTTGATGCGGATTCCATTCTTGCGCAACTCGGCGGCGCGCTCGGAGAGCTCGAAAGGCCGAAGTTGAAAATGCGTCCCGGTTGCGGATCTGGAGCGCTAGCCACGGGAAGACTCCAAAGTGGGGTGCATCATACCCCAAGGCAGCTACGAGGATGGGAGCTATCAGGAACAATAGATAGGAGTACATCCCCGAAGGCTTGATCAGTAGCTTCGAATCTATTTTCTGCTAATGCAATTCGAGAACGATAGGAGTGTGGTCGGAGGGCTTCTCCAGTTGCCTTGGGGCTTTATCGATGTGGCAGGCGGTCATGCGTGGGGCCAGCGATGGCGAAAGCAGGAAATGGTCGATGCGGATGCCACGGTTGGTTTCGAAGGCTTTGCGGAAGTAGTCCCAGAAGGTGAATTGGCCGGTTTCGCCGGGATGGGAGGAGCGGAAGGCGTCGGTATAGCCCATCGAGAGGAACGTGCGGTAACGTTCGCGCGGTTCCGGCTGGAAGAGAGCATCGTGGATCCAGCTAGAGGGTTTGTGGCAGTCGATGTCTTCGGGAATGATGTTGAAGTCGCCACCGATGACGGTGGGTGTGCCGTCGCGTAGCCAGTGCTCCAACTTGACTTTGAGTCGATCTAACCAGGCGAGCTTGTAATTGAATTTGTCGGTTCCGATGGGATTGCCGTTAGGGGCGTAAATGTTCACGACCCGTAGGCCCTGAACGCGGGTTTCGAGGAAGCGGGCGTGGGTGTCGGCTTCGTCGCCAAGGAGGGCGGTGGCGACGGTCTCGATGGGATGCAGGGACAGCACTGCAACGCCGTTGTAGGTCTTCTGGGTGACGGCAGCGCTCTCATAGCCAAGTTCTTGAAAAGTCAGGGCGGGGAATTCGGAGCCTTTCAACTCCTGGAGAAGAAGGACGTCAGGCTTCTCGCGCGCCACCCACTCGGTGACGTGAGCGATACGAGCGCGGATGGAGTTGACGTTCCAGCTGGCGATTTTCATTCCATCTAGATTACACGCCAAAAGCTGCCTCGGTCGGCTGTTCCGATGGCGCGAAGTTGCGCCATTTTGTCTCTCGCAAAAGGGGAATGGGACATTGTGGCGGAAGGCGCCGCCGCGCTGGCGAAGCAGGTACTCACGTTTTCAAGCAGTTAGAAAGAAGGAGAGATGGCCGTTGCCGTGCTTTTAGACGAGCAGGCGCTGAAAGTGCGCCAGGGGAAACTATGAACGACTCGTTTAAGAAAACAACATGGAGCGCCAACTGGGGCAAGAGCCGAGCAGGCGCGATCGTGATTATTTTATTCGCGATGCTGCTCATTGCACCGGCTGCCCTTGGCGCAAAAAATGCGCCAGGACCGAAGGTTGGGCCGGTATTACAGAAGATGCTTGCCAATGACAGTCCTGCCACGGTGGTCGACGTGATCGTGCAATACAGGGTCGCTCCACAGCAGAGGCACATCGACCGGGCGAGGAGCCATGGAGCGAGGGTGAAGCGTCACCTTGATTTCATCCAGGCGAAGGCATACACGCTTTCGCTCGCGGCCGTAAAGGACTTGCTCGATGATGCCGACGTGGCGCACATCACCGTGGATCATCACGTGAAGATGACGGGAACGACGGATGCCACGCTGGTTTCGGTGACCGCCGACGTTGCACAGTCATACGGATACGATGGAA
>PLWX01000147.1 GCA_003151155.1 Acidobacteriaceae bacterium
CAGGATGGGACTTTGCGATGGCCTGCAACACGGTATATTCTTTGACGCCTCCACGGTTGCTTGTCACTGACATTTCGATGACCTGCGTGTTTCAATTCTCTTGAGTTTCCGAGAGCACTTTCCGTACGCGAAGGAGAGCTATGCAACTCCACTTGGAAATAGACGAGTTGCAACTGCTTGCAAACGTTTTGTTAGAAGATCCCCGTGATTACAACGAAATGCTGGACAAGGTTCTGGCCCGCGACCTCCGATTCGACGCCTCTGATCTGGAAGAAATAGCCGACCTCCTCGCCGCAAAGAGCCGCAGGATGAAGGATGAGATCAACTGCCAGTCGCAGGCTGCACCGAAGCTGGAATTGCAGCGTCAGTTAGCACTGCTAGAACGTGCGCTGGATAAGGTCACCGAGGCCTGTGCGATGTTGTGAAGGTTGTTCGAGTGACAGATGCCACATCATCCTTTGAGGAGGCATGAAAATCCTGTTGGGAATTGACGATTCGAAGTCATCCGGTGATGTGGTAGCAGCTATCGTCAAACAGTTTCAGCCTGATAAGACAGAGATCCGTGTCATGCACGTGCTCCAGCCCCTTGTGCCCACGGCTCCGCCGCAAATGGCAGCAGCATACGCTCCGGAGTTGGAATATCAGAAAAAGGAAGCCCTTGAGCTGGTCGAGCGAATTGCAGGAGATTTGCGAAGTGCGGGATTCATAACGCACACCGCGATTGGACTGGGCGATGTCAGAGAGAAGATCATCGATTCCGCAGCAGATTTGCATGCGGATCTGATCGTCGTCGGTTCGCATGGTCGGACGGGTATAGAGCGTTTCCTTCTCGGTAGCGTCGCGGAATCCGTTGCTCGTAATGCCAAATGCTCTGTGCTGATCGTTCGTGGCAAAGTGGGTGCTTGATCCGGACGCCGATGCGGGACTGCCGTAGCGAACGCCTCTTGCCTCGCATTGAGTGGGTTCGGCTAGACCCGACATTCGGTTGGGTCCTCAGAGGGAAAATTCTTCGGTGTCCGTTGGGGTTGTTTGCGGTCCTTTTAGAAATAGATTGCCCTGCCGGAACTATGCTTCTTCCCAATAAAAATACCCGCCAAAAACCTCTGACGGCAGTTCTAAAGCATTGCCATTACCGTTGCCAGATAACTCGGGATAGCGGCTGATACGCCCTGAGTTCTGGCTGCAACTTGTTGATTCACCAGCGGCAAGGTAACCGCGCCACATTTCCTAAACCGTTGGTCGGCAGTTCGACTCTGCCCAGGGCCTCCATCATCTTCAACATTTTCCATCACTTGCAGCGCCTCTGAATCTGGCGTCTCACTTCCCTGTTCCTGCGTTTGCGTCTGGTTTGCGGATTTTTGCGGCGATGTTTTCGCCATCTCGTCCAGTTTGTCCACAAAACCGATGTTTGCGCTCGGTACGAGATGCCCGTACAAATCAACCGTCACCTGAATAGAGGAATGGCCGAGCTGATCTCGCACATACGTGATGCTCGCGCCATCCTGCAACAAGAGACTCGCATAGCTATGGCGAAGATCATGGATGCGGCAGGATCGCAGCCCCGCAGTTGTCAGCCCGGGTCGAAATACCCGTTTGTGCAGATTGCTTGGGTCCAGATACCCTCCAGCTTCGTTCGGAAATACCAGTTCTTCGGAGATGTCATCCTTGCCGCTCTTGAAGGCTTTCAATAGTCGTTGCTCGCGCAGATCGTAAAGCACTCTGCGCAAGACGCGAGACATATCGACGCGGCGACTCTTATTGCTCTTGGGAGTCGTCACTTCCCCCGCGGTATAGTTCCGGCGAATCCAAATGAAGCGATTGGCATCTGTTTCGTCTTTTCCGAATTGGACGTCACCCCATTGCAATGCGAGGGCTTCGCCCAGACGCATCCCGGTGCGCAGAAATAACAGGAACAGCGGGTAATGCTCGGGCGAGTTGCTTTGAATCGCCGCGAGGAAGCTGTCAGCCTCTTGCCGCGTGAGGAATACCGCCTCAAATTTCGCCTCGTCCTTGCGCAGAAAGCGCCCTAGCTTCGCAGCGGGGTTCACGAGTATCAGACCATCCTCAAACGCGCACTGTAGGGCCACGCGAAACGCAATGAGCACGTTCTGAATCGAATTGCCCGCCAGATCGCCCTTTCCCATCTCCGCGAAAAAGTCTTTCAGCGAATCGCGAGAAATTTGTACGAGTGGAACATCCTTGAACCTTGGCAATACATGGAGCGCCATCACGCTCTTGTAGCGGGCCGCCGTGGAGCGTTTTACTTTGATATCGACGTATTGCGTCTCCCACTTCGCTTCGTAGTCGCCAAAGGTCATCTCTGCTGACTTGTCCTCGAAGATTCCAAAATCCCCGAGCGCCAACCGTGCCTCTACTTCCCGGCGAACGGTTTCAGCAAGTTTGCGGTCTGAGCCGATAACCTTCGTCTTTCGACGGTTGCGGTAGTCGATCACCAGATACCACTTGCCGCGCAGTTTCTTTATCTTCACGCCCACTTATTTGCGCCTCAAGTCAGCCATTACTTCGTTGACGATAGCATCCACCGATGCGTTTTCTCGGACTAAATGTTTCGTCATCCACTCATCGAATACCGTGCGACGGATTAGCAACTTTCCTCCGACCTGTGCGGCGGGCAACGGGTTCGTCGGACGATGCACCCACTCACGCACGGTACGCGGAGAGATCGCAGCGTATTGCGTGAGGGCGCGAATGTCCATCCACTCGCACGCTATGCCGCCTTTCTGATCGTTTGAGGCCACTAGCTCGCCCCGCCCGCTGTTGAGAAATCAT
>PLWX01000035.1 GCA_003151155.1 Acidobacteriaceae bacterium
GTTCTCGTGGACGGTCATACTGGGAATGAGGTTGAACGATTGGAAGACCATGCCGACGGTGCGCAGTCGATATTGCGCGAGTTCGAGGCGAGTCAGTTTCGCCAGGTCGCTTCCCTGCACCACGATGCTGCCGCTGGTGGGCCGGTCAAGGCCGGCGATGAGATTCAACAACGAAGATTTGCCGGAGCCGGAGCTGCCGAGCAGGGCAACGAAATCGCCGGCGTCGATCTGGAGAGAGATTCCGTCGACGGCGCGGATCGTGGCTTCGCCCATGGTGTAGTGCCGGGTGACGTTGTCGGTTCGAATGCCGGGCGCGGTTGTGGGCGGCACCGCGGTAGGCGCGGCGGGAGCGAGGTTGTCGTTGAGCGAGGCCATCTTTCTTCTATGCTAACCCTTCTGAGTTACGCGTGGCGCGGCGGCGAAGTTCGGCGGTGAGAGTAAACTGACGATTCTTTACCAATGGCAATGATCGAGAATCCTCACAAGAAAAAGCGAATGATTGCGGTGGTGACGACCTCACGCGCCGATTACAGCCACCTGTATTGGCCACTGCATGACCTGGCGGTGCATCCGGACGTGGAGCTCAAACTGATCGTGCTGGGAGCTCACTTGTCGCCGGAGTTCGGAAGCACAGTCAAAGAGATTCAGGCGGATGGGTTTGCGATTCACGCTCAGGTGGAATGTTTGTTGAGTTCGGATACCGACGTGGGGATGGCGAAGACGATCGGGGTAGCGGTGTTGAGCCTGGCGGACACACTGGGAGCACTGCGTCCCGATTTGCTTTTGCTCATCGCCGATCGCTACGAGATGCTGGCACCGATCTCGGTAGCGCTGGCGCTGCGGATTCCGGTGGCGCACATTGAGGGCGGCGAGATCAGCGAAGGTGCGATCGATGATGCGGTGCGCAACGCACTCACGAAAATGAGCCACATTCATTTCACGTCGACGCAGACGGCCCGGGCGCGGGTGATTGCGATGGGCGAAGAGGCTTGGCGGGTGCATCGGGCGGGTGCGCCGTCGATCGATCACCTGGTGCGGAATGAGCTTTATTCGCGCGAGGAATTGGAGAAACGTCTCGGCGTCGATCTTCGCGAGCCGCCGGTGGTGATTGCTTATCATCCGGTGACGATTTTGCGAGACACGCTGGCGGAGAGCGAAGCATTGTTTGCGGCACTGGATCAGACCGAAGGACCGCTGATTTTCTGCTATCCGAACTCGGATGCGGGGTGCCGGGAGTTGATTGAGCGTACGCATGCGTTCTTGCAGAAGCGCGGTAGCGGAACGTTGTTCACTAATCTTCCAGTGTTGGAGTACTGGAGCTTGTTGCGCTGCGCCGATGTGATGATTGGCAATTCCAGCAGTGGGATCATGGAGACTGGCTCGTTCGCTCTGCCGATAGTAAATGTAGGGATGCGGCAGCAGGGACGGGAGCGGGCGCGGAACGTGATTGACGTGGCGCCGGAGACGGCGGCGATCCTGAGCGGCGTGAAGAAGGCGCGGAGTGCGGAGTTTCGGGAATCGCTGCGGGGGATGGTCAATCCGTATGGTGACGGAACGGCAGCGAAAAAGATTGTCGAGGTACTGACGACGGTGCCGTTGAATCAAGAATTGTTGATTAAGAAAGCGACCTTTTAGCTGTTGCGGCTCGTGATAGTTGTGCCCGCGTCGATGGGCTCGGGAATAGTGTCGCCTTCCCCCGGCGCGAGGAATAAGTTCGATTCGAGTCCATGCTGCTTGGTGTAGAGCTCCCAGTAACGGCCGCGCAATGCATAGAGTTGTTCGTGGGTACCGCGTTCCACGATCTCACCGTGTTCCATCACTAAAATCTGGTCGGCGCGACGAATCGTTGAAAGACGGTGCGCGATGACGAAGGTCGTCCGGCCTTGCATGAGGTAGGAGAGCCCCTGCTGGATGAGCGACTCCGACTCGGAGTCGAGGCTGGAGGTGGCTTCGTCGAGGATGAGGATGCTGGGCTGGGCGAGAATGGCGCGGGCGATGGAGATGCGCTGACGCTGACCGCCGGAGAGTTTGACCCCGCGTTCGCCGACGATGGTGTCGTACTTGTCGTCGAAGTTTTCGGCGAATTCGTCAACGCGGGCAATTCGGCAGGCGTTCATGATTTCTTCTTCAGTGGCGTCGGGACGCGAGAATGCGACGTTGTCGCGAATGGTGCCGTCGAAGAGAAAACTTTCCTGGAGCACGACGCCGAGACGGGTGCGGTAGGAGTCGAGACGGACGGTACTGAGGTCAACGCCATCGACGAGAACGCAGCCAGCGGTGGGAACGTGGAAGGCGGAGATCAGGCCGATGGTGGTGGACTTACCTGACCCGGACGAACCGACGAGAGCGGTGACCATGCCGCGTTCGGCGCGGAAGGAGACGTCATGGAGGACGTCGCGAATACCGTCGTAACTGAAGTTGACGTGTTCGAACTCAACCGTGCCTTCGATCTCGCCCAAAGTCTGCGTGCGGCGTGGGTCCTTGTCTTCGGGACGCTCGCGCAGAATTTCCTGGGTGCGGTCGAGGCCGGCGATGGCCTCGGTGAGTTGAGTACCGATGGCGACGATCTGCACGATGGGCGCAACGAGGAAACCGAGAAAGAGCGTGTAGGTGAAGAAGCTGCCGACGGTGAGTTTTCCGTCAATGATCTGCCGCGTACCGAAGTACATGATGATGCTGCCGACGACGCCCAGTAAAACCGCAGCGGAGAGGCTCATCAGGGACGTCGCGGTGAGAGTTCGCATTACGTTGTCGAGCAGGCGATGCACGCCTTTACCGAAGACATTTTCTTCCCGCTGCTCAGCGTGGTAGCCCTTGACGACGCGGATTCCGCCGAGGGATTCGGCGAGGCGTCCGGTGACTTCGGCGTTGATTTTGCCGCGATCGCGCAGGATGGGACGGATGGTGCCGAAGGCACGGGAGAGCACCAATCCGAAGACAAGCAGGAAGCTGAAGGCGATGCCAGTCATCAGGGCGCTGATGCGGAAGAGCACGACCAGGGCGATGACCGAGGTCATGAGGCCGCCGATGAATTCGACCAATCCAGTGCCCAGCAAATTTCGAACACCCTCGACGTCGGTCATGATGCGGGAGACGAGCGCGCCGGTTTTATTGGCGTCGTGAAACTGCACGGAGAGGCGGCCGATGTGGGACTGGACGCGCATGCGCATCTCGGAGATGAGGCGCTGGGCGGCTTTGGAAAGAAGCTGGGTCAGGGCGAAAGAAGTCGAACCTTGGATCGCGGTGGCGAAGAGAACACCCATCACGAGGGGTCTTAAGAGCTCGACGTGGTGTTGCATGACGACGCGATCGATAAGGAAGCGAGTCGAATAAGGGAGGACGAGGCCAGCGACCCGATTGATGACCATCAATACGAAGCCGAGGAGCAGCACGGGCCAACGGGGCCGCACTAGTTCCAATAGGAGCGGAGCTACATTGCGGAAACTTTCCTTGGTCGGCTTTTTCTTCTTCTCGGGGGTGGGAGGCATCAGCGCTATAGATTACAGAAAATCGCGCAACGCTGCATTTTTACTACCGGGAACACCGGGGGCGGAAATCTTCATCGAATTTTCAGATAAGCCCTATGCTACTAAGGATTTGGCCATACAAATCTTTTCTAAATACAGGGCTGCTTTGCTAGCCATGGCACATCTTAGCTATCTACAATAAGTCTTTTGGTATCTGCGTGACTCTTCCCCCTGAAGAGCCGTCGACGATCCCGAAGCTAAGCCTTGGATCTTGGAAAGCACGGCACGCTGGGCTGACGGGAAATCATGGTGATGAAATTCATACTCTGAGAAACACTGACAATGCCTGAACGTTTGGTCACAACCGAAACAACTCCCACTTCGCAAGCCACGCCACCGGAAGAGAAACATCGCGGCCGTTGGCTCATTTTTCTCGCCATCTTAGTCGTTACAGCAGTAGCGGCTTATTACTTTCACGAACGCAGTGCGGCGCAGGCTAAGAATCCAAAGGCGGGCGGGCGCGGGGCGATGGGTGATCGTCCGGTGCCGGCAACAACAGCGCCAGCGCGACAGGGCGACATGGGTGTGTATGTCAAGGCGTTGGGAACAGTGACGCCGGTCAATACGGTGACGGTGACGAGCCGGGTGCAGGGACAGATTACGGCGGTGCACTACCGCGAAGGACAGACGGTGCGGAAGGGCGATCCGCTGGTGGATATCGACCCGCGTCCGTACCAGGCTGCGCTCATGCAAGTCGAAGGACAGTTGGCGCGCGACAAAGCGCTGCTGGAAGAAGCCACGATCGATTTGAAGCGTTACCAGACGGCGCTCGCACGCAACGCGATTGCGCAGCAAACGGTGCAGGACCAGGAACAGGTGGTGCACCAGGATGAAGGCGTGGTGAAAAACGATGAAGGCCTCGTCGATAACGCCAAGGTGAACCTGGTGTATTGCCATATCACGTCACCGATTGATGGGCGAGTCGGACTGCGGTTGGTGGATGTAGGCAACATAGTGCAGGCGAACAGCACGACTTCGTTGGTGGTGGTGACGCAACTGACGCCGATCACGGTGATCTATAGCGTGGCGGAAGATTATCTGCCGCAGATCCAGATGCAATCGCGTGGCGGCAAGAAGCTGGCGGTGGATGCGCTGGACCGTACGCAGGAGACGGTGCTGGCGCATGGGACGCTGGACAGCCTGGATAACCAGATTGATGTGTCGACGGGAACGATTAAGTTGCGCGCGATGTTTGCCAACAAGGACGCGATGCTGTTCCCGAACCAGTTCGTGAACGCGAAGATGTTGTTGAACACTTTGCATAACGCAACGCTGATCCCGACGCAGGCACTGCAGCAGAGCGGACAGGGACCGTTCGTTTACGTCGTGGGACAAGACGGCGTGGCGAAGATGCGGCAGGTGAAGCCGGGACCCGCGAGCGGGACGGAGACTTCGGCGACGGGCGTGCAGCCGGGTGAAATCGTCGTGACGGGTGGGTTCGACAAGATCCAGGAAGGCAGCAAGGTCGCGACTGGACAGCAACAGGGGGGAGCGCCGAACAACCGCACGCAGACGCCGGGGCCGGGTAACACGGGGACGAACACGCAACAAGAGCCGCAGAGTGGACGCGGCCAAAGGCCGTCGAAATGAGTCCTTCTCGGCCATTTATTCTGCGGCCGGTGGCGACTTCGCTGTTGATGGCCGCGATTTTGCTTGCGGGCTTCGTAGCGTATCTACAGTTGCCGGTATCGGCGCTGCCGGAAGTGGATTATCCAACGATCCAGGTGATCACGTTTTACCCTGGGGCGAGCCCTGACGTTTCGGCCTCGGCGGTGACGGCGCCACTGGAAAGACAGTTTGGACAGGTGCCCGGACTGAATCAGATGACGTCGACGAGTTCCGACGGGAGCTCGGTCATCGTCTTGCAGTTCGCGCTGAACCTGAATATTGACGTCGCGGAACAGGAAGTGCAGGCGGCAATCAATGCAGCGCAAAGTTTCCTGCCCGCCGATCTGCCGACGCCACCGATCTACAGCAAAACCAATCCTGCGGATGCGCCGATCCTGACGCTGGCGCTGACCTCGGATACGGTTCCACTGACGCAGATCGAAGACCTGGCAGACACCCGACTGGCACAGAAGATTTCGCAACTGCCGGGCGTGGGACTGGTGAGCATCAGCGGCGGACAGAAGCCAGCGGTGCGGATCCAGGCCAACCCTGCGCAGCTTTCGTCTTACGGCATCAATCTGGAAGACATCCGCACGGCGATCCAGCAGACAAGCCTGGACCAGGCGAAAGGGAGCTTCGACGGACCCCACCAGAACTTCCAGATCCAGGCGAATGATCAGCTGCTGAAGAGTTCCGACTTCAAGAACATCGTGGTGGCGTATCGCAATAGTGCACCGGTGGTGCTCTCCCAGGTCGCGAACGTAATCGATGGAGCCGAGAACAACCGGCAAGCCGCGTGGGTTAACGAGACGCCGGCGGTGTTGATGAATATCCAGCGCCAGCCGGGGGCAAACATCATCCAGGTGGTCGATCGGATTACCGCACTCCTGCCACAGTTAAAGACGAACCTGCCGGCGGCGGTGAAAGTGGACGTCGTGACAGATCGCACGACCACGATTCGCGCCTCGGTGAAAGATGTTGAGTTCGAGTTGATGCTCACCGTGGGTTTGGTCGTGATGGTGATCTTCCTCTT
>PLWX01000325.1 GCA_003151155.1 Acidobacteriaceae bacterium
GCGCGTGCTAGAAACGAAACGAAGCACCGCCTCTTCCGAATCCGCGATGACAATCTGGCCCGGATGCGCATGCACAAACGCGCGCGCCTGATCCGTTGTCATATTGAAGAGCTTGCGTACGACGAGTTGCATGTCCCCCGAGGATGGGTCTTTGAGGACGATTGTGATCGGCGTGCCATTGGGCCAGTTTCGCGTGCGGGAGTTGAATATCTTCACCAACTCCGGGCTGGCAATGTTGGTAGGTGACGTTCCCGGTGTCTGCGACGAGCGCCAACTGTTTGGCATGCGCCTGACAGGGCGCGAACACAAGCCACAGCACGACGAAAAGTCGCCGATGTCCCATAATTGCCCATTGTCAATTAACTTGAGGTTGCCGGACAAGTAACTGGGGTAACCGCGGGCAATCAGAACCAAGGCCTTGCACGGTGCCATGCTCACCCGCTGGAGAATCTACCCTAGCTAGAGAACAAGTTTGATGGGCGTCGTAGGGCACAGCGGGACATCGATCATCGCCATAAGTCGCTGAATGTGCCATACGAGTCGCGTTTCCCAGTGGTGCGGACGCCGGAGTGTCTTTACTCCGCCGAAACGCTGAGCGCCGTTCTCCTAAAGCCGGGCGACGGGTGCGGCGCCTTTTACTACGCGCCGGAGTGGCCACGACGTTAGGGCGGGGACGTGCTGGCCTCGCTCGGCGGAGGAATACACAGGAGAAGTCATTACCAGATTTCCAACGATGTGTCCTGCCGGTGCGGGGTCTTACGTTCGTGCTTGGGCTAGCTCCGACCCGCAACAGCCTGCGGGGCCTTTGCGGAAAAGAGTTCGACGCGATTCCTTCCGTTCTTCTTGGCCGCATACATACCGAGGTCGGCCTCGTGAAGGAGATCCGACACCGACTGAAGTACGACTCCGGCAAGTCCCGGTTATCCCCATGCTAACGGTTGTCGAGGTTTTGCCAAAGGGAGTCACAATCGGGTCTTTTGCGACCAGGTTACGAATCTCATCGGCGCGGCGGGCACCGATCGTTAGCTCGCAGCCCGGTAGAATGATGAGGAACTCTTCGCCTCCATATCGTCCCACGACATCGTAGGGCCGCAAGTCGGACTTCAACCTGCGGGCCACTTCTTTCAAAACCTCGTCGCCTGCGGCGTGGCCGAGGGAATCGTTGACGTGCTTGAAGTGATCGATGTCGGCCATGATTATCGTGGCGGGCTTCCCTTCCCGTCCGCTGCGCGAAAGCTCTCTTTCGACAGCTGCAATTATTTCTGAACGGTTCAACAGCTTAGTCAGGAAATCGTGAGTGGCAGCGAAGCGCAGAGATTGCTGAAGTTCCAGAATCCTTTTGCCCACCATGATTCGGGCACGCAATTCCGAAGGATCTACGGGCTTGGCCAGATAGTCATCGGCACCGGCTTCCATGGCGAGCAGCAGATCCTGCTTCCGGTTCTTGGCCGTCAGAAGCGCTCCAACGCCTGGTGATCCTGGGCAAGAGTTTCGAGCAAGAACTTGAGCGCGACGTAGCGGTCAAGGCGCGTGTCCTGCGCCTTGTAAACAACACCCATCCCTCCGCCGCCGAGCTTTTCGACGATGCGGTAATGGGAAATAGTCTTGTCGATCATTTCGGGTCTGCGAATCTTACGTGGGGGGTGGGGTAAGTCAAAGAAAGCCGAAGGCTGTTTCGCACCACACTCGGATTACTGTCGGAAAATCCCCTTATCACTCCCAATCCTGTCCCACCCCGGCGAGCCCCGACCTGCGCTACCCGCTGAGTCGTGAAAAAGTCATCTTTGACCCCCGGTTCACAATCCTCATTTCTCTGCCCTCAGAATCATTGGTGATTTCGACCTGCTTTGGGAGTTGGTCGTGTGGTCAGAAGACTAATGTCTGTGAACCGTAATGTGACTTACCTCGTCATGCTCGCGATTTTGTGTTAGCGGATTGTCAGCGTCAGCAACGATGACTTGAGACAACGCATTGACTCCTCGTTCGGAAATGCCGCTTGATCCTATTGGTGCCCAATTTCGTGCAAAACAGCATGGATTCTTGTCAGCAGCGTTTTTCTGGAAAACGGCTTCTCGATGAGAACCGCATCGGGCTCAAGGGACATTTGCTTCGCAAGTTCATCACCCCCGTACCCCGAAATGAAGACAACCTTTAAGTCCGGTCTCATGGACTTGAGCCGCTTTGACAACTTAACCCCACTCATTTCGGGCATGATAACGTCCGTCAGAAGCAGGTGGATGGGCTGCGCGTAGGACTCCACAATTTGAATGGCTCTTAATGGCTTGTCCGCCTCAAGCACCGTGTAACCTGCTGACTGGAGAGAGGACATCGTGATGTTCCGAATGGCGTGCTCATCTTCGACTAGCAATACGGTTTCGCTGCCAGAGAAGGCCTCTGTGCCAACTGTCGTCGAAATAACACTTTCGGCAGCGGCCGTCTGAACTTGAGGAAAGTACAACTTAAAGCTTGTTCCGTGACCGGGTTCGCTGTAGGCCCAGATGTATCCTCCGCTCTGCTTGACGATGCCATAGACAGTCGCGAGGCCGAGCCCAGTTCCCTTGCCGGGTTCCTTGGTGGTGAAAAAGGGCTCAAAAATCCTCGCCTTGGTTGTTTCGTCCATGCCGCAGCCAGTATCCCGAACGATCAACATTACGTATGGCCCCGGTGGGACAGGTTCATGCTTACGACTGTAGCTTTCATCGAGTTCAACGTTCGCTGTCTCGACCCTAATCTCACCTCCATCGGGCATAGCATCCCGAGCATTTACCACAAGGTTCATCAGAATCTGCTCAATTTGACCGCAGTCAGCCAAGACTGAGCCCAGAGGAACCGATGGGTGAAACGAGAACGATATGTCTTCCCCGATTACTCGGGTCAGCATCTTGCTCACGTCGTTAACGATGAAGTTGAGATCGAGAACTCTGGGCGAAATTACCTGCTTCCGGCTGAACGCCAGAAGTTGCCGTGTCAGCTTAGCGCCGCGTTTGGTGGCGCTCTCGATCTCGGACAGGTATTTCGCAACCGGAAGCTCTGGATCGATCCCCTGCTGAGACAGTTCGCTATACCCAATGATGACTCCGAGAATGTTGTTAAAGTCATGGGCAATCCCTCCCGCCATCCTTCCTATTGCCTCCATCTTTTGCCCTTGCAAAAATTGAGCCTGCACAAGTTTGGTTTCCGTCATGTCTTGAGTGATGGCTAGAACGCACAGTTGACCGCCAAGCTCAATCCGCTCGGCGGAGATGCTTGCTTCCCGCACCTCTCCCGCAGCAGCGCGAACCTTGGTGGCCAGTCCGATGATTCTGCCTTCTTTGCTTAGTCGCTCTAACAGGGTGACACGGTCTTGCTCATCGACCCAAAACCCAAGTTCTGATGTTGTACGCCCGACAACTGAGTTCCGATCACGGCCCAGTATTGTCAGGAACGAATCGTTTACATCTAGATATCTTCCATCTGCTTCGGTCGATATGCTTATGGGCAATGGGCTAGAACGAAATACTTTGCGAAAGCGTTCTTCGGACTGGCGCAACACTTCTTCATGACTGCGCCTTTCTAATACCTCTGCTTCCAGTGCTTCTTTCACGTGGGCGATCTGCGCGGTACGCTCCAGAACTCTTTCCTCTAGCAGCGCCTTGGCTTGTTTGAGTTCCTCCTGCGCTGCATCCCGTTCGATGAGCGTCATTTCCAAGAGCAGGCGGCGCTCCTCTGATGCTCGCGCCTTCCGAACCAATGAAATAATGTCAGGAATAACTAGCGGAAAGAAGGCCGCTGTTGCAACAGAAGCCAATGCGGTGAAGACCTTGATCGCTGCTGACAATGCGTAAACTGGTACCCAGACGGTGACGGCCTCCACAAAGTGCGTGCTGCCGCAGGCAATGATGAAAAGTCCAAATGCCAGAAACATCCCGTGAAACGGCACCTCGCCTTTCCCACGGTAGATGAGGTAGGCGAGTGACAGGGAGAGGGCGAAATAGGACAGTCCAATGAGGCCGTCGGCGGTGACGTGAGTCCAAGCCAACCGTGAGTTCCCGAGGTAGCAGTACAAGTGAGGCAAGTATGCTGATGAAAATAGATCGTGTGCCAGCTTAGGGCGAGATGTGAACGCCACGACGATGGCGGTCAGTAACCCCACTGGCAACAAAAGCAATCTCTTTGATAAAAAGAAAGACCCCGAAAGCTCGGGGATTTGACCGGAGTTGGACATATTGCACTCCCACTAACTTCGAAGCTTCGCCATCCCTGCGCCGAAGGTTGCACCTCGATGACAGCCCCGAACACTATGCTAACAAATGACTAAGATCAACCAGAATCATGAGGGAAGCACATTGCGGCTGGGATCGCGGTAGTGGCCGGAGGTAGGCCTTTGGGGTTGCTCATGTTTGCCGATCAGTCGAGCGACCGTCGTCCGGCCTAACTAAGGTGTTCAATAGCCGTCAGTTACTCCGAACACCCATGATCTTTCGATTCCGCGAAACGAGCAGAATTACTACGAGAAGTGGTGGAGCAAGGACGCCGTTGAGAACTGCGGCACAGAACAACGCTTTGATCGGATCAATGCCGACCTAGTTGAGGTTC
>PLWX01000285.1 GCA_003151155.1 Acidobacteriaceae bacterium
CAAACGTAGCGGAGCGCTCGATGTACGCGGCATATGCAGCCTCATTCTCATCAGGGGATTTATCGCGCCAAGTCGGATGTTCCGTGGTAAGCGAGAATGGCGACTTGCTTTCAACCGGATGGAATGATGTGCCAAAGTTTGGAGGCGGCCTGTATGGGCCTGAAGACAAGCCGTATAGAGACATGGATCTCGAAGAAGATTCTAACGACCGTGCCAAGGCTGAAATGGCAGAAAAGATTAGAGTTGGTTTAGGTAAAGAGTGGGAAAGCGATGGCAAAAGGGAGGCTTTAACTGAGCTTCTACGGAAAGCTAGATTTTTTGATATCACCGAATTTCAAAGAGCTGTGCATGCAGAAATGGAAGCGATATTGGCTTGTGCCAGAAACGGGCGTTCGACGCGAAATGCCGCTCTTTATGTGACGACTTTCCCATGCCACAACTGCACGAAACACATTATCGACGCCGGATTCAAGGAAGTCTTTTATATTGAACCTTATGCGAAGAGCAAAGCGTTGACGCTGCATTGTGACGCTGTTACGACTGGTACTGAGGAGAGAGAAAAAATCCCATTCTTAGCTTTCATTGGAATCGGCCCGCGTAGGTATCTTGACCTCTTCTCCCTGTCACTCGGTACTGGCTACAAGATTGAAAGAAAAATGGATGGCAAGAAAATTCAGTGGAAACGTTCAACTGCGGTACCAAGATTGCAAATGCAACCGATATCATATCTCGACAGAGAAGAGCTTGCATTGAACAGCTTGAACAAACTAATATCACCGAAACGCATCCAATGAATAGGCGAGATGCACATCGAGAAATAACATGACGAATAAAAAGCTTTGGAAACGAGTAGATCAAGCAGTAACAAAAGTGCAGACATGGCCGGAGTGGAAAAAAGGCTCCTCAGTCAATACCCGCAATGAGCAGACATCGACTCAAAGAATCCCACTCCAATCTAAAAGTACGAAATAGCTGAGCGAAGATTTGCAAACATTTCAATAAGCCGCAGGTGATGCGGCTTATTTGCCGTTTATCCCCCTTAGCTCAAGATTTGCAATTTCATCACATTCTTTATACAAGTCTTTGTTCGTCCTGCTCTGAAAGCGGTCGAGCCCTCGCCGGGTCGTTTTCCTTGTTTATGATCTATTTCGCGTGACTCGCGAATCCCAACGCTGCAATCGCAGCGCTACAGCTGCGCTGAGTCGTCGTAGAGATTCTGTTCTGCGACGACAGCGGGGGCGGAGTAGCTCTTGCCGGCGCGGGCGGCGGCTCCGAACATCGGGCCGCGGGCGGGCACGACCGGCGCGAAGGCGGCGAAGCCGATGCGCTGGGGTACATCATCGTAAATGGCCTCAATGTCCCCATGACGGAAATACGTTTCATGCCAGAAGCCGGTGCCGCCGGAATCCTTCAAGAAGCGTTGCCACCATTGGCGGTGTGGGTCGGAGCGGGTCCAACTGAGCAGGGTTTCGGGATCTTGCCAATACTGGCGCATTCCAACATGCATGGGAAATAGTGAGTAAACCATGTTTTCGTGGCGAAGCAGCCCCGCGGGATTGGCCGCAACCGAAGCAGAGATTTGCGGCCCGAATCCGAACAGGGTCTTGAGCCCGGTCATACGATTCACGCGCATTCCCAGATAAACCACAACCAAGTCGGGATAGCTGGAGAGATCCACAGTAAGTCGTTCTACGCGCTTCTTCATAGCTGATCGATTCCTCGCGGCTTCGGTCCGTTGCAAGAAAAGCGGCTACAAACCCTTCTGACTAAGAGCCGGCAAAATAATCTGCAAGTCTTTCCGTGACGTTCGTTCTACTCTCGAAGGCGAGAGCGCCCTTGCCTGAGGAGAATGGTGATGCGGAAGCTAGTCGGTTCTTTCTTAACGTGCTGTTTTGCGATGTTCCTGATTCCTTTGGCCGTCCTGGCTGAGGATGGGCCTTCGCTCACGATTTATAACGGTGGGTTTGCGGCGGTTCGCGAGTATGTGCCGCTGGATCTGAAGAGCGGCGTCAATCCGGTGACGTTCGCGGGGGCGACGACGACGCTGGAGCCGGAGTCGGTGATCCTGCGCGATCCGTCGGGACAGCACTCGGTGCAGATCCTGGAGCAGAGCTACCGGGCGGACACGATCTCTCAAGGGCTGTTGCTCTCGATGTACGAGGGCAAGACGATCGAGTTCATTGTGGGGCGCACGGGGGACGGCAAGGACGTTACGTCGTCTGGCAAAGTGATTCGCAGTGGCTATGTCCCGGCCGGGTCGCAGGGGCAAGGCAACCAGTCGCCGGTGATTGAAGTGAACGGACAACTGCGATTCTCACTGCCGGGCGAGCCAATATTTCCGGACCTGGGCACCGATACGGTGCTGAAGCCGCGACTCAACTGGCTGTTGCAGACGGAGCAGCCAGGTGCTTTCAATGCCGAGCTGGCGTACATCACAAACGGCATGAGCTGGGCGGCCGATTACAACCTGGTCATCCCCGAGAAAGGAAATACGGCCGACGTGGTGGGATGGATCACCATGCATAACAACTCCGGGAAGACGTTTGAAAACGCGCGGATTCGATTGATGGCGGGCGATGTGAACAAGATCCAGCAAAACGGATTGAGGAGGGATTACGCGATGAAGGCGGCCATGGAAGTCAATGTGGCTGCGGCGGCGCCGGTCGTCACTGAGAAAGCCTTTGACGAATTCCATCTCTACACGCTTGAACACGCGACCACATTGCATGAAGAAGAGACCAAGCAGGTTGAATTTGTTCACGCGATGAACGTCAACTCGCAACGCGTTTATGTGTATGACGGGATGGAAGGCTATTACTACTTCGGAAATTTTGTCGGCGACAATCCGGGGTATGGCACGCAGATGAATAAGAAAATCTGGGTGATGCAGGAGTTCAAGAATTCGAAGGAAAACGGGCTCGGCATCGCGCTGCCGAAGGGGCGGCTACGTTTTTATCGCCGCGATACGGATGGTTCGCTGCAATTCATCGGGGAGAACCAGATCGATCACACGCCGAAAGACGAGACGATCCGGGTGTATACCGGCAACAGCTTCGACGTGGTTGGGGAGCGGAAGCAGGTGGACTACCACGTGGATCGTGGCGGGCACCAGGCGGATGAGACGTTCGAAGTGAGGGTGCGCAACCATAAGAAGGAGACCGTGAACGTGCGGGTCGTCGAGCACCTCTATCGGTGGAGCAATTGGAAGGTGACGAACGAGAGTGACGAACACAAGAAGACCGACGCGCAGACGATCGAGTTCCGCGTGAACGTGGCGCCTGACCAGGAGAAGGTGGTGAAGTACACGGTGCATTATTCCTGGTAGGAAAAAGTGCTGACAGAGGCGCGGCTTCGGTCGCGCCTTTTCTTCATTCATTCCGGATAAAAAGCGATGTCCCTCAGCGGCTGAAGCCGCTGGTCTTCCGATCGATAACGGCGGACTGAAGTCCCGCCCTTTCAAGCCGGAGATCGAGCAGCAGTCGCGGCCTTTCAAACACCGGGTGCAGTCGTGATAAAACAATAGGTTCCGCGCTCCTTTCCGCGCGATCCTGCTTCCCTGATGCCGAAACTGTTTGGAGAACGAATCCGATTGCCGCAGATCCTTGCGCTGCTGCTGCTGTGCGTCTTCCTGGCGCAATGCTTCTGGTTCGTGGCGCGAGTGAATCTTGCCGAGAATGAAGGGCTGATCCTGCAAGCCGGTGCGGCGCAGTTACGCGGGCAGTGG
This sequence comes from Acidobacteriaceae bacterium, assembly GCA_003151155.1. Taxonomy (GTDB): domain Bacteria; phylum Acidobacteriota; class Terriglobia; order Terriglobales; family Acidobacteriaceae; genus Korobacter. Next base: position 3,725 of record PLWX01000285.1, read on the forward strand.
ATGGCGAACTCAGCACAGCATTCGTCGCTGGTACCGTTGCTGGCGGCGTTGCCGGTGTTCCGCAAAGATACGACCAACGCGTACCTGATGGGTCAGTACCGCTGGTTGATTCGCATTCCTTTTCTGTTCATGGGAGTGATGCTGGGCGGATCGCTGTGGTACGTGGCGCGACGCCTCTATGGCAACGCCGGCGGATACATTGCGCTGCTGCTCTACATTTTTTCGCCCTTTATCGTAATTCGCAGTTCGTTGCTGCAGCCGGACATTGCGGCGGCGTGGGGCGTGTTCGGTCTGATCTTCACTGGCATCGCGGTGGCGCACACGCTGTATGCACCGCGCGAAGTCGTGCTATGGAACTGGAAGCGAATCGTGCTGCTGGGCATCTCAATCGGGATCGCTTTGGGTGCGCTGTATTCGACGGCTTGGCTACTGGTGCTCACATTGATCTTCATGTTGTGGCTCGCGCCGGTGCGACGCGGGGCGGCGATTGCGATTCTCGGGTCGGCGTGCCTGGTTGGGCTATTTGTTTTGTCCTTTACGTTTGTGCCGCATTCGCTGCAGATGTTTCCCGCACTGCGCCACGCGGCCTGGGGCGAGGTGGATCTCGGACGGCTGGTGCAGGCTGGCTCTTATCGGCTGATCGGACACTTTTACTGGGATAACAGCGCGCCGGTGCTGCTTTTGCTCTTGGTTACGCTCATCGCGTACGCGGTTTGGCCGCGTACCCGGTATTTTGGGACGACTGCCCCGTTTCTTGCCGCGGTTTTATGCGTGTTTCTCAGCCTGATCATGCCGAGGACGGGCGGAGTTATCTTTCTTTTCGTCTCTTTGCCGTTGCTGTACGTGTTTATCGCCGGCGTCTTCACGGATTTGCTGGAGACGCGCTACTCCACAGCGATTGCCGGCGGGTTGGTTGGAGCGATCTGCACCCACGCGATCGCCAGCGCGATGGGATTGCTGCAACTGACGCACCTTACGCGGTAGCGAGCGTCCCGGCGATTTCGGCGCTTTTCCAAAACTTTACAAGCTGGGCGCAATGGATTCGCATTATGATGGAAGCCCCCACTGGAGAGCCGCCGATGAAATCCAGACTCCACATTTCGTTGATCGCTTCCGCGATCGTAGCTTTCTGTGCGTTGCCGCTTGGTGCGCAAGATCATACGACGCATGCGGCCACAGCGAAACCCAGTGCGGGAGTGTCGTCATCGTCGCGCACCGGCGCCTTCGCGCCGAGCGGACAGACCTGGGGGAGGACGGCGCCGGAGACCCCGACGCCTAGTGTGAATGAGCACCGGCATCCTGGGAACCGGTACGGGCGCGTCTATGGGGCTTCGATTTTGTTGCCGTACGACAGTGAGGCCGGCCAGTTAGAAGGTCACGGGACACTTGATCACGTGCAGGCGGAAGCGCCGGACGAGCAGCGATCGGGGCCGACGATTTTCGAGCATAACGGGCAGTCCATGACCAGCGGCAACAGCTACGGCGTGCGCACTGCACCGCAAGCGGAAGAGCGAGCAGAGAAAACCGGGCCTTCGACGGTCCTGGTGTATCGCGACGGACATCAGCAGGAAATCGAGAATTACGCAATCGCCGGAGATAAGCTGATCGTGCTCGGCGAAAAGACGCAGAAGATCCTGCTGAGCGAACTCGATCTGAGTGCGACAGCGAATGCGAACCGGGATCGTGGTGTGGACTTCAAGACGCCGAAACAGAGCTGAGCACCAACATCCATCATTCAGACTTAGCTATGAAGGTCTAACAAGACCAGCTCGGCGAAGTGTGCCCGGACCGGCTTCAACTGCAGGTAGATGGCGGGGGCGGCGAGCAACCCGGCGATGGTGAGGGCGATCATCCCGTCGACGAGATCGCGGGAGAGCGTCGAGGTGCCGAGGAGCATTGCCAGGGCGGCAGGACCGGCGAAGATGCTGAACGTTGCCCAGCGGGCGTCTTCTTCGAGATCCCAGAGACCGTACGCGATAAAACCGAAGAACATGAGCCCGAGCATCAGTTCGGCCATGCCGACGATGAAAAGCGGGTTGCCAGTGAGATGCCCGATGTGGGCTTCCCACACACCGAAGGCCACGAAGCCGGCGAGAGTTCCGGACAGACAGGAAAATAAAACGGAGAGTAGAACCACACCCACGGGTCGCTGCATAAGCGTCTCCCTAGTTGGACATAAGGGCACCGGAAAGGACGGCAAGGTTTCGCAATAATTTGGGCCCTAGGCGGAGTACGGGGCGTGTTTCCGGAAGATGACGCGGATGCCGTCGCGCCATCGCTCATCGATGGCCAGCAGGGTCCAGTCGATCTCGGGCGAGAGGTAACGCAAAAGATCTGGTCGGTGGTGGGATGAATGCGCAGGGCGGGAGCTACGAGGAAAAGTAGAGGGTCAGCCGGGGAGAGTTCGCGGCCCGAGAAGTAGCCGAATTGCTGAAACTCGCGGCGTTGGTGGTGAAATCTGACGCGCGACCAGTAATCCAGGCCCTGTAATGGGAGATGAATGTCTTCGTCGGCCTTGAGCTTGACGACGGCGAGTCGAGCGTCCCGGGTGGTGGTGAGCACGTCAATCATGGCACGATCGCAGGCAGCGAAAGCGGGGACTTGCGAATCGACGTGCAGACCATCGAGGCGCGAATCGAGGACCGTTACGTCGCGAAGGATCAACGAGTCGATCCAGCGTTCGGGGACCGCGCGGTGAATGGGGTCGGAGCGATCGCGGGAGTTGCGTCGGCTGGCGATATGGCGGAGGTAATCGTGGAAAGCCTCTTGGTTGGATCCGTCGACCGGGAATTCGGCGGCTCGGACGCCGAAGTAGAGTTGCTCAGCCGGATGGAAGGAATTGCGAGTGACGGCGAGGCGCGCGCCGGCGAACTGCAAGCCATGCAGGCGGAACACCAGTTCGCTTGGGGAAATGACGACGGGGTCGGCGTCGGGAACGATTGCGAGCACCTGCGCGATCGATCCGGCGAAACGCTCCAGGGCGGAATGTTTATCGGGCGCATGGACTAGACGGGTGGCGATATTGCCGGCGTCGGTGGTATCGAACGTGGTGAGCTGCTGGGTGCGTTCGTCGAGTTCATGGAGTTCCCACTTGGCCAGGCCGCGATGGAGGTGCGCGATGCGCTGGCGCAGCACGGGCGACGTTCCGGGTGGAACGAAGAGCTTGAGGCCTTCGACAATGACGGAAGCGGTGCTGTGTCGGCGGCAGGCATCGAGCCACAAAATACCGAAGGCCAGGGCCGCATCGATGGAGGCCTGCATTTCCGTCGCGTTCACGCCGAGTACGGCGAAGGCTGAATTGCCGCGACGGATCAGCGCCCGGGTATAGATCGGGCTGAAGGAATGCTCCAGGTCCATGCCGGTCGAGATCGAGTCGAGATGGAAGCCAGTATTTTCGACTGCGAGTATCCGTTGGAGTATTTTGGCGTACTGAGCGCGAGCTGCTTTCCTGGTTGAGGTGGACCGGCGATCGCTGGTGTTGCAGAATTCCAGGATGGCGGGTTGCGGCTTTCCGAAACGCTGCACCGAAAGCTGCAGGGAACCCTGCTTGCGCTCGGCATCGAGCACCCGGCGGACGAGGTTGCGCTCATCCGACCAGAGATGGAGCAGACATTTACCGTTCTGATCCGATACAGAGTAGTGGCTGAGTGAAAGATCAAAGAGCGGGAGACTATCTTCGAGAATGGTAACGGTGGGCTCTGCCGCGAGGTATTCCTCAAGAAGTTTGGAGAGGGCCAACGCCGAAATGCTGGAGCTTGGGGAGATGACGGCCATACATGTCCGAAAGTTCATTGTGAGGCTAGAAAATGGCCAAAGCAGCGGCTTCCGGCACAGATGAATGTGACATAATCACTAGCTACTCCTGCGTATTTCCTCGGAAAGTGCCTGGATCATTCCGCAGAGCTGGGTCATCCAAAAGGGTAATGAATTCTATGGATAAGCGGTTTTTCTTTGATAAATATGGACTTACTGAGCCGAATGTAGAACGGTATCTGGGCTCGGCACTTTCGGCAGGGGCAGACTACGCGGATCTGTACTTCGAATACCTCACTTCCACGTCCCTTTCGCTGGATGAATCGATGGTGAAGTCGGCCTCGCAGGGCATTTCGGCGGGGTGCGGAGTGCGAGTGGTGGCAGGAGAGCGCACCGGTTACGCGTACACCGATGACCTGGCCCCGGGAAAGATCCTGCACGCCGCGAAGACTGCCGCGCTGATCGCAAGCGGTCCGGCGAAGACGCCGATTGTAAACGCCAACGAAGTGGGAAAACGCGATTTGTATCCGGTGACGCAAAGCGTGCTGGGAGCGGATATTCTCGGCAAACTAGAGCTGGTACAGCGTGCAGACCGGGCAGCGCGGACGCAGGATCCGCGGATCCAGGAAGTGCGCGTAAGTTATTCCGACGAACTGCGCAAGATCCTGGTAATCGGATCGGACGGAACATATGCCGAAGACGTCCAGCCGCTTTCGCGCATGAGCGTGTTCTGCATCGCCAAGAACGATGCGGGATCGGCGCGCGGCAGCTCGGGTGGCGGTGGACGCGTGGGGATGGAATATTTCCACGAGGTAGCAACACCAGAACATTTCGCAAAGGAAGCGGCGCGGCAGGCGATCATTCAACTGGATGCGCGCGAAGCACCGGCAGGAGAGATGGAAGTGGTGCTCGGGCCGGGATGGCCAGGAATCCTGCTGCACGAAGCGATCGGGCACGGCCTGGAAGCGGACTTTAATCGCAAGAAGACATCGGCATTCGCGGGTTTGATGGGTCAGCGCGTGGCCAGCGAGAAGTGCACGGTCGTGGACAACGGAACGATGCCATCGCGCCGCGGATCGCTGAACATTGACGATGAGGGCAACGCGACCAATAACACGGTGCTGATCGAGAACGGCATTTTGAAGGGTTACCTGACCGACAAGCTTTCGGCGCGATTGATGGGCATGGCCAACACCGGCAATGGGCGCCGCGAAAGCTACGAGCACATCCCGATGCCGCGCATGACGAACACCTACATGCTCGCAGGGCAGGATTCGCCCGAGGACATTATCAAGTCGGTGAAGCGCGGGGTGTATGCCGTGAACTTCGGCGGTGGGCAGGTCGATATCACAAACGGCAAGTTTGTGTTCTCGGCGAGCGAAGCTTACATGATCGAAGATGGCAAGATCACCGCGCCTCTGAAGAACGCGACGTTGATCGGGAACGGTCCGGACGTGCTGACGCGAGTGAGCATGGTGGGCAACGATCTGCAACTCGACGAGGGCGTGGGCACCTGCGGCAAGGACGGACAATCGGTTCCGGTAGGAGTTGGAATTCCGACGCTGAAGATCGATCGTCTGACGGTAGGGGGCACGGGCCAATGAGTACCAGTTCCACAGTGCAGAATTTCACGACTGTAGATTTGCGCGAACTTTCGGTGGACGTGGTGCGCAAGGCGATGCGAGGCGGGGCAACTGCCGCGGAAGTCGTGTTGCGCGATGGCTCGGAATTCTCGACCGCCGTACGACTGGGCGAAGTGGAGACGTTGAAGGAATCAGGCTCGCGCTCGGTGGGAGTGCGAGTGTTCTTCGTGACGCGGTCGGCGAGTACGTGGTCGAGCGATCTTTCGACCAGCGGCATCGATCAGATGGTGAAGGCGGCGTTGAGTTTGGCGCGCATCACTTCGGAAGATCCGTTTGCAGGAATTCCGGAACCGGATCAACTGGGCGCCATCAAAACCGACCTCGATCTTTACTACGACGACGTCTATTCGCTCTCGACGGCCGATCGTATCGACTATGCGCGAAGAGCGGAGAAAGCAGCGACCAGCGCAGACCCCCGAATCTCGAATTCCGATGGCGGCAGTTTCGACGCTGCGACAGGCGTGAAGGTGTTGGCGAACTCGCAAGGTTTCATCGGGGACTATCGGCGCTCGTACTGTTCGGTGTCGGCGGTGCCGATTGCGCAGCAGGAAGGTTCGTCGATGCAGCGCGACTACTGGTTCTCGGTAGCGCGTTCGTTGAGCCGGTTAGATTCGCCGGAGTCGGTGGGCGTAGAGGCAGCGCGCCGCACGTTACGCCGGTTGGGTGCGCGCAAGGTGAAGACGCAGCGGGTGCCGATCGTATTCGACCCCCTAGTGGCGGGATCGTTGCTGGGCCATGTGTTCGAGGCGGTGAATGGCGACTCGATTTATCGCAGCGCTTCGTTCCTGGCTGGCAAACTCGGCGAAAAGATTGCCGGAGCAAACGTGACGATCGTGGATGATGGCACGATTGTTGGCGGGTTCGGCAGCAGTCCGTTTGACGCTGAAGGTGTTCCGACACGGCGCACGATGGTGATCGACAAGGGCGTGCTGAAATCGTATCTGCTCAACACCTACACCGCGAAGAAACTCAAGATGAAGACGACGGGGAACGCGGCACGTGGCTTGGCGGGAACGCCGGGCATCGGCGCAGGAAACTTCTTCATGGAGAAGGGCGCCAAGGAGCCGAAGGCAATCATTGGCGATATCAAGGAAGGCTTGTACGTCACCGAGTTTCTTGGCTTCGGCGTGAACCTGGTTACCGGAGACTTTTCACGCGGTGCCAGCGGAGTGTGGATCCAGAACGGCGAGATGACCTTTCCGGTCGAAGAGGTCACGGTTGCGGGAAATCTGCGCGACATGCTGAACAGCATCTCGGAAATTGGCAACGATCTCGAGTTCCGCGGCTCGGTGGCCTGCCCGACTCTCCGGATCGATGGAATGACGGTAGCAGGGGAATAAGTCTGCGACTGCGTTCGACTAAATTTCGCCGAGGCTGATTATTTCGAGGTTGCCGGCACTGGCGCGCTTTTCCCAACCTCGCTAGCGACATCCGGGAAAAAGACTGTCATCGGGACGGTAACGGTGCCGTATGAAGTGCTGCCAGGATCCCGCACGACGACGCGAATGTCTTCCGCGCCTCGCGCGATGGCGAGGTTTCTCTCGAAAATTGCGCCTTTTTGCAGAAGCTCGGTTCGCTTTGCATCTGTAAAGTCCAGATCGATGCGTTTCGCGTCAGAGGCAAGCATTCTCCCGCCGGTATCGCGCTGCGCGAAGATCAAGTCGATCGCCCCTTTCCAGTGTCCGGCTTCGAGTTTCAGCATGAGCTGGCCCAGATCGACCGCGACCTGAAACTCCAGGACACCAGGTTGGGGCGGTTTAGTTGGACGTCCGCTCACGGTAAGGCTCAAGGAATCGGTATCCACGGGACTGTTGATGGCTTGCTGTAGTTGCACCTGTCGCTGAAATTCCGCCTGTTCTCCGTGGGTGGCATAGTAGCCATCGCGATTGCGAACCTTGGCGGCGACGACATTTGTGGTGACCGTAATCTTGCGGAACGAACCGTTCCATTCACCGTGATTCGGATAGTAGCCGAGAATGTAGCTGTCGTTCTCGTCATTGACCGAGCGCGTGAGTGCGCCGGCGAGATCGTTGCTGCCGTAAAAAGCTAATCCGCCGGTGCGGTCCGCGAGCATGCGATAGGTATCGCGAGTGCCTTGCTCCGCCGAGAGTCCGCCCTGTGCGCGGCGGAGTGATGCACGTGGACTCGTCCTCCCGCCGCCGGACGAAGAGCCTATTCCAGGATTCACGGTCGCGCCGTGCACATCAATTCCATAGAACGACACGTTGGCGGCGTTGAACGATTCCGACGCGGCGCGGAACAACTCGTAGCCACTTTCAGCATATTCCGGGCCGCCTCCTACATACCCGAGATCGCGCAACCGCACTTTGAATTGGCTGGATAGGCTCAGTCGAACTCCGCCGGTGATCCAGATGATGCTTTTTCGGCCCGGCACTTCGGCGACCCGATTAGCGATGGATATGAAAGATGCTGCGAGAGGAATGATCCGGTCTTGTGCATACTCGTCGCGCATCTGCTCGCGGTCGTGGGCATTCCGCGGCCGCAGCGAGTCGAAGGCGGCGGGGTTCACCGCGTTGGACTCAGACATGACCTTCAGCAGGGTTGCATCGCTGTCGGTAAAGTCGCGGAGCACCTCGAGTTTGCTGCCCAAACGGTAGATCGCCACGTGGGTGTGCGGCGCCAGGGTCTTCAGCGCTTTCACGACTTGATCGCGGGCGTAGGTTTGGTCGGAGGGCTCTGTATTCAGCGCGTCCATCAGGATGATGCAGGTGGGAGTGTGGGAACCATCCGCCAGATCACTGCGGTTGCTAAAAACGTTCGGCGGCAGCCTTCGCCCCTGTGCGTGTGGTGCGCGGCTTTCCGTGGTGATGAAGGCGATCTCCTGAGGTTTGCCGCCGTCGAAAAGTCGAAAATCTTCCTTCTTGAGACCTTGCACCGGCAGGCCTTTCTTGTCGGTGACTACCACGTTCACCTGCACGAGGCGAGTGCTGGACTTAATGACGGTTACTTCGGCCGGTGACGCGGCGGTATTGGTGGATTGCGCGAATGCACTCGATGAACCGAGGAGTACCCACGTCAGAAACACGGGTGCAGCGCGCATTCGCTGGCTCCTTCTTAAGCGCTATGGATATCAATTTACGCGGGACGAAGACGCAGAGTACGTATGTTTTTGTATTCTCGAGTGGCCCGTCGGTAGCGAGACCCGCTTGGCCGGGTCTCAGACGCCCTCGCGGTACGGCATACGTCTGCATAAGTCCTGAAATCCAAACGTGCGTGATTTCATCTAACATTCCATTCTTCCTAAGGAGTTCGCATGTCTCTGAACTATTACAACCTGCTTGGCCGGAGTGGATTGAAAGTCTCTCCGCTTTGTTTGGGCACGATGACGTTTGGAACGGAGTGGGATGGGGGTCGGCGGAAGATACGGCGAAGCAAATGTTCAACGCGTATCTCGATGCCGGCGGCAACTTCATTGACACCGCAAACGGCTATACCGGAGGAACGAGTGAAACCTTTCTCGGTAAGTTCATTCGGGAGCGAGGAGAGCGCGATCGTATCGTGCTGGCGACCAAGTTCACGTTTGCGATGGGCAAGGGTGATCCCAATGCTGGCGGCAATGGGCGAAAGAATATCTACAGCTCGCTCGAGGGCTCGTTGCGACGGTTGCAGACGGATTATATCGATCTGTTCTGGATGCATAACTGGGACACGTTGACGCCGGTCGATGAGGTGATGTCGTCGCTCGATGATCTGGTCCGGGCGGGGAAGGTGCGGTACATCGGGATTTCGAATTCGCCGGCGTGGTACCTGGCGCGAGCGCAAAGCCTGGCGGAGTTCAAGCACTACGACAACTTCTGCGCCTGGCAGCTGGAGTACTCCCTGCTGGAACGGAACATCGAACGCGAACATATTCCGGCGGCGCTGGAATTTGGGCTGGGGATTACGCCGTGGAGTCCGCTGGCGAGCGGACTACTTTCGGGAAAATACAAGCGTGAGAAAGGCAGCGCGCGTCCGGCGGGCGATGGGCGGCTCACGGTGACGAAAGAGTCGGGGAATCCGGCGTTCCTGAAGCTCTTCACGGAGCGCAATTGGAAGATCATCGACGCGCTGAATGAGGTTTCCAAAGAGATTGGCAAGCCGCCAGCGCAAATCGCACTGAACTGGGTGACGCACCGGCCGGGCGTAAGTTCCACAATCATTGGTGCCAGCAAGATGGAACAATTGAAAGACAATCTTGCGGCACTGGATTTCGAGTTGCCGGAAGGCGCGCGAAAGAAACTCGACGAAGTGAGCCAGCCGGAGAATCAATATCCCTACCTGTTTTTCGGTCCAGAGATGCAGGCGGGAGTCACGGGAGGCGCGGAGGTCAGAAAAACGCCGGGATTTTAGGGCCAAAGCGAGGCTACTCTCGTTTGGAGTCAACCGGCGCGGAGTGCAATTCATCCCAAATGACAGCCAATTTGCGTAAGACCGTCCTGAAGGACGGCTTTCTGTTGGCGGAGGGGAAGATGGCAACTAGCCCGAGAGTTCCGAATCCAAGAGAGCCGCAACGAAAAGGCCCTGTGCTGGTGCAACGGGCGGAGCCGCCCACGAGTTCGACCCCGGGAGTGATCCTGGCGATCGTGACGGCTGTATTGCTGCTGGGAGCGATTTTGTATTTCATGCCACGCGCACCCAAGGGTACGAATACGACGTTAGCGCAGCCGGGTGGGAGTTTGCTGTCCGTGAGCGGATTGCGCATGAGCGAAGCCCCTACAAGCGGCGCGATCAATCTGGACGGGCAATTGACGAACAGTGGCTCGACGGCCGTGAGTGGCGTAATGGTCGAGGTCGTCTTTCGTTTGACCAACGGGCTGAGGGCGTCGATCGAGCGGCCGGTTCAGGGCGTCGCCTTGGGCAATGAAGGCAAACAAGCCGGCACCGGCAAAGTAACGGGGGACACGGAAGATCTAACTAAGACCCCGATCAAGCCAGGTGAAACGCGCTCGGTACGGATTGCCGTCGATCAGCTGCCGAAGGCTTGGAATCACCAGATTCCACAGATACGGGTCGTGGAAACGACAGGGCAGTAATCGAGAAGAAAATGAGAGGGAGCGATTTCGACACAGCTCCCTCTCATTTTTGTTTGAAACTGCAGCTACCGACCCGATTCAGCCGCTTTGCTGACGTTCGCTGTGATCTGGGCGGCGGCCAGGCGGAGTTCAGGAACTTGTTTGCGTGCTTCCTGAGTGGACGGTCGTGATACGCCGTGACCCCCGCTGAGATTCAGACAGACGACCCCCACTATGATCAACGCAATCGAAAAGACCTTGAGCCCATTGGCTGGCTCGTGGAATAGCACCATACCGATCAGGGCTACAGCGGCCGTTCCGAGGGCCGACCAAATTGCATAGACGGCGCCGACCTCCAGCTCCTTCAACACTTTTGCTAAAGGCGCCAAGCTGAAGGCATAGAACACGAGCATGCCTATCGTTGGGCCCAAGCGGGTAAAACCTTCGGAGTACTTCATCAATATCGTAGCGGCCACCTCAAGGGCGATCGCCAAAAACAACCATAGCCAGCACATAAGGGCTGCCTTCTGGTACGAGCGAAAAAGGGAAAGTGGGACACATCCATGAGCCCCCGAGCGTGTGGTCGTACCGATACAGCCACGCCTTCCGGCTTACAGATGGGAAACAGAGAGGAAAGCTCGAACCGAAGGAACCCTAATGGTCAGGCAGGGAGAACTGGACGGGGTTGAAATCCGGGGTAAGCCAAACTTGCGGAATGTGCGATTTCATAAAGGCCTCGCAGAATCTATTGTACTCGGATGCAAGTGTCTGCGCCACTGTTTGCTTTGTTAAAGGCGCATTAAAATCAATAGGTTACAGGGAATAAAGGACTTAGGTGAGTCTCTGGTTGCACCTTCTGTGGTGCAATTTCGCCCGCCAAATATCCCTCTGCGATAATTGGCGGAGACTTCTATGTTGATCGATAAAACTCACCCGGACGAACTCGGCCAGCTTTTGCAGCGCATGGCGGCGGAGACGCCAGAAGATACGGCAGAACGCACGGCTTGGACCTTTGACAAACTGGCGCGGCCCTTTGCCGACCAGATCGTGCTGTTCGGGGCAGGGCCGCTGGGAAAGTTGACTCTTTCCAGGCTGCAACGCGCCGGAGTAGAGCCGCTGGCGTTTGTTGATAACAATTCGAAGCTGTGGGGCACCCGCATCGAGGGCATCGAGGTATTTTCGCGGGCAGAAGCCGTTGAACGATTCGGCAAGGTGGCGGCGTTCGTGGTCACGATCTACAACGGCTCGGCCGTCCGGGATCAACTTCGGAAGGCTGGATGCGAGCGGGTAGTGCCGTTTGCAGCCTTGTGGTGGAAGTACGCCGACGTATTCCTGCCTGAGTTCGGTGTCGATCTTCCGCGAAACTTGCTGCAACACACCTCTGGAATTCGCGCCTGTTACGACTTGGTGGCCGATGCGGCTTCGCGGAAAGAGATCCTCGATCAACTTCATTGGCGCTACTGGCTTGACGACCAGGCGATGTCGCCGCCACTGCCCTCTAGCGATACGTATTTCCCGACCGAACTGATTGTGCCCGCTCCCGAAGGAGAGAGCTATGTGGATTGCGGAGCGTTCGATGGAGCAAGCATCCAAGCTTTTCTCGATCACTGCCAAGGGCCTGTAAACCATATCTATGCCACGGAACCTGATCCGGGGAGCCGAGAATTGCTCGCTCGTTTTCTCGCGGCTTTACCGGAACCGCTGCGCAAGGAAGTGACGGTGTGGCCATACGCGTTGGGCAAAGAACGTGGCATGGTGCGGTTTGCGGCGATCGGCGAGGTGACTTCCAAAGTGGGCGAAACCGGCGAGGCGGTGGAGTGTCGCACCTTCGACGATTTGCCGTGGACGGTGCCGCCGACCTACATCAAGATGGACATCGAGGGAGCGGAGCCGGATGCAATCGCCGGACGCGCACAGCTACTCGAACAGCATAAGCCGGTGATCGTTGCGTGCCTCTACCATCGCAGCGAGCACCTATGGCAGATTCCGCTACTGATTCATTACCTGGCGCCGGACTACAAGATTTTTTTGCGCCGGTATGCGGAGGAGAATTGGGAGACGGTGTGTTACGCCGTCCCCCCGCATCGGGTGCGCCGGTAGCTAGTGCTTGGCGGCCGTTTTCGCCGGGGTCGGCGTCGGGTCCGCTTCCTTCAACATGCTGTCGATGAGCGAATAGAGTTCATTGCGATCGACGACTTCGACGAACGGTGTGCCGCGCGAAGTGTTGCTCACTACGTAGAGCGTCGGGGTGTGCACGATGCCCACGCGCTGGCCGAGATCGTAATCAGCCTTCACCTTGGCTGACAGGTCGCCCTTCGGATCCACAAATAACGGCAAAGTGAGTTTGTGATCGCTGGCGAATTTATCGCTGATGCTGCGGAGCGTCTCCGGGCTGGTGATCTCTGGCTGGTGGGAAAAGATGTAGAGGCGGTACTCGTCGCCGATAGCCTTGGATTTGGTGTCAAACCAGCGGGCGTCGACGGCGGCCTCGAACGACCAGTTGTGCTGCGGCAGCGGGAAGTCGTACTGCACGACGGGGATTTTGTAGGTCTTGGCGGCCTCATGCACGAGCGGCGCGGCGCGGGCGCAATCGGGGCATTGCAGGTCTTCGAAAACGACGATTGCGACCTTTGCGCCTTTGGGCGGACGGAGCATGGAGGTATCGCCCGCTAGCGCCATGGCGGCGGCGAGCACGACGAACAAAGCGAGCTTGGAAATGCGGGAAAGCATCTTGACTTTATGTTACCTGAAACCAGGGCTGCCCGGCTTCGACACGCCAACTCTGCTGCGTGTGATGGCTGTCATTTGTGGCGCTCGGTGCCCTGTGCTAGCATTCTTCGGCTGTAGCAAGCTCACGAGTTACGCACATGTTGCGTAGCCCCCGCCTTTCGCCTCATTGGCACACTCGGGGTTCTGAAACACTCAAAAGATCGGGTGTCCCGGGTGCAAGCGCCTGCCTGAGCTTGACACGCGCCCCCGGGGCTTGAGGACGCGCGGTTCGCGAAAGGCTCATCTCGTAAGGAGTTATTCGTGAAGAGCTACGAAGGCGCAAATATCCGTAACGTGGCCCTGGTCGGCCACTCTCACTCCGGAAAAACCTCGTTGGCCTCGGCCATGCTTTATACCTCGGGTGCTGCCCCGAAGCTGTTCCGCGTGGACGAGGGCAACACCATTACCGATTACGAAGAAGAAGAAGTTGCACGATTGATGACGCTCTCGGCCGCCGCAGCCTATTGCGAGTGGCATAACGCCAAAATCAACCTGATCGATACGCCCGGCTTCAACCTTTTCATTCACGAAGCGGAGATGATTCTGCCGGTGGTGGACGCGGCCATGGTGGTGGTGGACGCGGTGAGCGGCGTACAGGTTGTCACCGAGAAAATCTGGCAGTACTGCGAAGAGCTGGCGATGCCCCGGACGGTCGTTTGTACCCGAATGGATCGTGACCGCGCTGATTTTACGCGAGTGATGGAATCGCTGACTAACGCCTTCGGCCGGACAGTCGTCCCGGTGCAGTTGCCGGTCGGGTCGGAGAAGAATTTCACTGGTGTGATCGACTTGGTCAAGATGAAGGCCTACACCTATGACATGGGTGGCAACGGCAAAGCGAAGGTCGGCGAGATCCCGGCGAACATGGCTGAGGAAGCAAAGGCGGCGCACGAAAAGTTAGTGGAGTTGGTGGCGGAAGGCGATGACGTGTTGATGGAGGAGTTTTTCAACACGGGAACGATTGGCGAAGAACACATTATCACGGGTATTCATAATGCAATTCGCGACGACAAGCTCTTCCCTGTCCTATTCGCGAGTGGCTTGGGCAATATGGGCACCGATGAAGTTTTGGATTTCATCGTGGACTACATGCCGACTGCGGTCGAGCGGGGATCGGTAAAAGCGGAGGCCACGCCGAACAATGGCAACCCGGCAGAACGGAAGATCGATGATAGCCAACCGCTATCGGCATACGTCTTCAAGACGGTCAACGATCCTTTTGCAGGCAGGATTTCGCTGTTCAAAGTTTTCTCCGGCGTGTTGAAGAACGATGCGACCCTGCAGAACTTCACGCGGAACAGCAGTGAGAAATTTGCGCACGTCTCGGCTGTGCAGGGCAAAGCTTTGACGCCGGTCAACGAGTTGCACGCCGGCGATATTGGCGCGATCGCGAAGCTGCGAGACACGCTCACGGGAGATACGCTTGGCGACAAGGGATCTCCGATCCAATACCCGATGGTGAAATTTCCCGAACCGGCGATCACGTATGCAATCGAGCCTAAGACTCGAGCCGATGAAGATAAACTCTCGAACGGCATTCACAAGATGATGGAAGAAGACGCACTGCTGAGGTTCTTCCGTGATCAGCAGACGAAGGAATTTCTCATAGCCGGAACGGGACAGCAACATATCGAAGTAGTAGTTTCGAAGTTGAAGAAGCGCTACCACACAGAAGTTATCTTGAAGGCGCCGAAGGTTCCTTACCGCGAAACTATCCGAGGTAAAGCTGATGTGCAGGGCAGGCACAAGAAACAATCGGGTGGACACGGACAGTTTGGCGATTGCAAGATCAAGATGGAACCGCTGCCGCGTGGCGAAAACTTTGAGTTTGTGAATGACATCTTCGGGGGATCGATTCCGAAGAACTTCATTCCGGCGGTAGAAAAAGGTATTGTCGAGGCGGCACAACGAGGCTACCTGGCTGGATTCCCCGTTGTGGATTTCAGGGTGATCCTGTATGACGGTTCGTACCACGACG
Source organism: Acidobacteriaceae bacterium (assembly GCA_003151155.1). Classification (GTDB taxonomy): domain Bacteria; phylum Acidobacteriota; class Terriglobia; order Terriglobales; family Acidobacteriaceae; genus Korobacter. The sequence goes on from PLWX01000285.1 coordinate 18,880, forward strand.
TGGATTCCAACGAGCTTTCTTTCAAGACCGCGGGAAGGATCGCGTTTCGAAAAGCAATGGAAGTCGCCAAGCCGACGCTGCTGGAGCCGGTGATGAATGTGGAGATCACGGTTCCGGATGAATTTGCTGGTGGCATTATGGGTGATCTGAATTCGCGGCGTGGGCGCATCCATGGTATGGACAATAAGGCTGGAAGCACAGTGGTAAAAGCAGAAGTTCCCATGGCGGAGATGCTGACGTACGGCACCGATCTCACATCGATGACCCAGGGCCGCGGAAGTTTCACGATGGAGATGAATCACTACGACGTCGTGCCAACCGCACTGCAGGAGAAAGTAGTAGCACAGGCGAAGGCGGAACGCGGCGAAGTTGTGGAAGAAGAAGAATAGTCTTTAGATAGTTAACGAAGCTGAAGACTATCTTGATAAAAATGGGCACCGCGAAGTGCCCATTTCCTTTGACTCCGCATCCCATTATGCAAAGAATTGCGCTCCCCATGAAAGGTAGGGGAATGTGATGAATTATGACTTCGCTTACGATCACCGGAATCGTCTGCTTCGCATCACCTTTCGCGGAGACTTGGACGATAAGAATCTTACCGAAGCGACGCGAAAGCTTCGCGAAGTTGCACCACGCATCAGTCCGGAAAAAGTTCTCTCCGATTTTTCTGAAGTGACCTCCCTTGAAGTTTCGAGTGAGACGGTGAATTCCCTCGCTCATCTCCGTCCCATCTTCGGGGCGCAGGTGGCACAGGTCATATTTGCGCCGCAAGATCATGTTTTCGGCATGGCGCGAATGTTCCAGGCGCTCAGCGCCGAACAGCGCCCGACCATGAGGGTGGTACGAAACCTCGCAGAAGCCTATCGCATACTCGGGGTCGCGGAGGATCCGCAATTCGAAGCCCTAANNCTAAAGGTAGCGTAGTTCTATTGCGTGCGTGAGATCGCGTCCAGCACTACTTGCGTGCTGGTGACGGTTGCGAATTCATCATGCAGGCTGGCGAGAGCTGCATCGTGGACCTGCTGCGCAGGAATGACGCGACCATCGTGGGTCGTGCGATCGAAACAGTGGCAGGCATCGTCGACGACGTACGCCGTGAAGCCCATGTCTCCGGCCATGCGGGCGGTTGTTGAAACGCAATGATCGGTAGTAATTCCGCAGATAACGAGAGTATCTTGGGCTGAGCCCCGCAGGGTTCGCTCCAGCGGCGTGCTAATGAACGCCGAGTGAACGGTTTTTTGAAAGATACGTTCGCCTTTCGGTGCGACGATCGGATTGATCTGATTCCCAGGCTGGCCAGCGCGAAGCGGCGATTCAGGGTTCTGCGAGACGTGCTGAATAAAAATCACCGGACGCCCAGCAGCGCGGAAAGCTTCGAGCAGTTTCGCCATGTTCTTCTCAGCGTCAGGATGGTTGCGCGGACCCCACTTGGGATCAGTAAAGCCGGTTTGAACATCGATGAGAAGGAGGACGGTATGACGAGGTAAATTCATAGCCGTCTATGCTCCATCATCTCCGGGATCGTCACGAAGCTATAGCCTTCGTCTTTATACTTCCGGATCAGATTGTCGGTGGCTTTCACCGTCCAACTGCGGTCCGCACCAAATTCCTTGTGACCGCCATCGTGCAGGAGGATGACGTTACCGCCCTTGATCTGGCGAAAGGCGTGGCGCTCGATAGTTTCGTTGGTCTTGTCGCTCCAGTCGTAACAGGTCACGTTCCACATGATTGGCGTCATGCCCATTGCGCGAGCGGTTTGAAAGACACCAGGACGACGCCCGCCGAATGGAGGTCGAAAGAGTTTCGGCGCTGCGCCAGTGGCGTCGGCGATCGCCTTGGAAGTTTTTTCCAACTGTTCCTGTAAAGACGGTGGAGTCGAAAAGATGAGATTGGGGTGGTCCCAGGTGTGATTTCCCAAGGCATTGCCGAACTCCAGGTGGCGGCGAACCAGGTCGGGTCGCTGGGCGACGTAACGGCCGATGAGGAAAAAAGTGGCACGAACATCGTGTTTCGCGAGCACGTCGAGCAAATGTCCGGTGTGCGGATCGTTGGGGCCGTCATCATAGGTCAGCGCAAGCTGGCGAGATCCGCGGGCCAGGCCGCTGAAGTTGCGGCCATAGAACTGCGAAGTCGGACCCATGGTGTGGTATCCGGCGGCACTGGCGAGCGCGGCCGCGCCCACACCGATCAGGGGAATCAGCATCGTGGATGATTTTATCCGGCGGGGACCCGTCTGGGGAAAACTTCGCGCGGTTTGCAAAAGCCGCAATTGCCGATTCGCGGCTGCGGGTTTATTCTGCGCTTTACCGTTCTCTCATGGCGAAGCTTTTCGAACCTCCCCGTTACATCGCAATCGAAGGCCCGATCCGCGTCGGCAAAAGTACGCTGGCCCGAGTGGTGGCCGAGACCCTGCGCGCCCAGCGCATCACTGAGCCGGAAGATAACAAGTTTCTGCGTCCGTTTTACGAGGGGGAGCGTGGCGCAGCCTTCCAGGCGCAGATGGCGTTTCTCATCAAGCGCTACGAGCAGCTGCGGGCGCTCGAGTTGGCGAGCAATCCTAATAAGGTGATCGTCGCCGACTACATCTTCGAGAAGGACAAAATCTTTGCTTCGCTTAACCTTGATGATGTCGAACTGGAAGTGTACGACCGGTACTACAAACTTTTTCACGAGCAGGTTCCGGTTCCCGATCTCGTAATTTATCTGCAGGCCTCCCCCGAAGTTCTGAAGAAACGGCTCAAGAAGAAGAATTCGCCGTCGGAACTGAAGATCAGTGACGATTACATTGAGGCTGTGAACCAAGCCTACGAACATTTCTTCTTTCACTACTCTGCATCCGATCTGCTGATCGTGAATACCTCCGACATCGACTTCGTCGAGCGCAGCGAAGACCTGCAGGCGCTGCTACGTCGGGTGTCGGAACCGATCCGGGGCACGCAGTATTTCCTTCCGCTCGGTCAAGACGCCGCCAACGCCGACTGAAAGGCGCTATTCACAAAATATTTTTGGGTAGTGGGGAGATTTTGTGTCGAGCGTCGGGCACTCTTTGCCCAGTAATTTTGAATCCAGAGATGAACAATTCCTAGTGTGAGTGTCGCGATGCCACTTCGCGCCCCAGAGTAGCTGCTTTGCAGGGAGCCTTAGTCCTAATGGGTCGATTTGGCCCTGAGTAGCTGCGGAAAGCCGATTGCAACAGCCAGAGAACATGCCGACATCACACAGCATGTGACTTTTTTCGGCCCCGAAGGTCCCCCCATGCATCGCCACTTTGTACCCCGCATTCTGGTAAGCGTCGTCTCGTTTCTGTGTATGAGTGTTCCCGTAATTGCTCAAGGTTACGGGGATTTGCCGTTGAGCTTCGAACCCAATCAAGGCCAGTCAAACGCAGAAGTTCAATTTCTCGCCCATGGGAAAGGGTATGGCTTCTTCCTTTCCGGGAAGTCGGCCACCCTGGAGTTTGGTACCTCAGATTGGCGGACCATCAAACTCGCTGTGGCCAACGGACAACAGCCGAGCGCGGTGCGCGGTGAAAATCGCCTCCCCGGCGCAGTGAACTACTTCCGCGGTTCCGACGCCGCGCAATGGCTGCACGGCCTGCCGACGTTCGCGCGGGTACGCATGACGGATGTCTACCGGGGTGTGGACCTGGTCTATTACGGCGACCATCGTCAACTGGAATATGACTTTGTGGTTCATCCTTCCGGCAGCGTGGCGAACATCGCCCTGATCGAGACCGGAGCGGATCGCGTGGAGATCACCTCGGATGGCGGGCTGGCGATGCAGGCTGGTAAGGCCGCTCTGCAGTGGCATGCCCCGGTGGCGTATCAAGACATCAACGGCCGTAGGGTTCCAGTCGCAGCGAAGTACGAAGTCGCTGGCGCGGAGATTCGCCTGATGGTCGGCGACTACGTCCACAGCCGCGATCTGGTCATCGACCCGGTGTTGGTTTACTCCAGCTATGTCGGCGGGAATGGCGGAGATGTAGGGGATGTGGGCAACGCGATCGCGGTGGACGCTGCGGGCAGCGCGTATGTAGCTGGCCTGGCAGCATCGACTAATTTCCCCACCACAGACACGGCGATGCAGACAGCGGCGCAAGGCGGAGATGATGCCTTCGTTGCGAAATTAAATCCACAAGGCACAGCTTACGAATACTCTACGTATCTGGGGGGCGGCGGTCAGGATATCGCATGGGGTATTGCGGTGAATTCGGCCGGCGAGGCATTCGTGACCGGCCAGACGGGGTCGGGCGTGAACGGTACATCGCCCTTTCCGACGACGGCGGGTGCCTATCAGCGTTCACAGAATGCGAATGTTCTGAACAACAGCGTGTTCGTTACGAAGCTGAGTGCTGATGGCTCACAGCTGCTTTACTCGACATACCTCAGTGGAAGCAACGATTCATTCGCAGCAGGAATTGCCGTCGATCCGAAAGGCAACGCTTATGTGCTGACGAACACGGGAAGCGGATTTCTGGCGACAACTGGGGCTTATCAACGAACGGCTGGAAACGATGCTTGCCCGTACGAGCAATTTGCGGACGGCCAAGCCCAGGTTGTGACTAAGCTGGATGCGATTGGCTCGGCATTGGGCTATTCCACGTACGTCGGGCATGGTTGCGATTATGGCGCGGCGATCGCGGTGAACTCGGCTGGCGAAGCCTACATTACCGGGCATACGCAAGACGTTAAATACCCGGTAACGACCGGCGCTGCGCAAACGAAATTCGGAGGGGTGGTGGATGGCTTCGTCACTCGTCTCAATGCCAGTGGCAGCGGGCTCGTGTATTCGACTTTCCTCGGAGGGTCGCTGGCTGACTTTTCGTATGGCATCGACCTCGATTCTTCTGGATACGCTTATGTCGCCGGCGGTACTGACGGCGACTTCCCGACCACTGCGGGTGCTTATGAAACTTCGGCCACCAATAACGGCTACCGTAAGGGCTTCATCACGAAAGTGAGTCCGCTTGGCAAGGCCCTGGTGTACTCGACTTACATCAAAGGTGCAGGCAATGTGACCTTCAATGGCATCGCCGTGGATCAGAACCACTACGCGTATGTGACCGGATATACCGACGGAAAGCAGTATCCCGCGACCAGCACCGCTGACCAGGGTACCTGCTACACGGGGCCTTACGGATGCCTGACCCAGGCGGTGGTAACGAAGCTGAATGCAGCGGGAAGCGCATTGCTGTATTCGAGTTATTTCGGGGCAAGCGACGCCAGCAACAACTACTTCCCAGGAAACATTGGAAACGCTATCGCCACAGATGGTGCAGGCGGGTTCTATATCACGGGACGCACAAGTGCCGGATTGAAGACCACGTCTTCTTCCGTGGAGCCTAGCTATCGGTCGAATTCGAACAGCAGCGACGCGTTTGTGGCCAAGTTCGACGTGGCCGGCGCGGCTGCTTCTCAGACCAAGGTGACGATTTCCTCACCGACGAGCTCGAGCACCTCATCTCCCTTACGAATAACCGGGAGCGCGAGTGGGACCTCGGTGGCAGTGATGCAGGTTTACGTGGACGGGGTTCGCGAAGCGCAAGTTGGGGGCACCGGGATCAGCACAAGCTGCAAGGTCGCGTCTGGCCAGCGGCGAATTACAGTGCAAGCGGTGAATAAAGACGGCTCCATCGCGAAGAGCACGATGTATGTGACCGTTAAGTAGTATTTCGCTCTGAATGAGCAAGATATAGGCTGCCTCTCGAGTCTCGAAGGGCAGTTTTTTCATCTGAGATATAGCCCGGTTTGTCAGACGGGCGCCGTAGAGTTACAATTTCGCTGCTCTGGTCTCTTTCCCAATAGAGACGACGGGCACAGGTGGTATCCGCGTTTTGCGGAACTGCACTGGAGGCAGCATGAGCATCACGACGGGCGACTTCCGTTTCAAAGTCACCAGTTCGACCCTCTTCGATAAAAAGTTAAAACACGAACCGATTACCTGCCTGACCGCCTACGACTACGCCACCGCGCGTCTGGTGGATGAGGCGGGCATTGACATGATCCTGGTCGGCGACTCGTTGGCGCAGACCATGCTTGGCTATGAAAACACGCTTCCCGTCACCATGGACGAGATGATGCACCACACCCGGGCGGTCCGGCGGGCGGTGAAGCATGCCTTCCTGGTGGCTGATATGCCGTATGCCTCGTACCACCTGGGCACGCGCGATACCCTGCGCAATGCCGCACGCTTTATCAAAGAAGGCGGGGCGGAGGCGATCAAGATTGAGGGTGGCGAGAGCCGGGCACCGCTGGTTCATCGCTTGCAAGACGCGGAGATCCCGGTTGTCGGTCATATTGGCCTGACGCCGCAGTCGGTGCACCGCATGGGCGGCTACAAGGTGCAAGGCAAGAGCATGCGCGACATCGAGCAATTGATGCGCGATGCCACCGCGCTGGATCGTGCCGGGATTGTTGCTCTCGTGCTGGAAGGAATTCCGCGCGAGGTGGCGGCGATGATCACCGCCGAAGTGGAAGCCCCCACGATTGGCATCGGCGCCGGACCCGATTGCGACGGACAGGTGCTGGTGATTCACGATATTCTCGGCCTTACCTTCACCCCACCGGCGAAGTTTGTGCGCCGCTACGGCGATGTGGGAGCGATGATCACAGATGCGGTGAAAGCCTTCCGCGACGATGTGAAGAGCCACAGCTACCCGAGCGATGCCGAGTCGTATCACCTGCCAAAAGAGGCGCAGGCGACCTTGGAAGTGGTCAACCACCGCAAGCAGGCGCTGAGAAAGTAGAGCGGGCAAATGCGTTGGCTATAATGCGAGCTCGATGGCGGCAATAACCGCGGTGCCTGGCGGAGAGCAAGCGCATAGAGAACAGACAAGGGTTCGCACCCATGTGGCGCTGATCGTTTTCAGTGGCCTTCTGGTGCGGGCCCTTTTTTATCTGGCTTACAAGCCGATTTGGGCGGGTGATAGTCCGAGCTATACGCTGGCGTATTACTTCTGGGCGCATCGGCAGTTTTATCTTGGGGAGCGGACTCCGATTTATCCACTGATGCTGGGGCTGGCACAGTGGGTGAACCGCGAGCACGCGAGCATTTTGCCGGGATTCGCGGTGGCGTATACCACGCTGGTGTGGCAGGCGATCCTGAATATCCTGACGTGTGTGGGGTTTTATTTTACGCTGCTGTGGCTGCGTGTGCGCCGTGGGATGGCGTTGGCCGCGTCGATCGTTTTGGTGACGCTGGCGGGGTTGTGCTGGTACGAGATGCAGATCCTGAACATGGCGCTGGCATTTACGTTCGTCACCGTAATCGCTGGGTGCTACGTAGCGTTGCTGCGACGGATTGAGGCTGCTCGGCGATGTGGTCCGCTGGCGTTGGCCACGGGGGGCATGCTGGGAATCGCGGTGCTGGTGAGGCCGGAGCTTTTGATCTTCACGGTGGTGCTGGTGCTGGGAACGGCGGCACTACGGATGACGGCGCTGGGAAAACATCAGGTGCGCGGTCGGAAGTTCCTGGCCTCCGCATTGCTGATGATGATTGGGGTCGCGCCACTGCTGCTGTTGTGGATGGCGGCAATGTATGCGGGGATCGGAGAGTTTCGGATCACTACGCTAGATGGTTGGAACACGAGCCGCACGGTGTACAACCTGTTCGATCGCGTTGGACCTGAAGACCGCGCGTTGGGAGAAGTGTTGTCTCGCAGCTATGCGGCGCAGCTTACGCACGGGAACCAGGTCAACGTCCGCGAACATATGTTCATCGCGTTCGATGATTTAGAGGCACATTACAATGAATTCCCGATCGATCACTCGGTGGCGCTCCGCCCGAGCGAGATGAACGTCAAAATCGCGCGGCTGGCATTCGACTATCTCGGCCTAGAGCGGATACCCTGCGCGGTGAGCCAGCAGATGACCTGCTTCGAGAATATGCGGGCGCGGATCGACCTGGGCGATTACATCGGCGGGGTTTCGTCGAAACTGATGCGGCGATATCCCGGGGCGTGGGCGAGGAACATTCTGGTGAACTGGCTGCAGGAGACGTTCAATTTCAGCTATGTGGACCGGAAAGAGGCCGTGGCGGGATTCCAGGCAATCACGGTGGATGGGTCGACGTATGTCCGCAGACCGAGGTTGAGCAAAGTTGTGGAGTGGGCGGTGCGAGTTGAGGATCCGCTCCTGAGTCTCGCCTATGTCGTGACGCTACTGTTTGCGATGCTGGGGCCAGTGCTACTGGTGCGGGATAAACCACTCTCCTCGGCGGATGCGGCGGTCGTTCTGCTGGCTATGGCGGCGGTTGGGACCGAGGCGGTGATGTGCGCAATTGCCGGGTTTAACCGGATTTATAGTCTGCCGTTCGTGGCGATTTTCGTGCTATGCGCAGCTTTCGGAGTGGAGCGCCGACGGGACGTATTGCCAACTTCGCCTCAAAAGGCAGAAGATTAAAGATCGCGCTGACGGTTTCTCGGCGCGCAGGAGACTTCCTTGACGAGTTCTTCGATCCATCCTCCCCAGCGATTTCTGTTTGGTCCCGGGCCTACGCAAGTTGCGCCTAGCGTTTACACCGCGATGAGCCAAACCATCGTCAGCCATCTTGACCCTTATTTTTTCGAGGTAAGCGAGGGCATTCAGGAGATGCTGCGGGCTGTCTTCGGTACCAGCAACAAGCTGACTTTTTCGATCTCTGGCACCGGCAGCGGCGGCATGGAGACCGCGATCTCGAGCCTGGTGGAACAAGGGACGAGAGTCTGCGTGTTCGCGAACGGCTTTTTCTGCGATCGCATGACAGAGATGGCCAAGCGGCAGGGCGGCAACGTTGTACGCCTTGAGAAACCCTGGGGCGAAGTGTTCACGGATGCGGAGGCAAAAGAGTTCATCGAGCGCGAGAAGCCGCAGGTCGTGATGTTCGTGCAGGCTGAGACCTCGACTGGCGCTTTCCAGCAAGGCACCGGAATCTGCAAGGCGGCGCACGATGCCGGCGCGCTGGTCATCGGCGATGTTGTGACTTCGCTGGGAGCGATGCCGGTGAAGGTCGATGAGACGGGGATCGATATCGCGTACAGCTGTACGCAGAAGGGCCTGAGCTGCGTGCCGGGGCTTTCGCCGATTACGGTCTCGCCCCGCGCGGCAGAATTCATTGAAGCGCGCAAGACGCCGAATCGCAGCTGGTACTTCGACCTGAAGCTGCTGAACGACTATTACAAAGTCTCGCATCGCTACCACCATACGGCGTCGGCGACCTTGTTCTACGGACTGCACGAGGCACTCTCATTGATCAAGCAAGAAGGCGTAGAGCAGCGCTGGGCGCGGCATCGCGAGATGCATCACGAGTTTGTGAAAGGCGTGGAGAAGCTGGGAATGCGGATGCACGTCCCGGTCGAGCATCGCATTGTGAATCTCAATACGCCGGTTGTGCCCGAAGGTGTCGACGATGCGAAAGTCCGCAAGATCCTGCTCGATGAACACGGGATCGAGATCATGGGCGGCTTCGGCCCGCTCGCCGGAAAGGTATTCCGCATCGGCGTGATGGGACCCTTAGCAACGAGCGAGCACGTACAAAAGTTTCTGAAGGTCTTTGCCGATGCCTTGGAACGCTCACGTACAGCCGCAACAGTAACCAAATAGAACCTACTCGGTCCGTGAAGAGCGCAGCTCAATGGCTGCGCTTTTTCTATGACTATTTTTGCGGACGCTCGGGATCGAGCCGCCGTTCCAGGACGTAAGGATCGTATGTCGGCTTGGCGGTAAAGAGAGAATCCGCCGCGGCAACGTTGAAAGTTATGGTCTTGATGAAGCGCTGGTTGGTGTAATCGCCGTTGTGGGTCCGGACAATGCTGTGTGGCGTGTTGAGCCCGCCTTCCACGCGCCAGTTACCGTAAATCTCGCCTTCTTCATCCTTCTGGCGGTCCAGCGGATCGCGGTAAACGAACGTCTTTTTGATCGGCAGATGCGTAACCTGGTCGATGAAAATTGAGGCCGATTCGTTTTTGGCGTTCACGATGCTTACGACATCGGCCATACGTTGCTCGGCGATGGACGTGCCCTCGTAATAGATCTGGGTTCCCTGCTGCTTGAGCCATTCGCGCAGAAGAGTATCGATTGAAAAATTACGACGGCGTACATAGTCATGCCAGGTCTTGGGATCCTGCAGCGTGGCTCCCTTATAACTGACCTCGTAGCCGTTGTCGCCGTTTTCGATGTAGATGACGTCGCGCTTCTTCGTGAGTTCCACTCGCTCTTTGTCAGGAAATTTGAGGATGCGGTAAAACTCGGTGCCGAGGCTGTCGGGCTTGCCGTTGTAGAAGGAGTAGGAGAGCCCCGTCTGTTCGACAGTGCGGATGTCCATGTAATTCTGGCCGCCCATCGCCTCGATCATCTGGGTGAGTAAGTTGCGCGCCTTCTTGACGGGTTGATCTTCGCTGCCCATCAGCGGGGGAAGCCAGGGATTGGCGGCGCTTGGCATCGCAGAGGGGTTGGAACCGGCGGGAGCAGGCGCGGTTTGGGCGGTGGCCGCGGCGACTAGCAGGAGAACCGAGAGTAAATGTTTGCGCATGGGCTTCCGTTAGACGTTACAAAACGCAATTCGAACTATCCCGCCAGCACCGCCCCGCCATTCACGTTGAACACTTCCCCGGTGATGAACGCAGCCATGGGCGTACAGAGGAACAATACGGGGCCCGCGATTTCCTCGGGCTTTCCGACGCGCCCGAGTGGAATCTGTTGAAAGATCAGTGCGTCGGCCTTGGGATCGACGAGGGTTGATGCCGTCATGTCAGTATCCACCCACCCGGGTGCGACTGAGTTGACGTAGATACGATGCGGCGCCAATTCGGTCGACAGCCCCTTCACCATCGAAATGAGCGCGCCCTTCGAGGCAGAATAGTCGACATGAAAGGCTTCGCCCCGTTGGCCGGAGGTGGAGCTTATTAGGACAATGTGACCGCCGCGGCCTTGCTGTTTCATCTGGGCGACGGAGTACCTCAATAGGCCGAAGACCGAGTCGAGATTAATGGCGAGGGTGCTGCGCCACTGAGTTTCTGCGATCTGATCGATGGGGATGTCTTCCGGCGGCCAAACGCCGTGATTCGCAACCAGGATGTCGAGCGATCCGTAGTGCTTGATGGCGGCATCGACGAGCGGCTTGGCGGAAGCGGCCGAATTAAGGTTGGCTTGCACCGCATAGCAGTTCTGCGAGCCGCATTCGCGGACGAGTTTCTCTGCCGCTTCGGCGGCACGCTGGTAATTGAAAACCACCTTTGCTCCGGCAGCGACAAAGATGCGGACGATCGCCGCACCGATGCCCCGCGAGCCTCCGGTGATGAGAGCAACTTTGCCTTCCAATGACAGGGTGACAGGCATGGTTATCGCACCGCCTCAAAATCATTTCGCTTCGCTGCAAATTGCTCGTGCCAGCGCCGCGCTTCTGCAATGAATTCTTCGAAGAGCAGGCGGGAAAACTTGTCTTCCTTGTAGGTTCGTTCCGGATGCCATTGCACACCGAGGACCCATTGCTCTGGATCGGTGCCTTCAACCGCCTCGATGATCCCGTCCTGCGCAGAGGAAGCGGAAAGTCGCAATCCGTCCCCAACGTTGGCAAGCGCCTGATGATGGGAGGAGTTTACCCACATCTGCGTTTCGCTGGGCTCAGCCTGCCTTGCAAGCTTCTCCAGCAACGTCCCTGGCTCGACTTTGACCTTGTGAGCCCGGGCCTCGTGCAGCACCTCGTGCTTTTCAGCATTTTCAACATGCTGGATAAGCTTACCGGTGCGCCACACATTCAATGACTGGATGCCGTAACAGATTCCGAAGACCGGCTTGCGCATATTGTAAGCATCCTGCAGCAACAGTTCGTCGGCATTGTCGCGTGCGACGTCAGGCGGGGCAGTATGCGGATCTCGCGGCTCGTCATATTTTTCGGGGTCGACATCCGCGGGACTGCCGGGAAGCAGGACAGCGTCGCAGGATTTCAGTTTCTGCGCCAACTCACTTGGAGTCAGTTCGAGTGAGAGTGTGACGGCCTCACCACCCACGGCTTCAATCGCACCCACATAGTCGCGTAGGCGTTTGCCGGTGTACTCACGCGAGGAATGTGGCTCCGGAATAGCAATTCTAGCTTTGGTAAACATATCTATCGGCCTTCCGGAGATTCCGTCAATTGTGTGTGCCGCAACGCGTCGTCGGCGGGAACGACAGCCGGACGCGCGACTGTCGAACGCGCGTAATACAGCTCTGCCACAGCCGCTTCCGCCAATGCAGCTAGTTTATCCATTTCGCGTGGCATGTATCCGGCGGTCGGAATCACATCGCCAACCACCAGTTGGAAGTGATGAGGCCGGACATCGAAGCTATTCATCGGCAGCGCTTCGTAAGTCCCGATCAAAGCCATGGGGACGACTGGAGCCTGCGCCTTGATCGCCACGTAGAACGATCCCCCAAGGAAGGGTTGCAGATGTCCGTCCGGGGAACGGCCTCCCTCAGGGAAGACGACGAGCGACATGCCGGCTTTCAAGGCTTCGCTGGCACGGACCAGGCTCTTCAAGGATGCACGCGCGTTTTCACGTTCGATTGGAATTTGGCCGGAGCGTTTCAAATGCCAACCCAGGACGGGATAGCGGAAGAGCTCCTTCTTGGCCATGATCCGAAACTGAAACGGCAGCGCGGCATAAAGCGAAGGGATATCGAGAGCCGAAAGATGGTTGACGACGTATACCGCGGCTCCGCCGACGTTGAGCTTTTCCGGATTCACGATCTCGATGGGGCAACTCGCGGTGGCGAGAATCATCTTCGACCATCCGCGGGCGAATTTGTGCTGGATGCGACCGCCGCGATCGAAGAGCGAGGAAACAAGCGAGCAGATGCCCATGATCGCCGTGTAGAGATAGACCACGGGAACATAGAAGAGATAAGAGCGCATCCGGCTGAGCAGGTCGGGCATGGTGCGTACTTATAGATTATCGCAGGGATGGCGTGGCTTCGTGCGCCTAGGTTGCGATTTGCAGGGCTTGCATGGCTTCGCCCACGACGAAGATCGATCCCGTGATCACAATCACGCCATCCGGGGCCGCAAGTTCGCCGGCACATAGCACCGCAAGTTCCACAGAAATCGTTTCCGTCACCTCTGTGCCGACTTGATGCGCGGCCTCGGCCAACTGCGCTGTGCTCGCGGCGCGCGGATTCTTTGCGTGCGTCACGACCACCTGAGAGGCAATGGGAAAGAGGATCTGAATCATCTCGAGAAAAGCCTTATCCTGCATGGCGCCGAAAACCAGCGTCACCGGGCGATCGCCGATATGTTCGTTGAGCGCCGAGCGAAGCGCCCAGGCGCCGTCGGGATTGTGGGCGACATCGAAAATAAGTTCGCGCTGCAACCGATTGGTGTGCGCGGGAATGACCTGGAAGCGGCCTGGCCACCGCGTGTCGCGGATGCCCTGCTCGATTTGCTTCGGGGTCACCGGGAAACCGAAGCCGGCGAGCTCTTCGGCGGTCGTGATTGCCAGAGCCAAATTGCGGAGCTGGTGCCGGCCAGGAAGTGGCGAATCGACTTGGATGGTCTGGCCCATCACGTCGAGCGGATATTGATTGTGAACCCCAAGGCCTTCTCCCATGGTGCTTGCCGCTCCCGGTGAGATCGGTGGCATATGCTTCACCGCGCTAATCGCCTTCGCCTCGCGATCAAGAATCGCATGGCCGATCACGTCGTTCGCCGCAGGATGTTGGGGCAGAGTGACGACGGTGCCAGCGGGCTTGATGATGCCCGCCTTTTCCGCAGCAATTTCCGCGATCGTGTTGCCGAGAAATTTTTGATGGTCCAAAGAGATGTCGGTAATGATCGAGATCAGCGGGTCAACCACGTTGGTTGCATCGAGGCGGCCACCCATTCCGACTTCCAGCACTGCGATACGAACGCCGGCTCGCGCGAATAACTCGAAGGCCATGGCAGTCAGCATTTCAAAAAAGCTCGGATGCCAGGGGAGCGTTTTGTCTTCAGCGAGTGAGTGCGCAATGCGCTCGACATGTTCGTAAGCGGCTGCGAACTCGATATCGCCAGCGGGCTGGCCGTCCACGCGAATGCGTTCGTTGATCCGCACGAGGTGCGGTGAGGTATAAAGCGCTGTCTTGTACCCGGCCACTTGGAGAATGGAAGCGAGAGTGGCAGCGGTCGAGCCTTTCCCGTTGGTTCCCGCAATCAGAACGCTGGCATAGCGACGCTGGGGATTTCCCATCGCTTCGAGAAGGGCTCGCATGTGTGCCAAGTCGAATTTATGCGATGGAGCTCCCGCCAGTTCGTGTCCGAGCTGGTAGAGCGCATCGACAGTACTTTCGTAACTCATGGAGGGCACCCAACAGGTTAACGCATTTTGTTGTCACTTGAGGTGAGTGGCTGCCAGACCGCGGGTTGTCCAACAAAAATCGTCAAACATCAGCAACTATGCGGGTTTCAGGCGTGTTCTAACTCGGCAGCAAGTCTCTTTGGAAAGCAGTAGAAGAGATTTTGATAGGGATCATCCAAAGTTGCACTTGCGACGGCGAGGAATTCAGGATATCTCTCCGTCAACTCTTTTGGATGTGGGGGGAGCTTTTGGGCCAACTATCTGATTCTCGTCCGTTGCAAGAACTGTTCCTCAACCTGGTGGACCGGCACTTCGATTCCGATATCGGGCTGCGCGATTCGGATGTGAAAGAGTACATCGCAGCGATGCTGACCGAATTCTGCGACGTTGAGAATTTGTTCCGCGTTCGCAATTCGGAGGGTCGTCCGCTGCAGGATGTTGGCGAAATGCTGCTGGAATCAGACCCGGTCTACGGGCCGGCGCCATCGTTCGATCGCGAGCGCCAGGTTCGCAAGCACATTGGCGATTACACATTGTTCTTCACCGGCATGTTTCCGGAAAGCATCAATCACTTCCGGCTGCGTAAGCAGCGCCTTGAGAACCTGGTCGACTTCATGAAGGCCGGCAAAGAGAGCTATTACATCGTTTCGAAGTTTGAGCACTTCGAATACGCCAAGGTGGCGCCGCTATTCGCGAAGCTCGCAAAAGAATTTGAGAGCTGCGTGTACGGCCTGAACTGCGTGAAGAACGAGCTGCAGGAGATGCAGCACCCGCTGGTGCGGACGACGAAAGACTTGATTATGTAGCCGGGGCGGTGCGGCGATAAAAGCTCAGCACCGCATCTCCCTGTTTCAGCGACCGGTAGCGTCGCAACTCCCCCACGCCATCGCCGGGATCGAAGTGCTTGGTGTGCTCGGCGATCACGATCGACTCCGGCCGAAGCAGTGGAGAATCAGCGAGAACCCGCTGCACCGCTTGGTACGAGCCCTCCTCACGATAGGGTGGATCGAGGAACACAAATTCCACGGGATCGATTCCTTCCACCTGGCGGAGCGCGGTGACGGCATCGCTGGTCAGAATTTCCGCTTGCTCTTCCGCTCCGAGGCTCTTCACGTTCGCTTCTATGATCCGCGCCACCTTCGGCGCTTTCTCAACGAAGTAAATATAGCCAGCGCCGCGGCTGAGAGCTTCCAACCCAACGGCCCCTGTCCCCGCAAAGAGGTCGATCCAACGAGAACCTTCAAGTTGCTGCGCCGAACCGAGAACATTGAAGAGCGTTTCGCGCAAGCGATCGGAGGAAGGGCGCACGTCGAGGCCTTGGGGAGCTTTCAACGGACGGCT
Organism: Acidobacteriaceae bacterium; assembly: GCA_003151155.1. Lineage (GTDB taxonomy): Bacteria > Acidobacteriota > Terriglobia > Terriglobales > Acidobacteriaceae > Korobacter. The sequence goes on from PLWX01000285.1 coordinate 34,505, forward strand.
GCGAAATTTTCCTGCAATGATACGCATCGAAAGTAGCTGGAACCCTCGCGGGTCTCGCCCGCGTCTAAGAGTGTATAGAATGAGAGTTGGAGCTGGGCAACCTGGCTCCGTTTTTCCCTATGCGAAGCTGGTCCATTCCGATCGGGCGTTTGTTTGGCGTGGAACTGCGCCTGCATCTCACGTTTTTGTTTCTTCTCATGTTCGTATGGTTTGCGCAGTCCGCGACCAAGGGCCCAGCGTTGGCCGGACGCGGCCTGGCACTCGTCGGGTTGGTATTTGGATCAGTCGTACTGCATGAACTGGCGCACGCTCTTGTGGCGATCCGCTCGGGTGTGAAAGTGCGCGGCATCGTGTTGCTGCCCATCGGCGGCATCACCTTCATGGAAAATGACGGGCCACATACCGGCAAAAGCGCGACTCGTGACATACGAATCAGCGCCGCCGGTCCGTTGATCAACCTTGGGATCGGACTTGGATCAGCGGCTGCGTGCGTCCTACTTCTGCACATGAACTTGTTGGGGCGCCCGCTGATTTCGCCAGAGAATCTCGCGAAGAGCTTCGTGTGGAGCAATCTTTTCCTCGGCCTGTTCAACCTTCTTCCGGCTTACCCGATGGATGGCGGCCGTGTGCTGCGTTCGGTTTTTGCCCAGCGCATGGACTACGTGCAAGCTACGCGAAAAGCGGTCACCATTGGGCAGGGCTTTGCCGCGCTGTTTATGGTGGCGGGCATCTGGAGCCCATGGCTGATGATGATTGGCGTTTTCGTCTTCATCGGCGCTCAGATTGAGGACCGCACCGCGATCTTCCAATCGGTGCTGGAAACGGTACGGATCGAGGAAGTGATGCTGACGGATTTCGCGACGCTTTCGTCCGCGGATACGCTGGAAGACGCGCTGCACAAAGCCGTACATTCGCTGCAAGACGAGTTTCCGGTAATCCGCGGCAGCGACCTGGTCGGCATCATCTCTCGCCAGCGGATTCTTGACGCGCTTCGCAGCGGGAATGGCTACGTGCAGGGTGTGATGAGCCGCGGTTTCCAGATCGCGCAGAAGACGGAATCGCTGGCAGTGATTTTCCGGCGCATCGGATCGAAGGGCTTGAGCCTCGTGCCGGTTGTCGATGGCGGACGATTGGTGGGAATCGTGACCATGCAGAACCTGACGCACTCCATGGCTCTACTCGCGGAATCGCGCAAGCTGCAGCGGGCAGAAGAGTAGCTCTCACCTCGAACAAAGAACCCACCCAAGCTGCGCTTGAGTGGGGCCAAATACAGTTTTCAAAACTAAAACTGAACTACGTTTGCTGCGAGGATTGCTTTCGCGGAACGCAGACGCTGCAGCACGGCTTCGGTGAGTTGACCGTCGATCTGCACCACCGAAAAGGCGTTTCCTCCGGTCGTGGCACCGGCGCGTCCTAAGGCGAAGTTTGCGATATTGACTTCACTCTCGCCGAGAATGCTGCCGACCCGTCCGACCACGCCTGGGATGTCGCGGTTACGGATAACCAACAGCGTGTTTTCGAGCGGTGCTTCCACGTCGATGTTGTCGAAGGAGAGCAGGCGCGGCGAGTTCCCATGCAGCACGGTACCGCGCGCCGAGAGTGTGCCATTCGGTGTGGTTACGGTGAGTCCAAGGACGTTCGCGGCTCCGCCGCTCGAAGGGTGCTCCTTTTTTGACTCGTGCACCGGAATGCCGCGCGATTCCGCCACCGAACTGGCGTTGATCACGTTCACGCTTTCATCGGTTGTGTGTTGCAGTATGCCCTTGATGCTGGCGTTGCGAATCAGTTCGGTCTTCCAGTCGGCGAGGGGACCGGTGTAGCGGATGCCGATTTCTGAAAAGCGACCTTCCGAAAGTTGTGCCAGAAATGTGCCGAGACGTTCGCCGAGAGTAATGAACGGCTCGAGCATCACGTATTCCTGCTCGGTCATGGAAGGCATGTTCACGGCGTTTTGTACGACGCCTCGTTGCAGGTAGTCGCGAACCTGGTGCGCGATTTGCACGCCGACAGCATCCTGAGCCTCGGCGGTCGAACCGCCGATGTGCGGGGTGAGGATCACGTTCGGTAAGCCGGCAAGCGGCGAGTTCTTCAGTGGCTCTTCGACAAAGACGTCGAGGCCAGCACCACCGACCTGCCCGGACTTGATGGCTTCGGCCAGCGCGGCTTCGTCTATCAGTTCACCGCGGGCGCAGTTCACGATCCGCACACCTTTTTTCATCGCGGCGAGCGATGTCGCGTTGATCATGTTGGCGGTCTGCGGTGTGAGTCCGACGTGCAGCGTGAGGTAGTCGACGGTCGTAAGGACCTCTTCGCGATCGGCGAGGCGAATCTTGGCATCATACGCAATCGCCGGCGAGACGTAGGGATCATGCGCGACGAGCGTCATACCGAACGCCGCAGCACGTCGTGCTACTTCCATGCCAATGCGGCCGAGTCCGATAATGCCCAGCGTCTTGCCGCGCAGCTCGGTGCCTTGCAGGGATTTCTTCTCCCACTTGCCGGCGTGCATGGTCTCCGTGGCGCGTGGAATAAAGCGAGCCATGGCGAGCATAAGAGCAATGGTGTGCTCGGCCACTGCAATTGCGTTTGCACCCGGCGTGTTCATCACCGCGATGCCATGACGGGTGGCGGCTTCGAGTTCGATGTTATCGACGCCCACGCCCGCACGGCCAATCACGCGCAATTTTCCGGCATGCTCGAGCAACGCGGCATCGACGAACACAGCGGAGCGAACAATGAGAGCGTCGGCGTCTTTGAGCTCTTCGACGAGCTGTTCTTTCTTTGCAACTTGGTCAGGGGTGACGACCTTCCACGTGGAATCCTGGCGAAACAAGTCGATAGCGGCGGGAGCGATTTTTTCGGCGACAACAATTTTCAAGACGCGCGTCCTTTGATGTAGCCACCCGGACAGCCTCATCGGCTTGCGCCGACGAGGCTGTCCGGGTGGCGGGTTGACTCCGGTTAGTACATCGAGAATGCAGAGCCCGGGTTAGACGGCGGCCGCGGCGGCGAAGGTTACCCGTCGTGCGTAAGTGGTTTGCGCCGCGCGAAGTCCAGGCCCGAGTTCCGAATGCGTAGTTTTGGAAACGGTGGCGAGGACGTGCTCGAGTGCGCCAATGATTGCAATGGTGTCGAGGTAATCGTAGTAGCCGAGATGAGCGACGCGGAAAATCTTTCCTTTCATCTCGTCGCCCTGGCCGTTGGCGATAACCGCACCGAACTGCGTGCGGAACGCTTTCACGATTGCGCCGGAATCCACTCCCTCTGGAGCATGAATGGCGGTAACCGCGGCGGCCGGAGAGGACTTCGCGAACAATTGCAACCCGAGAGCCTCCGCGGCGGCACGCGTCATCGCAGCGGCGGTCTCGGCATTTTCCACGAGGTCGTATCGACCAGCGGCGAGATCGCCATTGCCCATGCCACGAATGAAGTCGAGTGCTGCACCGAGGCCCGCAATCAACGAAGTTGCCGGCGTATAGGCCGATTCGCCCTTGGCCGCCGACTTGCGCTCTTTACGCAGGTCGAAGTAGAAGCGCGGATTCGAAGTTGAATCCATGCGCTGCCACGCCCGCTCACTGACAGAAAGATAGGCGAGTCCTGGCGGGATCATTACAGCTTTCTGGGAGCCGCCGATGAGCACGTCCACACCCCAGCCGTCCACATCGAAGTGGGTAGTGCCAAGGCCGGTGATGGCATCGACTACCAGTAACGTGTCGGTTCCCTTCAGCAGTTTTGCAACGCCTTGTACATCGTGACGCACGCCGGTCGAGGTTTCCGTACCCTGCATGTACACGACGCGAACGCCATCCAGCTTGGCGCGAACAGCCTCGAGCGTGAACGTTTCGCCATAGGGGGCGCTAACCACTTCCGCTTTCACCCCGTATGCCTTGGCGAGGCTCGACCATCGTTCGCCAAACTTTCCCGCAGTGAGCACGAGAACGCGATCGCCCGGCGACGTCAGGTTGGAGATCGACGCTTCCATGGCGCCGCTGCCCGAGCAGGCCATCAAAATGACATCGTTGCGTGTGCCGATAAACGACTTGAGGTCCGCGAGCGTACGTACGTAGAGATCGCGGAAGTCGGCGGTGCGGTGATGCATGGTTGCCGCCGCCATGGCGAACTGTGCCGAGGGCAGAAGTTGCGTCGGCCCCGGCGTATAAAGCCGGTTCTTATGAAGCATTGCTCACTCCAGCGTTGTGGACTTAAGTTTTTAGGAACCGCCGTAAGGCGAACTTCCATTGGAACTCAGTCGCGACCCGGAAAGCAAATCGTCTTTTCTTATCAAGCATCAAGATTCCGCTTGTAGGACTGTGCTTTCACACGTTATCCCCGCAAAAATAGTAATCCTGCGATGGAGAGAAGAACGGTTGGAGCTGTCTATAATCGAGAGCCATGAGCCTGAGCGAACAGATCCAGAAAGATATGATTGGCGCCATGAAGAGCAAGGAAGAAGAGAAGCTCTCCACATTGCGCATGATGAAAGCAGCGGTGAAGAATAAGGAGATCGACAAGCGTGCACCGCTGGACGACAAGGAAGTGCTCGCCGTTTTGAGTACCATGATCAAGCAGCGTAAAGATTCCGTGGAGCAGTTCACCAAGGGAAACCGGCCGGAATTGGCAGCGAAAGAAGCGCGCGAGATCACGCTGATCGAAGGCTATATGCCAAAATCGGCCGGCGAAGAGGAGATTACGGCTGCCGTGAAAGCGACGATCGCGGAGATGGGATCGCCCACGATGAAAGATATGGGCACGGTGATGAAGGCTGTCATGGCAAAATTCGCCGACGTGCGCGTGGACGGAAAAATTGTAAGCGAGACGGTGAAACGCGAACTCGCCGGGAAATAACCTCAGTCTTCCTCGCGTGGGATGACGAGCTTCGTCCCAGCGGGCATCGTCTTGAATTTCACCAACTCCTCCTGCACGCGTGCCCACGCCTGCGCGTCGCGTTTCGTGGTGATCGGGGCGTTCGGGTCCGCATAGTAAGCGAGAACGTCTTCCCGAAGGCCGCGCGGAATCTTCATCTGCGGTCGCGATACGACTTGATGCAGCAGCTTGGCGTAGGTTCGGTCGGTGCGCGCATAGGAACCCGGGCTGACTTTCGATCCTGTATCCAGATCGCGGTCGACAAGCCCAAACTCGTCCAGAGGAGCGGATTTTGCTTGGTGCAATCGTCTCCGATAGTGCGCTAGCGTCTCGTTGATACTCCGTGCGTAGAGTTGCTGCGTGTCGTGAGTGGAGATTTTAATTCCCAGCAACGCTGCGGGTCCGATCTTGGGCACCACAAAAATGATGGCTGCCGCGATATGACCACGGAACCCAGGTCCGCTGTAGGCATTCTCCCAGCCCTGCCGAAAATCTGCACGCGACAGTTCCTTGTTGTATGTGTCGAAGTCTGAGTTCGGTAGCTCTGGAAGGAACTGATGGCGATGCAGCACGACCTCTCCGCGGGCGAAGAAAGGAATGAAGCTGCGTACCGCCGAACGATAGCCGCGGATCGCCGGCCGCTCGTTGCCCAGCATGTCGTGCAGCGAAAGTCCGTAAGTTTCGAAAAACGCTTTCTCCAGCAAACGGCGGGGCACCATCAGACCGATGTGCTGCAGGTAGGCGTGCGGTGCGAAACGTCGCTTTGAAACCTGTTCGATGTCGAAGCCGAACTCTGTGCGTACATGGGCGTGCGGATTGTCCTCGTACGTTACGACTTTGCCGTAGCGCTGCTCGAGGTTCGGAAAAACTACTGCAGTTGAGGGGTTGACCGCCACGGAATGCCCGAAGGTATCTCCCACGTAATGTGAGAGCGCCCCGACCGCAAAGGCCAGTTCGTTAACATTTCGCGCGTTCCGAAATAGAGCGGCAACGAAATCAACCGGAGCGAACATAGTGCGTGAGATCGCTGAAGAAAGTCTTGCCGAACGGGTAATAGCCCATGTCCTGTATCGCGCAACCGCCGTAAGCATAGGCATGCGCAACCCGGAGCTGTTCTTCCGTGGTGTTCGGAAAGCGACTCAGCAAGAGCGGGCGAATCGAATCATCCCAGGCGAGATCGATGATGGCCTGATGGGTGAGAACCGAGTAGCCGCTGGCCTGATACGAGGAGCACACCTGGAGCACGAGGAGTAAAATCGCGAACCGAACTCGACTCATGCAACTTCAATCCCAGGCTTGTTGGTCGTGATCACGCTGCCAACAGCAGCCGCGGGTACACCGCGGTCCTGCATTGCGTTCAACAGTCGCTCGGCATCGGCTTCGGCCACCGAGATCAGCAACCCGCCGGCGGTTTGCGGGTCATAGAGGATGGTGCGCAACTCCTGCGGAACATCTTCCGCGTAGCTGACGAGACATTCGGCGAAGTCGCGGTTGTTGTTCAGGCCTCCGGGGATGAAGCCTTGACGGATGCATTCGAGGGCGCCGGGTAAGAGAGGAACTTTGCGGGCCTCGATGCGCAGGGTAACTCCGCTGCCGAGCGCCATCTCGCGCGCGTGACCGATCATGCCGAAGCCGGTGATGTCGGTCATTCCGTGTACTGCGTAATCGCCATTGGCGATCGCCTCGGCGGCGGTTTTGTTCAGGGTGGTCATCGATCGGACCGCGGCGTCAATCCATGCCTGCTCTGCTTTGTCCTTCTTGATGGCAGTGGAGATCACTCCGGTGCCGAGTGATTTAGTGAAGAGCAACGCGTCACCGGCGACCGCGCTGGAGTTCTTCAGGATCTTTTGGGGATGTATCGTGCCCGTGACGGCATAGCCGAACTTGGTCTCTTCATCGCGGATACTGTGGCCGCCAATGACGGTACAGTTCGCCTCGACCATCTTCGATAATCCGCCGGCGAGGATTTGCCCGAGTACTTCGGGATCGCTCTTATCGGGGAAGCAGACCATCGCCAGAGCGCTGATGGGCTTGCCGCCCATGGCGTAGACGTCACTGAGCGCGTTCGTGGCGGCGATCTGGCCGAAGGTGTAGGGATCGTCNNTGTTGCCGGGCTAATTTCCCAAGCACCGAGTCCAGCACCGCCGGACTAAGTTTGGACGCTCAACCTGCCGCCTTGACCGTCTCGGTCAGGCGCACCTTCTTGGAAGATTCACTCACAGGGAAAGCCTAGCACGAGGCTACTTGTACTGCAGGTTGACCAGCTTCAGGTCGGGATAGCTCTGGTTCCAGTCGGCAGAGATGTGCTCGAACGTGAGGCGAACGGTGCGGCTCTTGCCGGGCGCGAGTGGGGCGCGCAAGAGGTCGGTAAGATCGGGGTATCCAGCGAGCGTGTTGGGAACCAGCACACTTGCCGGCGATGTCTCGCGCTGCACGACTTCGTTGAGGCTGTTGTGGAACTCGGCCAGGATCTGCGCGCCAGTGACGGTCTTATCTCCAGTGTTGGTGATGGTGGCGTCGATGTAGGTAACGGCGGCGCCAACGTAGTTCTCCGACTTGCTCATCTGGATGTCGCCGACCTGGAGTTTGCTGGTGTAGGGATCCTGCGCGACCGGCTTGGCCTTGTCCTGGTGGTTCAGGATGACGATGGCGGCGACGACGATGAGTACGATGACCGCGCCAACGATCATCGGCGTCCAATTGCGGCGCTCGGGCTCGCCGGTGGTCATCACTTCGCGGTGTTCTTCGGGCTCTGGCATAGCGGGGATGATTCTATCGCAGGCGCGAGTTCAAGGCGCCGAATCGTCATGGTCAGCGGGATCACCTTCCTCTTTAGACACCGCAAGTTCGCCTGCGGATCCCCTGCGAAGAGTGAGCTCTGTCACTCGCCGCGCATCCCGCTCTCTTCTACACTGGAGCGGACCTTATGACCTTCGCTCATGCCGCGTTGCTCTTCGGAGTTGCTATTGCCGGGGGCGCGATCAACTCGGTGGCGGGAGGCGGAAGCTTCCTGTGCTTTCCGGCGCTGCTGTTCATCGGAGTTCCGCCGGTGAACGCCAACGCCACGAACACGCTTGCGCTTTGGCCCGGAACGCTGGCCAGCGTGGGAGCGTATCGCCGGGAATTCAGCAAAGCTAATCCACGGCAGATTCTCTCGCTGGTGCTGACGGGCATCGCAGGCAGCCTGCTGGGCGCGATCATCCTGCTGAAGACGCCGCAACTCACCTTCCTGCACATGGTCCCGTGGCTGCTCGCTTCGGCCACGCTGATCTTCTGCTTCAGCGCGCGGATCTCGCGCTGGGTGCGGGAACGCGAGACACGCACCGGGACCACGGGGCGGGTGACGACCGGGGCAGCGCTGGTGCAACTGGTGATCGCGGTGTACATCGGCTTCTTCGGAGCAGGCGCGGGAATCCTGATGCTGGCGCTGTTCGCGTTTATGGGGATGGAGAGCATTCATACCATGAATGCCTTCAAGACCATGTTGGCGTCGGTCTGCAACGGCGTGGCATTGATTGCGTTCGTCGTCGCGAAGGCGATCTGGTGGCCGCAGGCGCTGCTGATGCTGGTCGGCGCGGCATTCGGCGGATACTTCGGAGCACATTACGCGCAGAAGGTCGCGCCGGCGAAGGTTCGGTTGATCGTGATTTTCATCGGCGCGGGCCTGTCGATTTATTTCTTCGTGAAGCAATATGCCTGATGTGGATGCCGTCCCTTAAAAGGGACTCGAATCAGCATTCGTGCTTCCCAGCACTCACGTGCTGGGCTATTACGTTCCGTCCGCTGCGCGGACTGTTGCATCGCGTGGACTGTACGTCGGCAATTCCACTTACTGTTCATGCTTTGGACTCAGAGTTCTTCGGCGTGAACTTCGGCGGATATTTCAGGTGAAAGTCGGTTGCTTCCTGGTATGCGCGTGCGAGAGCGAGCAGCTTGGCTTCGCCGTAGAGTTGGCCTAAGAAGGTGATTGAAGTCGGCGTGCCATCTTTGCGAAAGCCGTTCGGCAGGATCAGCGCGGGATTTCCGGTGAGATTGGTGATCACCAGCTGATCGCCGAAGCTGGGCGCGACGATCACATCGAACTTTGCGAACATCTCAGCCCACTTCTGCATGCCGATATAACGCGCGCGATTGGCGTTGACGTATTCGACAGCGGGAATGAAATGCGATTCGCGGAAGATGTTCGGCCAATCATCTTTTGTCTGTCCGGTGAGCAGCTTGTCGCGTCCACTGCGAGTGAGTTCGTCGAACGCGGCGCCGGCTTCTCCGCTTAGCAGAAAAGTCAGGTGCGTGTAGGGGAAGTCGGGAACGTTGACTGGCTTCACATCAATGCCGAGTTTCGTGCGCAATACATCGAGGGTTTGCTGATCGAATTTGGCGCGCTCCTCGCGCGCTTCCTTGTCGTCCTTGGAATCGTCGTCGCCAGGCTTTTTTTCGAACTCATCTTTCAAGTAGCCGACGCGCAATTTCTTTGCGTCGAGGGTGGCGTCCCAGTTGAACGATGCGGAATGGACGGTCCAATCTTTTTCGTCGGGACCATGAATGGCGTCGAGCACCAGCGCGCAATCTTCCACGGAGCGGCAGATGGGGCCGAGTTTGTCCATGGTCCAGGAGAGGGCCATGGCCCCGGTACGGGGGACGCGGCCGAAGGTGGGACGGAGGCCGGTACAGCCGCAACGGGTGCTTGGCGAAGCGATGGAGCCGAGGGTCTCCGATCCGATCGAGAAGGCGACGCAACCGGACGCGGTGGCCGACGCGGGACCGGCGGAGGAGCCGCTGGATCCCTGCTCGGTGTTCCACGGGTTGCGGGTCTTGCCGCCGAACCAACCGTCGTCCATGGCGAGCGCGCCGAGGGTCAATTTCGCGATCAGGATGGCTCCCGCTTCATCGAGCCGCTTCACGACCGTCGCGTCTTCGTCGATCTCCTGTTTCTCAAAGCCGCCGGCGCCCCATGTCGTTCGATAGCCTTTTACCGCGATGAGGTCTTTTGCGCCCCAGGGAATGCCGTGCAGTGGGCCGCGATATTTTCCCGCGGCGATCTCCTTGTCGGCTTCGCGGGCCTGCGCCATCGCGCGCTCATCGGTCAATGTGATGTTGAAGAGGAGCACCGGGTCGTAGCTCTTCAGGCGCTCGATGTACATCTCGGTGAGGGCGACTGCGGAGACTTTTTTCGTCCGTATGAGCTCGGCCCATTGGCGCACGGTGTAGAAGGCGCCGTCTTCGAGATTTCCTGGCGCGGCGTTCACGGTGGCGCGGCTCATGCGCATCGGCCGTTTCTCGGTGTCGAGCTTCATCCCGGGGAGGACGGGGTCGAAGCGGAAGGCCGGGGGGACGTCGTTGGGGATCTTCAAGGCGTGGATGGCTTCGTAGTCCTTGAGACCGTCGTTGAGATCCTTGAGCATCATGTCGCCCTGCTCGGGGGTGATCGCGATGCCGGCGACGGTGGCGGCCTCACCGATCAATTCCTTCGTGATCGGTCCCTTTTCTTCATTGAGGGCCCAGAGGACTCCGGGGAAGAGGGTGGCGGCGAATCCGGCACGGGAACAGTAAGCGAGAAAGATGCGACGTTGGAGTGCGGTCTTCATGAGAATTGCGGGATTATACAGAAGGCCATTGCAGCACGCGCATGCGTCGTGGAGGCACCCCAATGACGAGGTCGCCTCTCGGCCCATAAACCACCTGCGTTGGCGGCCTGCGGCTCGCGCTTCTTGGCCGAAACTCGCATCCACCTTCGCGTCACTCGCTGCCACTTCCGTTTCCGCGAGAGCACAGACACCCCAACAGCCGCGGCTTATCGTGCGCCTTTGGGGCATCGCCGAAAACTCGACGCCGGATGGGCTTCAGCCCCTGCAGACGGATTAGGCGAGCCGACTAGCTCTTTGACAAGGAATAATGCGAATCCGAGAACACTAAGTCCTTTTATTCGAAGAATTTACCTCTAACCTCTTTCGCGAGAAGATTTTAGGCGTTTTCCACAGCCTAAGCTGCTGAAAACAATAGTTCGACTGGGGGAGGGGGAGGGTATCCAGCCCTCGCCTTACGCAGTCGAAGTTCTCGAGCGATCACATCACTGCGGGCAGTGTGCAGGGGCTGAAGCCCCGGTGCATAAAAGCCAAGTCGGCACCGGCTGAAGCCGTGCCCTGATACGAAGCGCAGGGTGTTCTCAACCCCGCTGTTCTCAATTTGTCCATCCGCGGAAGAAGTGGAGGGTCAGCCAAACCTTGGCTGGAGATTGGGTCCAGGACAAAGGCGCGAGACGCGGCGCACCCGTATTTGGTGCGGGCAGCCATCGTTAAGTAGTCTTCTCAGGTACGCGCTGGAAGCGGCGGAACAGTTTCCAGGCGATCCAGACGATGCCGCCGACGGTGAGAATCCAGAGAGCAATGACGGGCAGGAAGATCGCGAAGGAGATGATCGCGTCGATCCAGTCGCCCAGGTTTTCGACCATGTTCTTGAACGAGCGGCGGGCATTGAGAAGAGGATGCCAGCCTCCGAGGGACTCGCTGACGGGAGCGTTCTGTGAGAGGCCGATGGTGACGAGCGACATGGCGATGTCGTGCGACATTAGGTCGATGTTGGCCTGGAGTTGCTCGATCTGGGTGCGGACGTCGGTGAGTTTCTCGGTGATGTCGAGAATGTCCTGGATGGACTTGGCCTGCTTGAGGATTTGCAGGTACTGCTGTTCTTCAGCTTGCAGGCTGTGCATGCGGGCAGCGTTGTCGGCGAACTGGCGAGTGACATCGGTGGCATTGAGTTGCTCGTTAGTGACGCGCAGGGCCACGGCCTTGATCTGTTTGAGCGCGGACTCGAGACCTTCGGCGGGGATGCGGATGTGAAGCTCGCCTTCGCGCGTCTTTTCCGACAGCGACCAGATGCGGGCTTGATCGATCTCTCCATCGGCACGCAAGGTGAAGCTGCGGATTTTGGCGGAGGCTTCTTCGACGTTGTCGACAACCAAGGAGAGTTCGGCGGTGTGGATGACTTTCTTGTCGGCCTGCGGGATGTAAGCGGCTCTGCCGGGGACGCCGCCGATGGCGGCGGCAACGGATCCAGCCGGAAGTTTGGCCCGCTCGAGCGATGTCGGAGAGTATTCGGCGAGGGAGGCCCGAGGTTGGGACACCGCCGCCATGTCAACCTGGCGCGAGCGATTGCAACCGAGAGAAAGTGAAAGAACGAGCAGCGCGAGTGGCAGCGCACAGGATTTCATGGAGACTTCCGGTGGAAGAACGTTCCAGGTGGACGTTCTTGCGGATTTAGACACCGCGGGAGGAAGTATTTGTCTGAGGAATCGAAGAAACGCGGTTAGTCCCGAGCTCGCGGAAAAGAGGGAAATGCGGAAACAGAGGGTGGCTCCGCTCCGAACGCGGATCGGTATCCGCGTTCTTCGGTCGCCATGACAAAGGAAAACAAAAACAAGAAATCCCGAGGTGGTGTTGACCTATTCGTCTCGACCAGCGGCTCGCTTAAGACCCTTGCCGACCTACCCAACACCGTCTCCTTGCGGCCACGATGCTTGATCTTCGCTTGGGCTCCGGGCTAACCGCCAACCGGATAAACCAGTCAACGTCTCGGGATTCCATCTTGTCTCGACTCGTTCTTGTTCGCCTCAACCAGCAGCTCGCTATAGACCCTTGCTGCCCCTCTCGCAATCCACCCTTCGGCTTTTGGCTACGGGACGTTTCCGGACGATCTCGCGATCGCTTTGGAATTGTCGGACGCCGTCGCTTCCGACTTGGGGAACCGTCGCTCCCCTTTCAGGTATCGCGACCGAAGCCGCTAACCTAGATCCCGTAGTTTCTCTCCGAAGTTGACTGCCGTGAGCCTGCTTGAGCCCCGGACTTACCGCCAACCGGGAAAACTTCAGAACTGTCAAAGAACGAGGTTGTTTGTACGCCTCCCTAGAAAGAAGTCAATGCGAAATCGCGCAACTAAAAACAGCGCATTTTGAATGGGTTAGGGGCGATCCACAGAGGGTCTGCCCGAAAGTTGTGCAGGGCGATCCGAGGCAATGCACGGAAGTCCGCTTCCGGCGCGGATTTCGCGGAGGTCAAGTCGGGGGCTCCGCATTTCATGCGGCTTCTGAGCTTTGCCATAAATGTGAATATCTGAGGAAAAACCGCGAGGGGCGCTGGTTTACGCGAAACGCGATTATCGTCCAAATTCCCGAGCACGGCTTTTCTCGAAGAATTTTTCGGGCTGTTAACATCGCTGGGTGAAATCGCTGCTCACGGTGCGTGACCTGAAAATCGAGTTCTCGGTTGGCGGAAGCTGGCGGCCGGCGGTCCGCGACGTCAGTTTTTCGATTGTGGCGGGGGAAACGCTGGGACTGGTGGGGGAGTCGGGGTCCGGAAAGTCGGTGACCTCACTGGCGATGTTGCGGTTGCTGCCGCCGCAGGCACGAATCTCGGGAGCGATTGAGTTTGAGGGTCAGTCGCTGCTCGCGATGGACGCGGAAACGATGCGGCAGTTGCGTGGGTCCGCGATCGCGATGATCTTCCAGGAGCCGATGACTGCCTTAAACCCGGTAATGCGGGTGGGGGAGCAGGTGGCCGAGGCGGTGCTGGCGCATCCGGGCGACGCGAACGTTCCGAAGGCCGAGGCATGGCGGCGGGCGATTGATGCCCTAAATGAAGTGGGCCTCGTGGATGCGGAGCGACGGGCGCGAGATTATCCGCACCAGCTTTCGGGCGGGATGCGGCAGCGGGTGATGATTGCGATGGCGATTGTGAATCGTCCGCGGCTGCTGATTGCCGATGAGCCGACGACGGCGCTGGATGTGACGATCCAGGCGCAGATCCTGGAACTGCTGAATCAGCTGCGACAGAAGCATGGGCTAGCGATGCTGTTCATCTCGCATGACCTGGCGGTGGTTTCGCAGATCAGCGATCGGGTGGCGGTGATGTACGCGGGGCAGATCGTGGAAACGGGTGTGGCTCGAGAAGTATTTCGTGCAGCGGCGCATCCGTACACACGCGGGTTGCTGCACTCGGTGCCGACGTTGCGAACGAATCGTGGAGAGCCGCTGCGGACGATTGAAGGATCGGTGCCGGCACTTGCGGCGGAGATGCCGGGGTGCAGTTTTGAACCACGGTGCGGGTACCGAATCGAGACGTGTGCCATAGTGCCACCGCCGCTCGTAGAAATTTCAGCGGGACACTTTGCGCGCTGTCCGGTAGTGGCTGGAAAGATGTAAGATCACCTAGCCCGGAGAACGAAGAGCCGGGCTTTTGACTGAACCTCGCCATGCGTTATCTCGTCATCAGCGACATTCACAGCAATCTTGAAGCTTTGCAGACTGCGCTGGCCGCCGCGCCGGAGCATGATTTCGTCCTGAACCTGGGCGATGTAGTGGGATATGGCGCAAGTCCGAATGAAGTCGTAAAGATCGCTAAAGAACTAAATGGGCCGATCGTTCGCGGCAATCACGACAAGGCTTGCTCGGGCTTGGGTGATACGTTTGGATTCAACGCGGTGGCCGACCGGGCGGTGAGCTGGACGGTGGAGACGCTGACCCCGGAGAACCGCGATTGGGTGCGAAGGTTGGAGCATGGGCCGGTGAACATTCCGCAATTTGCCGGCGGGCAGTGCGTGCACGGGTCGCCGATCGATGAAGACGATTACCTGCTTTCGAGCGCGGCGGCGTTTGAAGCCTTTCGCGACGACAAAACGCAGCTGACGTTTTATGGGCACACCCACGTGCAAGGTGGATACGTGCTGCGCAATGGGTATGTGGAACAGGTGCGGCCGAAGTACACGACCGCGACCAACGAAGAAACCTGGGAGATGCCGCTGCAGGACGATGGACGGTACCTGATCAATCCGGGCTCGATCGGGCAGCCACGAGATGGAGATTGGCGCGCGGGATTTGCGTTGTTCGACTCCGAAGCGAAAGTAGTGAAGTTCTATCGCGTGCCCTATCCCGTGGAAGTGGCACAGCATCGGATACTGGCGGCGGAGTTGCCGGAGTACCTGGCGGTGCGGTTGCGGACGGGAAGATAATGCAAGCCCCACGGAACCGAGCCGAGCGCCTGGTTTGATTTAAACTCGCTGCATGAGTTCCCGGTCCGATTCTCTTTTTCCCCACGAACGCGAAGCTGCTCCGAAGAAGCCTGAAAAAATGTTGATTGCCCATGTGGATGGTGGAGCGCGGGGGAACCCTGGCCCGGCTGGGTTTGGGGTAGTGCTGGAAGACGAGCGTGGGCAGAAGGTGGATGCGCTCAGCGGATTTCTCGGACACCAGACGAACAACGTGGCGGAATATTCGGGACTGCTGGCGGCGCTGGATTATGCGAAGAAGCATGACTACAAGGCACTGAAGGTAGTAGCGGACTCGGAGCTGCTGGTGAAGCAGATTCGTGGCGAGTACAAAGTGAAGTCGCCGAACCTGCAGGACCTGTATAGCCGGGCGCGAGTGCTGATCCGTGGGCTGGAGTGGTTTCGCATCGAGCACACCTTGCGTGGCGGGAACAAAGAAGCCGATGCGCTCGCCAACGAGGCGATGGACCGCGGGATGGGGCGTCGTCGCGATGAGCCAATAGCGAAGCCGACGGAGGCGCGACAGTATGAGAAGCAGCCGCTGGAAGTGAACGGCATCGTGAAAGACGGCGTGGTGCAATTCCTCGGGACCAAGCTGCCCGAAGGAACGTTCGTCAAGATCAGGGCCAAGTAGCTAGTGATCTTCAGTATCGACTCTCGTCGCTACTTCACCAAGCGCGCAACCACCGGGCCCGCAATCGCCAGAAGCAGAATGTAAGCTGCGGAGAACGGGCCGAGCGCTGGTTCGAGAGCGGTCCCCAGTCCGGCGATGACCATGGAAAACTCTCCCCGTGCAACTAAAGCAGCCCCGGTGCGCCAGCGGGCGCGGCGATCGACCCCCGCTCGGCGGGCGGACCAATAGCCGGTTGCCACTTTTGTCAATGCTGTAACGGCTGCAAGGGCGAACGCAGCGGGTAGTACACGAGGCAGCGTCGACGGATCGATTTGCAAACCAAAGAAAAAGAAAAACACCGCGGCAAACAGATCACGAAGGGGCGCGAGCAGCCGATGGGATTGCTCGGCGATCGGTCCGGAGACTGCAATTCCGACAAGAAACGCGCCGATGGCAGCGGAAACCTGCACGCGTTGCGCGAGGCCGGCCACCAGCAGCACGGTTCCGAAGGTGGAGAGCAAAACGATCTCGTCGGATTCATGAGCGATGGCGGCGCTCCATCGTTGGCCATAACGCAGGGCGACGAGGAGCACAAGCAGTACCGCGCCGATGGCAATGCCAACATCAATCGCAGTTTTTGCCGGACCACCGCCGGCAATCAACACCCCGACAACCGGAAGGTACACCGCCATGGCGAGATCTTCGAGGACGAGGATCGAAAGTATCTGGGGCATCTCGACATTGGATTGGCGACCCAACTCAGAGAGCACCTTCGAGATGATTCCGGAAGAAGAAATCCAGGTGACACCGCCGAGGAGAACCGCGGGAAGCATCTTCCAGCCGAGGAGCAGGCCGGCAATCAATCCTGGCGGGAAGTTGAGAACAAAGTCAACGATGCCCGCGGGAATTCCGGTCCTCAGGTTATCCCTTAGCTGCTCGCCGCTGTATTCGAGTCCCAACATAAAGAGCAGCATAAGGACGCCGATCTCGGCGCCTGTGCTGATGAAGCCATGGCTGAGTTTGAGGGGAGCGAGGCCTCCCTCACCAAACGCCAAACCAGCGAGCAGGTAGAGGGGGATGGACGAGATGCCCCAGCGACTCGCGATGCGCGCCAGGATTGCGAGGCCGATGAGGGCGGCGCCAAGTTCGACCAGCATCATAGAGAAATCGTGCGCCCCGGCCATGCAGGATTGTAGAACGGGCTTAGAGAATGATGCGAGCGAACCAATCTATTGCGCTCAGTTTCATGAGTTGAAACAAGCGGTAGAGGAGGATCCACTTGGAATCGGAGAAAACGTGACGCAAGAACAAATCGCCATCACGTAGTTGCATTGCGAAACTAGATCGGGTTACTTCAGATTTCCAGCTAACGGTCAATCTTCTTTGTGAAACTATCTTGCCGTGATATTTTCCAGACCATCCAGCTACTTGGGGAGTGGAATTCATGGCGTCCAGCGATATAGGGCTCAATCAGCCGACATCGGAGGCTCTGCAACAACAGATGTTGGTGGCACAAGCACGCATGAAGACGGGCGCGAACTGGTTCATCGTTATTGGCGCGCTCTCCGTCGTGAATTCGCTGATCAGCTTGAGCGGCGGACGTATTCGCTTCATCTTCGGACTGGGCGCAACCGAGTTTGTGGATGCGCTTGCGCAACATGGCGGATCAATAAGCCCCACGCTCTTGCTAGGTCTGTCGGTCTTGTTTGGTGGCTTCGTAGCGCTGTTTGGATTTTTTGGGCGCAAGGAGCAGAGCTGGGCCTTTCTTGTCGGCATGGGGATTTACATTTGTGACGGCCTGCTGTTGTTGCCCGTCGGGCAGTACCTTGCTGCCGCGTTTCACGTTTGGGCACTGTTCCGAATCTTCCAGGGATTGCAGGGCCTGAATACATTGAATGTTTTGCGCGAACAGCAGTCGGCGAGCATGGTGGCGACCTCCGGCAGTTGGAATCAGTGAGGCAGTCCAAGGGCCTCGCGGAGAGTGCAAGCTTGCGACAGCTTTCCAGGGGGCACCCACAGTCGTCCCGGTTTATAAGCAACCTGTAAAGTCGTGCCCTTCACGAAGCAACCTAACCTGAAATCCCTAGGAAATGAGCCGTGAGGCGGTGAGAAAGTCACGGGCGACGTCGGCGGCATCCTGCTTCCTGCCGTCGATCGCATAGTTCATACGACGCATATCCTCGGTGTTGATGCGTCCGCTGAGTTGTTCGAGGGCAGCTCGCATACCGGGAGTATTGCGGAGCGCGTCGGGACGCACGATGGGCACCGCGTCATAGGGCGGAAAATAATTCTTGTCATCCTGCAGAATAACTAAACCAAGAGCGGCGATCATGCCATCGGTATTCGAGCCGGCGACGATGTCGACCTGCTTCGCTTCTAAGGCGCGATAGAGCAGGCCGAGATCCATGACGGTGGGCGACGCGGCGAACTTCAGGCCGTAGGTTTTGGCGAGCCCAGGGAAGCCGTCGGCGCGCTCGAGGAATTCATAGCCGACCCCTAAACGCATCTGCGGGGCGTGGGCAGCAAGATCCGATAGCTTCGACAATCCCATGGACTTTGCGTCGTCGCCGCGGACGGCAAGAGCGAAAGTGTTGTTGAACCCAAGCGAAGGAAGAACGGTGAGGCCGAAGCGCTGCTGGTATTCGCGCTGCACGGTCTCGAAAACTGATTTGGAATCGGTCTGCACAAGTTGCTTCAACACCGCTGCCAGCGCGGTTCCGGTGTACTCAATGTAGGTATCGATACGGCCGGCGAGAATGGCTTGTTGGCAGATGTAGGTGCCCGCAAGATAGAAGCGGCGTTCGACTGGGGTGGAAGTGTGATGCTCCAGCATTTGCGCGAGGATTTCACCCAGCACGAGTTGCTCGGTGAAATTCTTGGTACCTACAGAAAGGCGATGCCCCGGAGCCTTGCAGGCGGTGGCGAGCAGCAATCCTGCGGAACCGAGGAAAAACTCTCGTCGATCCATGCTATCGCCGTGGGCGCTGCAGAAGGCGCTGCAGCAATCCGAGGGCACCGTCGGCGGCGAGAGCAAGCAACGCCGCAGGCACGGCGCCGGCGAGGATGACATTGTTATCGACCATGGCGAGGCCGCGGAAGATGAACTCGCCGAGGCCGCCGGCACCGATGGCGGCGGCAATCGTCGCAACGCCGATGGTGATCACGGTGGCAACGCGGACGCCTCCGAGAATGACGGGAGTGGCGAGCGGCAGTTCGACGTGCCAGAGAACCTGAGCTGGGGTGAGGCCCATGCCGGTGGCGACTTCGAGCACGGTTGGGTCGACACCGTGAATTCCAGTGAAAGTATTGCGGACAATTGGTAGCAGGGCGTAGAGCGCGAGGGCAGTGATCGTAAGCCGGTCGGCACGAGCGCCGAGCCAGGGAAGAGGCAGGAGTAATCCGAAGAGAGCGAGACTGGGGATGGTCTGGACGATGTTGTTGGCGCCGAGCACGATCGCACGAAACTTCGGATGTCGCGCAAGAAAAATACCGAGTGGAATGCCGAGCAGGATCGCAAAGCCCATCGCCCAAAGGACGAGGCGAAGGTGTTCGAGGGTGAGCAGGGTGATCTCGGCACGATGACGCAGGAAGTAGTGAAAGAATGGCATCGTGATCACCGGTCCAGCGGTTGGGTCATCGCGCGATAGCTTTCGCGATAGGCCTGGATGCGTTCGTCGGGGGAGGCGAGGAATTCGTGGGGAGTGAAGATGCCGACGGAACGTCCTTCTTCGATCAACACAATGCGGTCGGCGAGAATCAGGGCTTCGGCAACATCGTGGGTGACGAAGACGACAGTGGTGCCGAGGCGTTTTCGCAAGTCGGTGAACTCACGCTGGAGATCGGTGCGGGTGAGAGGGTCGAGTGCGCCGAAGGGTTCGTCCATCAGAAGAATCGGCGGATCGGCAGCGATGGCGCGGGCTAATCCAACGCGCTGGCGCTGACCTCCGGAAAGTTCGTGAGGATAGCGGCGCGCGAATTTCTCAGCGGGCAATCCAACGAGAGAAAGAACTTCTTTCACTCGGTTCGCGATGCGGTCTTTCGGCCAGCGCTCTGCCTTGGGAATGAGGGCGACGTTTTCTTCCACGGTGTAGTGAGGAAAGAGTCCGACTTCCTGCACGGCATAGCCGATGTGACGTCGCAGTGCGATGGGATCCCACGCGGTGGTGCTGCGGTCGTCGACGCGAACCTCGCCGCGGGTGGGAACGAGCAGGCGATTGATCAGTTTCAGAGAAGTCGTTTTACCGGAACCACTGCGGCCAAGGAGAACGATGAGTTCGTGACGCTGTATGGCGAGATTGAGGTCAGAAAGAAGCGCGTGATTTCCACGGACGTCGTAATCGACGTGGCGAAACTCGATCGCTATCTCGGAGGGGTTGGGCATCGATGGTCGGGCGTCCGCGCATGCGCAGGAAATTCCGCGAAGGATGCGCATGTGCAGCGGTCAGCGTATCAGAGGAAGCGCTCTCCGGTGAAGCGGTGGCCTGCGCGGTGCCAGCGCGCCACTGAATGACGTTGTATGCGTAGATGGCGAGACAGAATATGTTGGCCGGAATGAAACCGATTTGCCCGGTGCGAAATCCGATGACGCAGACGATGACGCTATTGGCGCCGGCGACGAGCCATCCGTGCCACGATCGACGACCGATGAGAACAGTAGAAAGTATGGTCAGCAGGCACGAAATGTAATCCAAGCGGAACATCTACTCTGGAAGATATCCTGAGTAGCTGGATTTCGGTATGCGTAGAAAGCCGTAGGTCGTTACACGATAGTACAAGTACGCCAGGGGAAACGCTGTGACTGGGGCTGCGATGGATTAGAGGCGTGCAGCCCGCAGGCCGGACGAGGTGCTTCCGTTCAATGGACGATAGTCGTGCATCGCAAGCGGCGAAGTCGCGGTTCGAACCTCGTGAATGCGATCATCGGTGGACAAGTTTGTGGAGTATCCAGTAGCACCAAACCAGAATTTGACTGGATTGAAGCGTTCACCGCGATCGGTGGAGCGTGGCTCCGGTCTGATCGGTGACTCGGAGTCTAGGATCGGGTTCGTGGTCTCGCGTCGCTCGACGTAATCGACGATCAAAAGAACGATTGCGAACACGAGAGCGAGATGGACGATTGGCCCTACCTGCACAAAAAAGCCGGTTCCCCAAACACCTGCATTGATGGCCGACAACAACTTATAAAGACTCACGACAGGTAACCACCCATTACTACGTCTACCCACTTAGACGGCGCATGAGCGTCTAGTGTTGGTGCAGGAAGGTGACGATTGGATGAACTTTCGCGCCATGTGGCGAGGAAAGCTGCGGAAAAGGCCGAAAGATACAGGTCGCATAGCCCAGACGTGTACTGGGCGGTGTAGCGGAATCGCCGACTATTTTCCGATGCAGAAGGTGGAGAAGATAAGGTTGAGGATGTCATCGGCGGTGGTGGCGCCGGTGATTTCGTCCAGAGGACGCAGGGCGTTGTACAGGTCCATCAAAACCATTTCGTGCGGGATGCGCAGGCGAATGGCATTCTCGGCTGAGGCCAGACCGGCGAGGGCGTCGGTGACGAGCTGATGCTGACGGAGGTTGGTGAGGAACCCGCTCTCTTCGCGGCCAGATTCACCGGAGACCATGCGCAGGATCTGCTCGCGGAGTTCGGCGATGCCCTCGCCCGTGGTCGCGGAAGTGCGGACGATGGGGAGCTTCCAGCCATTGGTGGCGGAATGGCGGCCGAGATCGATTTTGTTCTCGACGAGGATCGCACTGCGTTCGGCGGCCTCGGAGATGAGTTGTTGGTCCAACTCGTCGATGTCAGCGTGGGCATCGACGATGACCAGCACGAGGTCGGCGTCGGCCATGGCTTCGCGCGATTTCTGGATGCCAAAGCGTTCAGCTTCATCCAGCGACTCGCGAATGCCGGCGGTATCGA
The DNA here is from genome assembly GCA_003151155.1 of Acidobacteriaceae bacterium. Classification (GTDB taxonomy): domain Bacteria; phylum Acidobacteriota; class Terriglobia; order Terriglobales; family Acidobacteriaceae; genus Korobacter. Next base: position 55,933 of record PLWX01000285.1, read on the forward strand.
CGAGATGCACGGGAATGCCGCCGAGCGAGACGGTCTCGGTGACGAGGTCGCGAGTGGTTCCGGGAATCGCGGTGACGATGGCGCGATCGCGCTCGACGAGTCGATTGAAGAGGCTGGATTTCCCGACGTTGGGACGTCCGACGATGGCTAGGGTCAGGCCCTGATGTACGACCTTGCCAAAGGCGAAGCCTTCCTGGAGTTTGCTGAGAGGTTCGCGGACTTCCGCGATGCGAGCGAGAGCTTGCTCGGCTGGCAGCACGGAGACATCATCGTCGGCGAAATCGATTCCGGCTTCGAGCACGGCGATCAAATTCACGAGTTGCTGCTTGATGGGCTGAATGCGACGCGAGACTGAGCCACCAAGTTGTTGCGCAGCGACTTTTGCTTGGTAGAGAGTTTGCGATTCGATGAGGTCTCTGACGGCTTCGGCCTGAGTGAGATCGATGCGTCCGTTGAGGAAGGAGCGCATGGTGAACTCGCCGGGATCGGCCATGCGAACGCCTTTTGCTAAGGCGAGTTCGACGACGCGGGCGAGGAGCACGGGTGAACCGTGGCAGGAAATCTCGACGATGTCGTCGGTCGTATAGGAGCGCGGCTTTGCGAAATACGTGACCACGACTTCGTCGAAACACTCGCCGGAATCGGGATCAATGAGTTCGCCGTAATGCGCGTGCTGAGGCTCGAGTTCGATCTTACCGGCAGAGAGACGCAACATGGGCATCACGACGTTGCGCGCGTCGGGGCCAGCGAGGCGCACCACGCCAATGCCTCCGCGTCCAGGCGGAGTGGCGATGGCGACGATGGTGTCGTCGAGATTCACACCTCTATTCTAGTAGTAATCGTTGGCGGGCTTGCCTTGCGATCCAGTTCGATGTTCCTGTTCGCGCTCCGCCCAGTGTTCCTGCACCACTTCGTAAAGCTGATCGATCTTTCTGTGCAGTTGGCTGATCTCCATCTCAGCCTTCTGGTTCACTTTGAAATCGAGGTCGCTATTCAAGCGGTCCTTAGCGGACTGGCGATTCTGGCTCATCATGATGACGGGAGCCTGGATGGCGGCAAGCATCGAGAGCACGAGATTGAGGAAGATGAACGGGTAAGGATCGAAGGGCTTCATGAGAAGCAGGACGTTGGCGACGATCCATACCAGCATGACCACACCGAACAGGATAATGAAGGTCCACGATCCGCCGAAGGTTGCGACCCTGTCGGCGATGCGCTCGCCGAAGGTCATGCGTGCTTCTTCCACGATATTGGCGTTCTGCACGACGGTATGACGTAGCAGTTCGTCAGACAAGCGCAAACGTTTGCCCAGGATGCCGAGCATGTCGAGAGCGGCGTGGGGATGACGGGTGACAAAGGTGAGCAACGACTCGCGCTCGAAACGAAATAAGCTGGTCGGCTCGAGAGCGACGGCACTTGCAGTGCGCGGTCCGCCATCCATGAAAGAAACTTCGCCTACGACGTCGGTAGGGCCAAGCTCCTGGATGGTGATTTTGTGCCCGCCGTCGTCGTTGACGAACATTTCGACTTTACCTTCAGCGACGACGTAGAGGGCATCGGCATGATCGCCGGTGCGAAAAATCAGATCGCCTGCCTTAAACTGCCGGCGTTCGAGAAATTCCACGAGGGTTTCGCGCTCATCCTGGTCGAGGAGCGAAAAGATAGGAACTTCCGCCAACATGATGGGATCTGCGGCCATGCATCGTCTCCTGCTTAAAGGTGACGCCATTATGCACGAGAGGCAGCGCTAGCGGGTTACTGGATGGTGGCGGAGGCCGGTCTTTTCATTTCGAGCCGTCGCAACTGCTCGGCGAGCAGGTCGATCTTAGCTTCGAGCACGTGTCGGATCGAAATTACGCCGAGGAGTTTGCCGGTATCGTCAACGATAGGCAAATGGCGATGATGGGACTCGACCATGACCTGGAGGGCCTCGGCGGGCGTGGTTTCCGGAGAACCCATCACAACGTATTGGCTCATATATTCACGGACGGGCGTAGCGTCGGCAGCGCGGCCGCTGAGGGCGAACTTTTTCATGACATCGCGCTCGCTGAACATTCCGGCGACCACGTGATCGTTGTCAACGACGGCGACCGCACCGGCATGGCGTTCGATCATGGTGTTGATCGCGTCGGCGACGGTGGCATCGATGTTGACGAAAGCGGGGGCGTTGTCGCAAAGATCAAGCAGACTCATAAGATTCACAGTTTGATACCGAACATTGTATCCCGTTGCGCGCTACTGCGATTGCCATTGACCCGCAGACTTGTAGATGGTGCCGTCCTTCATGACGAACTGGACATTTTGTAAGACGTCGATGTGTGCGATGGGGTCGCCATCCACGGCGACGATGTCGGCGAAGGCGCCCGGCGCAATCGTGCCGATCTGACCTTGCATGTCGAGCAACTCGGCTGCGTGCTGGGTGGCGCAGCGGATGGCTTCCAGAGGCGTCATGCCGAGGCGCACCATCACCGGGAATTCGCGCGCGATGGAATCTTTCCAGGGAAATCCGCCGACGTCCGTGCCGAAGGCGATCTTGATTCCGGCGGCCATCGCTTTCTTGAACGACGCTTCGTGGGCACTCCAGCGGGCCTTATCGCGTTTACCCGCTTCCGTGTTGGGATCGGCGCTGTCGAGGTAGTAGATCGCGAGGGTCGGAACGTACCAGGTGCCTTGGCGTTTCATCTGGGCGATCTGCGCGTCGGTGATGTCGAGGCCGTGCTCGATGGAATCGCAACCGCCGTCGAGTGCGCGCTGCAGACCTTCGCCGCCATAAGAGTGACAGGCAACTTTGTGACGCCAGCCGTGAGCTTCGTCGGTGATGGCCTTGATTTCTTCGAGGGTGAGCGTGGGTTGCGAGACAAGGTTTCCCTTGTCGTCGGTCCACGAGCGATGGGTCATGTAAACCTTGATCCAGTCGGCGCCGTTATTGAGCTGCTCTCGCGCGGCTTTGCGAGCTTCGACAGGGCCATCGATCAACTGCACGCCTCGGGGAAGATCGCGCATGATTTCAGGCGCATAGCCTTCGAGCGGATAGCCGCCGGTGGTGGAGATGGCGCGCGTGCTGGCAAAGATGCGGGGGCCGGCAATCCAGCCCTCGTTCACTGCCTGCTTGATGCCAAGATCGCCGTATCCAGCGCCTTCCGTCTCCATGTCGCGAATAGTGGTGAAGCCCTGCTCAAGTGCGCGCCGGGCGGAAACGGTGGCGCGAGCGGCGCGATAAGACTGCGAAAATTTCAGCAACTGGATGTCGTAACCGCCGAGCTTTTCGTCCTCGCCTTGGAGAAAGAGGTGGGTATGAGTGTCGATGAGCCCGGGGAGAACGGTGGCGTTGCCGAGGTCGATGACCTTCGCGCCGGTAGGAATTGCTGCTGAAGCATCTCCGATGGACGCAATTCGGTTGCCGCGGATGACGATGGTGCGATTCTTGAGTGGCTGGTCGGAGTGGCCGTCAATGAGCGTGCCGGCGCGAATGACGGTGACGGGGTCAGCCTGCGTCTGAGCGAAGAGTGCACTGCTAGCGAAGAATGCGGCGAAAAGGAACCCTGTAAGTTTCATCGGACCTCGCAAGGCAGACACTATACCTCATGAAAAAAGCCGCCCGCAGGCGGCTTCGCGAAAATGCTGAAGCTCAGCCCCGCAGCGCCGCCATGCCGCCGCTGAAGAGCAGCAGAAGGAAGAACCATCCGAAAACAATCGCGTAAGAAGTGCTGCGCTTGACTTTAGTGACGCAGGTAAATCCGATCGCGACCAAGATGCAGGCCCAAATCGAAGTAATGTCGAGTTGCGCGCCGATGGCGAAGAGCACCGGATGCTGCGCGGGGTCAATGAAGTAAGCGGGGCTGGTTGCCACGGGATTCTGGAAGGTGAAGGTATCGGTATCAGCCCCCGCGAGAAGAGCGACCATCGCAAGCAGTGCTTTGACGATGGTGACAAGGTTGCCGTACATGACGACTGCCATCGACTTGCCGAACCCGACCTGCGCCCCGGCCCCGAAGCTGTAACTGCCCCAGAGAAGCAGTGCCATGATCCCAAGGATGACGAGAGCGATAACGGGATAGGCATAGGTGCCGTATTTTGTATATTTCGTGATCATCGCCATCTGCTGTTCGCGCTGGTCGGCGGGCAACGCGTCGATCTTGTCCATTTGCTTGGGGCTGAGTTTCATCTGGTTCTCGGTGACTTTGTCGAAACCGACCTTCTTCTCGACTACGGCGATGAAAGCGTAACTGACGACGACGATGATCAGGAAGGGCAGCCACCACATGGCGCTGCGATTGATATCGCGAAAGCTTTTGCTGGGAGCGAAGAAGACGTTGGCGACACGGCTGACTTCCGACAAAGGCGGTTCGGACGATGGAACAAGAGCGGCGGTGGTCATAGAAGTCTCTCCGAAAGTTCGACGCTGGCGCGGATTCTAGCACCGGGAATTCAATTGCGGAGCGGTAATATCGGCGAGTGGCGTACCGGAACCGGCCAACTAAGGGTTGGCGATTTCCGGTGTCGCAGCCAGCAAGGCTCGGGTGTAGTCGTTTTGCGGGTCAGACGTAATCTGTTCTGCTGAGCCGACTTCGAGAAGTTTGCCGTGGCGCATGACGGCGATGCGGGTGGAGAGGTAACGCACCACCGGCATGGAGTGCGAGATGAAGAGGTAAGTGAGCTGGAACTCACGCTGCAGGCGGGCGAGCAGGTTGACGATTTGCGCGCCGACGCTGACGTCGAGGGCAGAGACCGGTTCGTCGCCAACGATGAGCTTGGGGCGTAGCGCGAGGGCGCGGGCAATGCCGATGCGCTGGCGCTGTCCACCGCTGAATTCGTGAGGATAGCGCGCGAGGGCGGAAGCATCGAGCCCTACGGCGCGCAGTAGTTCGGAAGTTTTCTCGCGTACTTGCTCGGAAGAAAGCTTTTCATGAACCTGAAAAGGCTCGGCTAAAACATCGCGTACACGCATGCGGGGATCGAGGGAGCCGAAGGGATCCTGGAAGATGATCTGCATGTCACGGCGGAGCCGACGCATCTCCGAAGCGTTGGCTTGCAGAATGTTCTTGCCTTCGTAGAACACTTCGCCGGAGGTGGGTTCGATGAGGCGTAGAACGAGACGTCCGAGGGTGCTTTTGCCCGAACCGGATTCGCCCACGAGGCCGAGGGTTTCGCCGCGTTCGATGGTGAGGGAAACGTTATCGACGGCGCGGACCTCGGAGGATCGCTCGCCGAATAAATTTTCACCAGAGGGGTAGATCTTCGTAAGGTGGCGAAGCTCGACCAGCGGCATGGAGAGATGGTAGCAAACGCGAACCTCCGCATACGCTGACAGAGTGCCCCGATACAAAGGAAGTGAGGGGTGAGGCTATTGCCGCCGCTTGTAGTACACGGCGAAATCGTAGCTGGGATTCGGCGGGAAGATCCCGTTCACCTTGCGTAGCCGTTCGGCCAAGGCAGCCGGGGCGAGGAGCGGGTAATCGCGCTCGCGCAGGTCGTAGTAGTCCACGTCGATATAGAGCGAGAGCAGGTAGATGGCGATGGAGTCGGCGAAGACGGCGGCCAGGTAGTCGGTCTTGGCCTTCTCGGCTTCAGTACTGGAGGAGGTCGCAAGTTTGCGGAGTTCGTAGGCGTCGAGGCTGGTTTCGCCGCGGACCTTGTCTTCGACCTGTTTCCAGGCGAGTTCGGCGAATTCCGAAGAGACGCCGGCAAGATCGACGAATCCGTGCGCGACGTTGATAAAAAATTCAAAAGCAATCGAGAAGCGGTCCTCCATCAGGCGGGTGGAGATGAAGACGCATTCGGAGTCGCCAACCTTGAAGTTGCGATGGCAGGTGGCCTGATCACTGAGAGCAACGTCATAGCGATCGGCGACGAGGGTATCGTCGCCCTGACCTAACGTGAGGGGAACGAAATAAAAAGCTTTGCGATTGAGGGCTTTGGCGATGGCCGGCGGCACGGCGTTGACCATGCGTTCCAGTTCCATGGAAGGCACGTTGAGCTGGCCCATGGAGGCATAGCAGATGCCATTTTGCGCCTGCGAAACCGGCGCGAGGCGGACGACGTCCGCGGGGGTATGCGTAAGAGGATGGGCGAGCTCGCTCATGAACTTACGATTCTACTCCAGAGACGCGGCGCCACTCCGTTCCGCTATCCTGGATTTGTTGTACCCTTTTTCAAGATGACTACGGCAGTCACCAACGCGCGAAGGCCCAAGAGAAGCCGGATTTCGATCCTGGTCGGTGCAGGCCTTCGCATCGTTCTGTTTGTCATTATCTGCACGGGATTGGGAATGGCGATCGGCCTGTTTACCGGGATCATGGTGCAGGTCGTCCGCAGCCTGGTGCATCGTGGGGCGATCGACATGACGGTGGCTTACCGCTATTTTGGTTTCCCGCTGGCGGCGCTTGGCGGAATTGGTGCGCTGGTAATCTTTTCGGTGATTGAGACACGCACAGCGGGCCGCCTTCTCGCCACAAGGTAGAGCGAGAACAGCGGATTGATGGCACGCTACCCACTCCGATAGACTCAATATTTCCGCAATACCGCCGACGCGACATTCGTAGGCCGCGCGGCCCACGCCTGAAGGCGTGAGAAAGTTTGAGCAATGTCTGAACAGATCAAAATAAAACTGCCCGACGGAAGCGTGAAGGAAGTTCCGAAGGGGACCACGGCGCTGGATATCGCGAAGGGGATTAGTCCGCGACTGGCGGACGCTGCACTGGCGGCGAAGATCGCGCCAATTTCAACCAATGGCGATCACGCCGAGGGAATCCTGGTCGATCTGACGCGTCCGTTAGAGAGCGATACCGACCTGCGGTTGCTGACCGATCGCGATCCCGAGGCGCTGGAGGTTTATCGACATTCGTCCGCCCATTTGTTGGCGGCGGCGGTACTGGATTTATTTCCGGAGACCAAGCTGGGGCACGGACCGTCGACTGAAAATGGATTTTTTTACGACTTCTATCGTCCGACGCCGTTTACCCCGGAAGATCTGCACAAGATCGAACAGCGGATGCAGGAGTTGGTGAAAGAAAACCTGCCGTATGCACGGGAGTTCCTGCCGCGTGGTGAAGGGCTGGAGCGCTTCAAGACCGAAGGCGACTTCATGAAATGCCATTTCATCGAGCAGTTCACCAAGCCTGATGAAAAGATCTCGATTTACAAGACCGGTAAGTTTCTCGACTTCTGCCGTGGTCCGCATATTCCGTCGACCGGGAAAATCAAGGCATTCAAGCTGCTGAATATCGCGGGCGCCTATTGGCTGGGTGATGAGAAGAATCCGCAGCTGCAGCGCATCTACGGGACCTCGTTCTTCTCGAAGAAAGATATGGACGAATACTTCGCCAAACTGGAAGAGGCGAAGAAGCGCGACCACCGCGTGCTCGGCAAACAGCTCGATCTGTTCTCGATCCAGGAACTTGCGGGGCCGGGATTGATCTTCTGGCATCCGAAGGGCGGGTTGATGCGCACCCTGATGGAAGACTGGCTGCGTTCGGAATACCAGAAGCGCGGTTACTCGCTGGTGTTCACGCCACATGTGGCACGCGTGGATTTATGGAAGACCAGTGGGCACGAGGGCTACTACTCGCAGAACATGTTCACCCCGATGGA
>PLWX01000054.1:0-418 GCA_003151155.1 Acidobacteriaceae bacterium
GCCGACGAGCCCAATATTCCAACCCATACTCAGGGAGTGCGCCAGTGAAGGCCTACGACATCGTCGATCTCGCCGCGCGCAACCTGCGCGAATCCGTTCTCCGCAACTCGCTCACCACTATCGGCATCTCCGTGGGTGTCGCCTCGCTCGTCGCCATGCTCTCGCTCGGCGTAGGCTTGCAGAAGCTCGCCTCCCGCCGTCTGGAAAAATCAGGTCTCTTTGACACTGTCATCGTCAGCTCCCGTCGCGACTTCCGCGGCATGAATCACGATGACCGCTCCGGCGCTGCCGAGGCCAAATTGCTGGACGAATCCGCACGCCAGCAGATCGAAAAGATCCCGCACGTCCTCGAAGCCTATCCTGATATCCGTTTCGTCACCGAGCTTCGTTACGACGACAAGCCGCACATGAGCATGGT
>PLWX01000054.1:455-18559 GCA_003151155.1 Acidobacteriaceae bacterium
AGCACGCCTTCCGCCGAAGGCGGTGGCTCTTACTCTGTCTATCAGAAGGAACAGCGCCTGAAGATCGTCGGTGTCGCCGATCTCGATCCCGACAGCATGCGTGCTGCCGCGCGCGCCCGCGTCTTCTTGCCGCTCAAACTCGCGCAGAGCCTGCACGTTATGCAGATTGGCGACATGCGCGACACCATGCGCGGCTTTAACGCCCAGCCTACCTATCTCACTGTCAGCGTTCGCGTGCAAGATCCCAAGTGGGTGCAGTCGGTCGAAGACGCGGTGAAGAAGCAGGGCTTCGCCACTTTCTCCATCCTCGATGCGACCAAGAGTCTCCGCCAATTCTTTGCCGTTCTCGATCTCTTCCTCGGCATCTTCGGCAGCCTCGCGCTCGCCGTCGCCTCGATCGGCATCGTCAATACGCTGGTTATGGCGATCCTCGAACGCCGCCGCGAAATCGGCATTATGAAGGCCATTGGCGCCAGCGATGCCGACGTAAAGCTTCTCTTCTTTGCTGAAGCCGGCGCCATGGGCGTGCTTGGCGGCATTCTCGGCGTCACTCTCGGGTGGGCCATCGGCGCCGTCATTAACTTCGGTACGAATATCTATCTGCGTCGCCAGGAACTCCCACCCGAACAAATCTGGTTCGTCCCCTGGTGGCTGGTCGTTTTTGCCATCGGCTTCGCCGTCGTCATCAGCTTGCTCTCCGGATGGTATCCGGCAGGCCGCGCGGCTAGCCTCGATCCCGTGCAGACTCTACGCTACGAGTAAACTGAATTCATGGGCCTTCGGTTTCGTTCGGTCGCAACTTTCCTAGTCCTTTGCTTCACTGCGAGCCTCGCCGTTGGGCAGGGCCGCATCGAGTGCAGCTCCGTCGCCAGCAAGATCCTGAAGCGCGACGTCCCCTACTGTGTCCTGTTGCCGAAGAGTTACGACACCGCCGGCTCCACAGCGAAGTTTCCCATGCTCTATTTCCTCCACGGCCTGGGCGACAACCAGCAGAGTCTTATCAACATGGGCGCATGGAACCTGATCAGCGACCTGCGCCAACAGAACAAAATCGGCGATTTCCTGATCGCGACGCCGCAGGGTTGGGGCACCTTCTACATCAATTCCGCCGACGGCCGCACCCGCTACAGCGATTTCTTTCTCGATGAGTTCCTCCCCTTCATCGAACACAAGTACCGAACTCGCACCGACCGTGCCGGGCGCGCCATCAGCGGTATCTCCATGGGCGGTTACGGCGCCATCCGCTTCGCTTTCGCCTACCCGCAGAAGTTTTCAGCCGTGAGTGCCGAGAGCGCCGCGCTCTTTCCCGACTCGCCAAAAGTCCTCGATCAGGCCATGCAATCCGGTGCGCCTCGCGCCAAGCTTTTCGGAAGCGTCTTCGGCACACCCATCAATCCCCAGCACTGGATTGCCAATAGTCCATTCGCGCTAGTCAAGCAAAACGCCGCCGCCGTCTCGCGCCTCGCCATCTCGTTCAACTGCGGTGACCAGGATGGCTATCGCTTTGACGAAGGCGCCGCCGCTCTCGACAAGCTACTCACGGCCGAAAAGATTGCGCACACCTTCAAGCTCTATCCCGGGGAACACTCCCTGAATTATTTTCTGGCCCACATCGAAGAAGTCATGGAATTCCACTCCCGCGAATTTGCCAGGCATCCTGCCGTCGCCTCCGCGGGCAAGTAAAATTCTCGAAGTGCAAATGTTCGACGCCATCCTCGTCGGTGCCGGACCCTCCGGTTGTGCCGCCGCTTATGACTTAGCGGTAGCAGGGAAGTCCGTGTTATTGCTCGACCGCCAACCCTTTCCACGCGTCAAACCCTGTGCCGGCGCCCTCACCATCAAGACCGTCCGCGCCCTCCGTTACTCGGTCGACCCCGTGGTCCGAACCATTGCCAGCGGAATTCACGTTACCAACGATCTCGACAACCCCACCGAACTCCGCAGCCAACATCCCGTCTGCCTCATGACGGTTCGCGCCGAGTTCGACCACTTCTGCCTGCAGCAAACCATCGCCGCCGGTGCGCATTTCCATCTCATTGACGATGTTTGCGCGCTGGAAGAAAAAGACGACCACGTCGCCCTGCGCAGCGGCACCGCCGAATTCTGCGCCCGATTCGTCATCGGTGCCGACGGCGCCAACAGCAAAGTCCGCCTTCTCCTCGGCGATCAACCATGGTTTCGCCGCGCCCTCGCCATCGAGGCCCACGCCCCTCTACACAAGGACTCCCATCCCATGGAAATCGATTTCGGTGTCGTTCCCCGCGGCTACGCATGGTCCTTCCAGAAAGGCGACCACCTCAACGTCGGTCTCTACACCGAGCAGCAGGGAATCAAACTCACCCGTGCTTCACTCGCCGAATATTTGAAACGAAAATTCCAGCGCGAAGATTTCGACCACTTCGTCGGCCACTATCTAGGGATTGGTGGCGTGGGCTACACTCCGCAGCACCAGCGGATTTTCCTGGTAGGCGATGCCGCCGGCATGACTGACCCCGTGAGCGGCGAAGGTATCTGCAACGCTCTCAAGAGCGGTCAGGCCGCCGCTAAAGCAATAATCAAACACTCAGATGCCGCGCAAGTCGCGTATCAAGCCAACCTCGCCGAGATCCACGACGATCTCGAATTCTGTGAGCGCGCCATCGGCAAGTTCTACGGTCATCTCGGGACTGCGGTAAGCGCTCTCCGCCTTCCCGGCATCAAGCGCCCTCTCATGAAAGGCTACGCGAATGGCATGACGCTGAGCGCGATTCGTAAATCGATATTTAGTTTGCCCTTCGGTCTAGGTTCGAAAACCTAATTCGACAGATGGCTCCGCGCATCGCGTAAGAGCAGCGTGTTCTTCTTGACGGCCTCTTCCAAAATCGCCGCCTGTTGCTTCGCGTTCTCCCAGTTCTGCGTCTCCACCGCTTCGGTCAATCCCGGAAGTTCCAGATGCGCGTATGTGTACCGCGCCGCATAGAGCGTGTGCTTGAACCAAGGCCGCCCGGGAATCCCTTCCGGGTTCAGCCAGTTTCGCTCCACCTGCATCATGGCGTGGTTCACGGCGTCCAGCTTCGCTGGGTCCGGGCTGTCCGCGTTGAGGCTCTTCGCCGCCGAGCTGCGTAACTGTTTGCCTTCGCTCTCAAAATCATCCAACGCCTTCAGCAATCCTGCCATCTCGACATTCTTCGCCGCATCCGGTTTCGCCTGCACCTCGCGAACAAACTCGCGCACTTTCGCGGCGTACGCTGAAAAATCAAAGGGCAGAATGTCCGCATCTGCCAGCCGTAATGCCAGTGTCCCCCAGAGTTGCGACATCACCGTGTGATACCGGTACCCCGGGTCCCCAAAATGATTCATCCAGTAGAAATCGTCGTACATCGAGTGATACACGCCATACGGCCCATCGAACTGCAACTCCACCACCGGTACGCCATCATGATTCAAAAAAACGGTGTGGTCTGATCCGCTCCCAATGCGCACATCGACCAGGTTGTCGTCGTTCACCGGGCCGGCGTCCTTCTCTTCTTTCTTCTCGCGCGCCGCTGTTTTCTTCCAAGCCTCGTGCAGCGAAGCCCCACTTGCCGGATCGCTCACGGAGTCGCTCAACTCCAGCATCTCCGGTATCAACGAAGCCACTGCGCTGCCATGAAAGTCACGTCCCGAAGTCGAGGAATCGACATTGATGTAGGCCACCGCCTTCTCTTTCAACTCCTGTTCGAACTGCTCCCCCCACTCCGTCGATCCGGTGAGCCCCACCTCCTCGCCGTCCCACGAGCAGAACACCAGGGTGCGTTTTGGCCTCTGCCCCTTCTGCAGCAGCGCCCCCAGCGATCGCGTCATTTCCATCATCGAAGCCGTTCCGCTGCTCGGATCTACCCCGCCATACTCCCACGCATCGTGATGGTTCCCCAGCACCACCCACTCCTCCGGCCGCTCCGAGCCCTTGATGCGCGCTTCCACCACGTAATACGGTGCGATGCTGTCATCCATCGCGACCTTCATGTGCACTTGTCCCACGCCGCCAAACTTGTACTTGATGGGCAGCCCGCCCTGCCAATCTTTCGGAGCCTCGTCGCCTCCCATGTTCTCCAGCAGCGGCTTCGCATCGTGCCACGAGATCGGCACCGCCATGATCCGCGGCAGCGACTGCGCATCCTCTTTCGCAATCCGCTTTGCTCCCGGCACGCTCGCCCATCCCGGCGTCAGCGGATCGCCGGGCACGATGAAGTCATAGGTAATCGCGCCTCGCTGGATATGCGTCTCCGGCCCATACGGCCCATCCGGAAAAACTTTACCCTTCTTGTACCCATCTTCCGCCGGATCCGAATACACCAGCATCCCTGCGGCGCCCATGCGCTGCGCCGTCAGCGCCTTGAATCCGCGGTAGCTGTACGGGTTTGAATACCGCACCAGCACGATCTTGCTTTTCACATCGAGGCCGTGCTGCTTTAACACCTCGTAATCCGACGGATTTCCGCTATGCGCATACACAATCGGCGCCGTCACCTCGCCGCTCGCCGACATGCTCGTCCACGCTCCGCGTACCTCCGGATTCTTAGTGTCCGGATCGGCGCCATACGCCGCCTCGCGCAATCCGGCCTTATAAGCCACCGGCGCCGTCATCTCCACCACAACTTCTTTCGGTAGTGAACCCAGGACGTCATACTGCCGGATCACGACATCCTCCAACCCCTGCTCGCGCCAGGTCTTCGCGATGTAGTCGGCGATTTCCTTATCGTGAATGGTCCCCGCCGGATGCGGCGTGCGCGTGAACTCCCGATGGAAAGCCTTCTCCGACGCCGGCGAGATCGCTGCCTTGAATTGTTTCTCGTACTTGAGTTCGCTCCTCGCGTGATCCGGGGTGAATCCAAGCAGGTGATCCGCCGGGCCGTTCTGCGCGAGCGAGAGAGTCGAAACCAGTAGCAGGGAACTCAACGATCGAATTCGCATCTATTTTCCTTTCGAGATCTACCGCTCTACTGCCGGCCGCAACATCAATTGCTCCGCCGCCGAAAAAATCCGCGATCGAATCAGCGTCATGCTCACCAGCGACGTGATCCCCGAAGCCGCAAATATCATCGCCAGCACCACGAACTGGTAGATCGACGCATACAGTGGCCTCGCTCCTGAAAGCAGCATCCCGGCCATCAATCCGGGGATCCACACAATCCCCAACGACCGCATCGAGTCAATTGCGGGAATCAAACTCGCCTCCGACGAAGCCTGCACGTACGGCGCAACGCTCTCCCGCGGTTCCGCGCCCAGCGCCAGCGCGGTCTCAATCTGTCCCACGTGGGCGAGCACATCCGCGCGGAAGCGGTTCATCGCCAGCCCATTTGTGTTCATGGCATTTGCGATCAGCATGCTGCCCACCGGGATGAGCGCCGTGATCGACGTATCGATCACCCGCAACGCCGTCATGATTGCAATCACCGACCCCGCTCCGCAGGCAATCGCCCATGTCGACACCGCAAACGCTCCCGGCATCTTCTTTGCCCGCCGTGCCGAAATATTTCCCGCCGCCACGATCATCGCGCCCAACATCAATCCGCCCGTCCAGTGCGGCCCTCGCAGCAGGATCGCCAGCACCGACCCCACCGCGATGATCTGCACCAACCCGCGCGCCAGCGCAATCGACGTCTCTTTTTCCAAGTGGATCTGCCGAGTCCGCGCCAGCATCACCACCACAAAAGCCGCCACCGCTGCAATCGCCGCCTGCGTCAGTCCCACAACTGCCTGGTGATCAAGATGTCCGTGCAGCATCCAGCACCTCCGCTACTCTTCCGGAATTCACCACCCGTCCCGCCGCAAACAACGCCACCCGGTCGGCCATCCGCCGTGCCTGCGCCACCTCGTGCGTCACCATCACGCACGTCAACTGTCGCGCAGTCACAATCTGCCGGATCAGCGCTTCAATCCCGCCCTTCGCCTGTTCATCAAGTGCGGAGGTCGGCTCGTCTAATAGCAACACAATCGGCTCATTTGCCAGCGCCCGCGCAATCGAAACCCGTTGCGCTTCGCCCCCCGACAAGGTCGAAACGTCACGCCCGCCATACCCGCTCAACCCGACGCTGCGCAGGCACTCTTCCACCAACTCGTCTTTGAGGATTTCACCGCGCTGCCTCGGACCAAAACGAACGTTGTCCGCAACCCTCCCAGCAAACAGGAACGCCTGCTGCGTAACCATGCCCATCCGTCGCCGCAATTCGCGAGGAGGAAGTTCGCGATAGTCTTTGCCTTCGAGAAACACGTTGCCGCTCGTCGGCTCGCTCAAGCGATTCAGCAGCCGCAGAAATGAACTCTTCCCCGATCCGCTCGGCCCCAGCACGCATAACACTTCCGCCCGCGCCACCGAAAGCGAAACGTCATCCACGATGACCTTGTCGCCAACGCGATATCCGAGGTGTTCCGTTGTCAGTATTGCCATAATTGTGGGTGACCCACCGCTGTGGGTGCCCCACCCTTGCCGTGCAGCGGCAGGGTGGGAGACAATCACCGCCCGAGTACTTGCACCACAACCCCGGATGCGGCGTCACGGTTCCGGTACACNNAAGGTATGGTTCACATCCGCCATGCTGAAATCGATCTTATCCATCTTCCCCGGCGTGAACGGTTCAGGCTTTTCGAAACTGTGCCGGAACTTTCCCCGGAAGGGCTCGCCCCGCACCAGTTGCTGATACCCCGCCATCGGCACCGGCGGAACCTGCACATCGTTCTCTTTCGTCTTCTTGTTTTCTTCCGGATCCGGATAATCCGACGGATAGACATCGATCAACTTCACATCGAAATCCGAATCTGTCCCGCTGGTCGAAACGAACAGCTTCGGTTCCACCGGACCAGCCACGGTTACATCTTCTTCCAGCGGCTCCGTCTGATACGTCAGCACATCGGTCCGTCGCGATGCAAAGCGCTGATCGGAGTCCATGTACTCCTGCGGAATATCGATCGTGGTGTACCCAACGAACGGCACTGGCCGGTTCGGATCGCTCACATACTCATCTGCACCGTTGTTCGTCGGCGCATCGAACGACAGCATCCCGCCCTCGTGAAAATAGAGCGTTCTCGCCTGCGTTCCCGCCGGAGGCCAACTTGCGTACTGTCGCCACACATTCGTTCCCGTCTCGAACACATAGGCCTTCGGCAGTTTCGCGTCCGCTTCCCCCTTCAAAAACTGTTCGAAGAAAGGGAACTCGATCTTGGACCGGAAATATTCCGCCGTGTTCGATCCGAAATCCACATTTCCCAACTTGTGCCCATTCACAATCGACCAGACGTAATGCGGCCAGGGACCCTCGACAAGAATGTTGGTGGTTTGCGGATCGTTCTTATTGATCGTTCGGAACGTCTTCAGCGGGCCTTCCAGGTCTTCCGCATCGAACCATCCGCCCACGTTCAGCACCGCGCAGTGAATGTTGTGCAGGTGCGCCGCAATGTTGCGGCTCTTCCAATAATCGTCATACGTGGTATGCATCACCTGGTCGCGCCATAGCGGATTAAAGCTGTCGGTAATGATGTTGAAGGTGTTCGAGAGCGGTCCGACTTTCAGGAAATACTCATATCCATCCTGCGTGCCATAGTCGAAATCGCCGCGATCTTTCGGCGGCAGCAGCGGCGCCTTTTCCTGTTTGAATCCCGTATAGAACCCGAAATTCGCCGCCAGCATGAATGCGCCATTGTGGTACGCGTCGTCATTCATGTACAGGTCGGTCACCGGAGCCTGCGGAGACGCCGCCCTGATCGCTGGATGCGAATCGATGATGCTCGCCGAGGTATAAAACCCGGGATACGAGATGCCATAGATCCCCACCTTCCCGTTATTGTTCGGCACGTGCTTCAGCAGCCATTCCACCGTGTCGTAGGTGTCGGTGCTCTCGTCCACATCGCGCGTGCCCTTAGGATGGTCGATGTGCGGCGTCATCTCCTCCCACTTGCCCTCGCTCATCCACCGCCCTCGCACATCCTGGTCAACGAAAATGTACCCCGCTTTCTCGAACTCCTCCGCAGGTCCCAGTCGCTTCGAGTAATTCGATTCTCCATAGGGCGCCACGGTGTAAGGCGTTCGTGTCATCAGGAACGGGTAGGGCTTCGACGCGTCCTTTGGTACATACACCGCAGTGAAGAGCTTCACGCCATCGCGCATCGGAATACGGTATTCGTACTTCGTGTATTCCGCCTTTACATCAAACTTCGTGGCAGTACTCTCGTCTTCTTGCGCCCAGACCGGGTTTGCGCAGAGCAGAAAAATCGCGATGCCCAGCAGCATTGCGCAGCGAATTTCTTTGTGCATGATTCGTTTCTTCCCCATAATTCTCAAGTCCACGATTGTAATCGCAAAACAAAAGGGACCGCTGCTCCGGTCCCTTCGCCTACCCACCAATTGCTTATTGTCCCGCTAGTTTCTCCACCGCCTCGGCTGCCGAATCCACCAGCTTGGCTTCGTCCTCGATCGCCTTCGCTGCCGCGGGAACGCCTGCTTCGGCGGCTGCCCATTTCTTCGCGTCCAGAGGCTCATGCACCGACGGAATCGTCTTCACTCCGTATCCCGTGTACGCTCCCGGCGCGTAGATCATGTGCTTGAACCACGGCCGCTCCGCCAGTCCCTGCGGATTGGTGTACGCGCGTTCGCTCCGAATCAGCATCTGGTTCAACGCCGCAAGCTTCGCACCGTCTGCCGGAAGCCCAGCCTTCACCAGCGCCTTCATCGCCTTGTCATAACGCTCCGCGCTCTTCTTAAAGTCCACCACTGCATTATCGAGCGGCGCGAAATTCAGGAACGGCGGTACCGCTTCTTTCGTCGGAGGCACATATGGCTTCGTCGGATCCGCCGTCGCCGTGAAAACTCCTTCGTCGATCTCGCTGTTCTGCTCCGTGATCTCCTCTTGTTTCGTCTTCAGGATCTTCTTCAAGTCGTCCACGTACTTCGCGATCGTGTCGGAAGCATTCGTGAATTCGAATGGCAGCACGTCGGCGTCCGCCATGCGCATCAACATCGTTCCGCCGGTCTGCGAGAGCGCCCTTCCNNCATACCCAATGTTCAGTGCCGCGACTCCAAGGTGGTCGAGGAACGATGCATAGTCTGACCCATCGCCCAACGCCCCAATCCGCGAGTCTCCGCGATGCCGTGCCTCTTGCCGGTCTTCGGAGTTCTTCGCACGCGCGATTCGCATCAAATGCGCCCGCTCCCATACCGTCTTCTTCGTCTCCGGATC
This sequence comes from Acidobacteriaceae bacterium, assembly GCA_003151155.1. Taxonomy (GTDB): domain Bacteria; phylum Acidobacteriota; class Terriglobia; order Terriglobales; family Acidobacteriaceae; genus Korobacter. Next base: position 9,647 of record PLWX01000054.1, read on the forward strand.
GGTAACTGTCTTCTCCACGTCGTTCACGAACCGCTCGAGCGAGTGCGATCCGGAAGCGTGTAAGAACCCGCGCCCGTTAGTATCGGAATTCACATACATCACCGCGTGTTCCGTCAACTCCTTATCATGCGTTTCTACCCATTCCGTCGATCCCAGTAACCCCGGCTCTTCGCCGTCCCACGCGCAGAATATGATCGTCCGCTTCGGCTTCCATCCTTGTTTCACCAACTCACCAAGCGACCGTGCCTCTTCCATCATCGCCACTTGCCCTGACAGCGGATCCTCCGCACCGTTCACCCATGCATCGTGATGGTTCCCGCGCAGCACCCACTCGTCCGGAAACTGCGATCCCGGAATCTTCGCGATCACGTCATACACCGGCTTGATGTCCCAGTTGGAAAACATCTTCAGGTGAACTTTCGCTGGCCCCGGCCCCACGTGATAGCTGAGTGCCAGCGAACCACGCCATTCCTCAGGTGCATCCGGCCCCGCGATCGCCGCCAGCAGCGGCTGCGCGTCGGCGTACGAAATCGGCAGCACCGGGATCTTCTGGATCACCGGCGAATCCTTAATCGCCAACCGCTTCGCATCCTTCGTCGCACCCACCCCCGGCGTCAACGGATCGCCCGGATAATCCGTATCCTCCACGCTTCCGCGCTGTACGCCGTCCTGCGGACGGAACGGTCCCTTCGGAAATACGTCGCCCTCGGTGTATCCATCGTCTTTCGGGTCGGAATAAATCAGGCAGCCAATCGCTCCATGCTCCGCCGCGACCTTTGGTTTGATCCCACGCCATCCGCCGCCATAGCGCGCGATGACGATCGCGCCTTTCACAGACACGCCCATGCGATCGAGCTTCTCGTAGTCCTCACGCATCCCGTAATTCACATACACCAGCGGTCCAGTCACATCTCCATCCGCCGAATATGCGTTGTAGGTCGGCAGTTGTTCCTTCTGTTGGTTCGACGTTGGATCGCCTGCCACCGCCGGTTCTTGCAGTTTCGCCACGAACTTCGTCGGAGCGACTAGCTCCACCAACCGTTCTTTCGGAGTCGGGAACAGCACATCGAATTGCTCGATGTGCGCATCCAGGCCCCACTGCTTGAATTGCGCCAGGATCCACTCCGCGTTGTCCTTGTCATACGGTGATCCCACGTGGTGCGGTCGCGCACTCAGTCTCTGCATATAGTTCCGTAAATTGTCGGTCGAGGGCAGAGCGCGAAACTTCTCCTCCCACTGTTGCTCGCTGGCCGAGTTTTGTGCGGAATATCCGCTGAGCGGGGAAGCCGGCGTTTGCGCCGGGAGGGGCACCACGGAAATCGCTAATAACGATGCCAGGAAAACACGAGTAATCCGCATGAAGTTCTCCATCGAAGAAAGTAGGACTAACGAGAAATTAGCTCCACGAAATCGAGCGGATTATAGCAGTCGTCCGGACACGATACATCGTTACACGATATACATCGCCCTTTCCCGTGCCCGGAGTTTGTCCCAAGAATTAACTTCCACTTCGCCGCCCCTCTGTTCATTTCACGTAAACTGTTTGCTTATCCGGCGAAAGAAAAACGAATCGTCCCGGGTTGCTCGACCATCGTATTAATAGGTAAAGCTGTGTCTTTTTCGTCCTCTCTCATTCGATTTCTAGAGTGACGGCTTGTTTCAGGAGCGATATGTCCAAAAATCAACCTGTTCTCACTGCTCTCCTAACCGGCTTATGCCTCTGTGTTTCGGCATGCAGTCGTTCGGCGCAGGGCGGAGCTCCCCAGGGTTTCCCGGCCATGCACGTGCAAACGCAATCGGCCCAGGAACAAAAAGTCGGCGACTACACGGAGTATCTCGCTACCCTGAAGTCCCGCAGTTCTTCCATGCTTCAACCCGAGGTCGAAGGTCAGATCCTCAAGATCTTCGTGAAGTCCGGTGACCACGTCCAGCCTGGCCAGGTCTTGATGGAAATCGATCCGCGCCGCCAGGAAGCCACCGTGAACTCCGGCGAAGCCAACTCGCGTTCCCGTCGCGCCGCCCTCGACTACAACGCCAAGGAACTCGAGCGCCGCAAAGGTCTCTTCGCCGCCGGGGTCATCAGCCGCCAGGATCTCGATCAGGCCCAAAGTTCCTACGATTCTTCAAAGGCCGATGTCGATGCGCTCGATCAGAACGTGAATCAGCAGCGCGTGCAGCTGCGTTACTTCAGCGTTTACGCCCCCACCGCCGGTGTGATTGGCGATATCCCCGTCCGCGTTGGCGATCGCGTCACCAACGCCACCAACCTCACCACGCTTGACCTCGGCAACGTGCTTGAAGCTTATATTTCAGTGCCAGCCGAAAAATCCGCGGGCGTACGCGTCGGAATGCCGGTCATTCTCGCTGCCGACGACGGCACCTCCGTCTCCACAACCGTGTCATTCGTCTCTTCGCGTGTCGATCCCGCTAGCCAGCTCCTGCTCGTGAAAGCCAACGTCCCCAACACCAACGGGCATTTCCGTAACGACCAGGTTCTCCATGCGCGAGTTGTCTGGAGCCAGACCGGACGTCCCATGCTCCCCGTTACCGCGGTCTCGCGTATCGGTGGACAAACCTTCGCCTTCGTCGTCGCCGACAACAAGGGTCAGGCCATCGCCCAGCAGCGTTCCGTCCAACTCGGTGACATCGTCGGCAATAACTATACCGTGCTTGGCGGCATTCAGCCCGGCGAGAAGGTCGTCACCACCAGCGTCAACATGCTCGTGGACGGCATGCCCATCGTGCCTGAGTCCGGCACTCCTGCCGCCAACGACGCCACGCCTGCAGCCCCCAAGTCCTAGCGCGGAGACATATTCATGTTTGTCAATTTCTTTATCCGTCGCCCGGTCTTTGCAACGGTTTGCTCGCTGCTGATTATTCTCGCCGGCGCTATCTCCATCCCCAGCCTGCCCATCGCGCAGTTCCCGCAGCTCGCGCCGCCGCAGGTCACGGTCAGCGCGTTCTACAACGGCGCCAACTCGCTCGCCGTCGAGAGCAGCGTTACCACTCTTCTTGAGCAAGCCGTCAACGGCGCGGAAGGCATGCGCTACCTCAGCTCCACCAGCGGCAACGATGGCTCCAGCAGCATCACCGCGACCTTCAACCTCGATCGCAATCTCGACATCGCTGCCGTCGACGTCCAGAACCGCGCCTCCAGCGCCCTCGGTCGCCTGCCTGCGGAAGTGCAGACCACCGGCGTCACCGTTACCAAGAACTCCGGCACCTTCATTCTTGCCGCCGGCTTCTACGCCGATAAAGGTCAGTACAACAACCTCTTCATCAGCAATTATCTCGACCTCTATGTACGCGACGCGCTCAAGCGCATTAAGGGTGTCGGTGACGTCATCATCTTCGGCGAGCGCAAGTATGCCATGCGTCTATGGCTTGATCCCGTCCGCATGGCAAAGCGCAGCCTCACCGCCAACGATGTCGTCAGCGCTCTGCGCGAGCAGAACGTCCAAGTCGCCGCCGGACAAGTCGGCCAGGCCCCCATCGCCGCCGACCAGAATTTCCAGATCAGCGTCCGCGCCGTCGGCCGTCTCACCGATCCCAAGGAATTCGAAAGCATCGTCCTCAAGAAGGGGACTGATGGCTCGCTGGTGCAGTTGCGTGATGTAGGCCGCGCCGAATTAGGCGCTGAAAGTTACGCTGGAAATCTTTCTTACAACGGATACGAAGCCATCGGTATCGGCGTGGAGCAGCTCTCCAACGCCAATGCGCTCGATGTCGATAAGGCCGTCAAAGCCGAACTCACGCGCCTCTCTGCGAAATTTCCTCCGGGCCTGAGGTATCAGATCGCTTTCGATACCACCACCGCCGTCGGCGACTCTATCCGTGAAGTGCTCAAGACGCTTGCCGAAGCGATCATCATCGTCATCATCGTGATCTTCCTCTTCCTGCAAAGCTGGCGCAGCACGCTGATCCCCGCGATCACGATCCCGGTTTCGCTCATCGGCACCTTCGCCTTCGTCAAGCTCTTCGGCTTCTCGATCAACACCCTCACGCTCTTCGGCATCACCCTCGCCACCGGCCTCGTGGTTGACGACGCCATCGTCGTCATTGAAAACGTCGAGCGCCACCTCGAAGAGGGAATCAAAGATCCGCGTCGCGCCTCCGAAGTCGCCATGGGCGAGGTCACCAGCGCCGTCATCGCAACTTCGCTCGTGCTGATCGCCGTGTTTGTGCCGATCTCTCTCTTCCCGGGCAGCACCGGCAAGCTCTATCAGCAATTCGCGCTGACGATCGCATTTTCCATTGCGCTCTCCGCCTTCAACGCCCTCACACTTACGCCTGCTCTGTCTGCGATCCTGTTACGCCACAGCGGTGAAAAGAAGAATCCGCTGTTCCGCGGCATCAACCGTCTCATCTCCACCGGCACCAACGGCTACACCCGCATCCTGCGCGTCCTCGAAAACGCGAAGGTCAACGTGATGGTCGTCTTCGTCGTCGGACTGCTCGCCGCCTACTGGGTTTACAAAACTGTACCCACCAGCTTCGTNNCCCACTCCGCCGCCGCGATCTTGAATTCACTTCGCGGCCCGCTCATGAGCATTCCCGACGCACTCGTCATTCCGCTGCAACCGCCCGCCATTCAAGGCCTCGGCAACTTCGGCGGCTTCCAGTTCCAGCTCGAGCAAACCGGCTCCGGCTCGCTCGAAGACATGCAGAACGTTCTGCAAGGCTTCGTCGCGAAGGGCCGCCAGCGCAAGGAACTCACCGGACTGTTCTCCACCTTCAGCGCCCGCGATCCGCAGTTCGTGGTGAACGTCGATCGCGAGAAGGCCAAGAGCCTCGGCGTGCAGTTCTCCGAGATCTCTTCCGCTCTCCAGGTCTACATGGGCTCCCAGTACGTGAACGATTTCGATTTCAACAATCGTTCCTATCGCGTCTATGTGCAGGCCGACCAGCAATACCGCCGTCAACCTCGCGACCTCCGTCAGTTCTACGTACGTACCGACAACGGTGGCATGGTCCCACTCGACAATCTCGTGACGGTAAAAGAAACCACCAGTTCCGCCATCATCGAGCACTACAACATCTTCCGTACCACCGCCATCAACGGCGCCGCCGCCCCCGGATACAGCTCCGGACAGGCCATCGCCGCCATGGAAGATCTCGCCAAGCAGGCGCTGCCTATCGGCTACACGTTTGAGTGGACCGGCCTCACTCTCGAAGAGATTCAGTCCGGCAGCCAGGCTATCCTGCTCTTTGCCCTCGGATTGATCGTCGTCTATTTAACGCTGTCGGCGCAGTACGAGAGCTTCGTGCTCCCGTTCATCATCCTGTTAGCCGTTCCAATGGCCATCTTCGGCGCCCTCGGTGCGCAATGGCTGCGCGGCCTGCAAGATGACGTCTACTGTCAGATCGGTCTCGTCATGTTGATCGGTCTCTCCAGTAAGAACGCGATCTTGATCGTGGAATTCGCCGAGCAACTGCAAGCCAAGGGTTTGGGATTATTCGAATCTGCAGTCGAAGCCGCACGCCTGCGTCTGCGCCCAATTCTCATGACGTCGATCGCGTTCATCTTAGGCGTCCTGCCCCTGGTGTTTGCGACGGGCGCGGGTTCTGCGGGAAGAAATTCCGTCGGCACTACCGTGTTCGGCGGAATGATAGTTTCGACGTTCCTGAACTTATTCATCATCCCGATTCTCTACGTCGTCGTCCGCTCGTTCCTGCCCGCCCCCGCCCAGGTCCTCGAACCAATCCCGAACCCCGAAGGCGACTAACTAACCGCCCATCTTGGCTCGCCTCAATTGGCGAGCTAAGGTGGGTCTAACCAGACGAGCGACAAGCGCTCCAACCGCTGATCCTCAGCGGCCCCCACCCACGCCCGATTCCACTCCAGCGTTCCCGCTGATCTGAAACACTTGCACCCGCCGATTCTCTTTCTCGCAAACGTACAGCCGATCCTTTTCATCAATCCACAGCGCGGCAGGTCCGCGAAATTCCCCGCGTCGATTTCCCGCTGCTCCAAACTCTCCTCGAACATTCCCGGCAGCGTCATACACCCGAACGCTCGCCCGGCGAACGTCGCTCAGAAAAACATTCCCGTCGGAGTCCATGCCCATCCCGATGTCAGCCGCATTCTCTACCGATATGTTCGTACTAAAACTCCGCAGAAGCTTCCATCCCGCGCCGAAGATCTCCACTCGTGTCCCGCCCGCATCCAGCACCACGATCTCTCCACGCTTCACGAGGATGTCGCTTGGGTGTGAAAACGTAACTCCCAATTCCGCCCTTCGCCCTCCGGCGCGCTGGATGAGCCTGCCTTCCTCGTCCATCACCAGCACCATGTCCCGCGATGCATCCACCACATACAAACGCTTCCTCTCGCGGTCGATCGCTATTGCCGTTGGCTCATGGAGGGCTCCTTCGTTGTCGCCCATCTTCCCGATCATTCGTACAAAGCGACCGTAGGAATCGAATACCACCACCACTCCCGCTTCCGGATCGACAACATAGATGTTGTCCAAGTTGTCCACCGCTATCGCGCCCACCGATTGCACTCGCTGTTCCTTGCCCGCAAGAATACGAAACTCCTGTCCCGCATCGAGCACATGGATGGCGTTCGCCGCCGGATCGGAAACAATGGCGCGACCCTTGGAATCGGTGATCACATAACGCGGCGCCAGCAGCGCCTTCTCCCGCCCATACACAAGCGTCACTACGCCATCGAGCAGTTCCGCCGGCATCGATCTCCCACCAGCGTTCTTCTGCGGACGTGATCGCGGCAGCAGATTCTCTACCACTCTCTCTCGTGGACGAAGATCCACAGACTCGGGAACGTCCACAGGCCGCAGGCCCGGCGTCTGCCTTTCATCCGTCGCTGCCAGTTCCGCCAATCTACCCCAGCCCGAATCCACTCGGTACTTGCCGTCGGGAATGTAAGTCCCCAGGTAGGCCACGCGATGACCGCATCCCATCTCCGCCGCAGGGAACACCCGCAACGATTTCCCGCTCGCTGCCAAACATCCTGTCGGCGCGCGGTTCGCGGCGACATCCGTCTTGTCCGGCACACTCTCCGCCCAACCACTCATCCCGGATACGAAACACAACCCAAGCATCGCAATCGCTTTGAACGATACCTTCATAGAAGTCCCGCCTGCCCGTGCGCAAGCCTTCCTTAACTATGAAAGCCGAACCTTTTCCTGTCACGACACGAGGCATCTCCATTCCGCATTTGGCACGAACCAAAGTAACAGTGCGATCGTTTCTCGCGGCGCTCAGCAGCCCAGCGTAGCGTATGGCTCCATAATCCAATTGACTCCCGCCGCGCTTCCGCATAGCTTGAACCCCACGCCCCGGAGACCCTATGCGCGCTCACCTTTTTCTGCAAACGCTCTTCGTTCTCCTCGCTTTTGGCACCGCGTTCCCACAGGCCGCGGCCGAAGCTGCCTTGGCCAATGGACACGCTGCGGCAGCCACAACAAAAGTCGGCGGAATCTTGACCGACAGTCTCAACCACGCGAACAGCAAAATCGGCAATTCCCTCAAGCCGGCGTCTCAACCGCAACCGGCTCCGCACGCCGACACACGCGCCGCTCACCCGGCACTTTCTCCTGCCGCGCCGACCGCCCCCAAAAAAGCCGCCAAGCTCTCGATTCAGAGCAGCCACGCCTCGGCTTCCACTCCAGCCACCACGCATTTCCAAGGGCAGGCGCCAACCTCTCCGCTCTCCATCCAGGGTGGCTGCGCCTCAAACACCGCCACCGATTCCAATCGCTCCTGCCCGAATTAATCTCCTTCATCAGGCTTTGAGGGCCGGATTTTATGACTTCTTTACGAGCATCGTGGTGTAATGAGGAAGTTTCATTCCCCCACCGATTGCTATGCCAACCTTCTCAAATCGCTTGTGGCGTCTGCATGCGCAGACCTTCGGGGTCTTGATTTGCTGCGCTGGCGCGGTCTTGGCTAGTCTTCTATTTCAGAACAGTCGGTGGAAGGGAAGCGTCCCGATCCTTTTCTTGGCGTTAATCGCGGTGGTGGCACTGCGATGCGGAATGGTCGCAGGAACGTGGGGGACGTGCGTTGCCTCGGCCATTTTTGCGGCGTTTCTTTTCCCCCCGATCGGGAGTTTGTCGGTCGCAGATGCAGATCAGCGTCTGAATCTAGCCTGGTTCTTGGTAGGCGGTCTCGCAATTTCGTTTCTGTTCGGCACTACGCGCGACGGCGTCGAACATAACAAAAAGCCGTCGTCGACCCGCTGAACCGGCCGCGAGACAACGCATTCCTCGTAATGGAATTTATGGTCTTTTACGCCAGCCCGCCCTCACGGGCTACCTTGAGCGCCTCAATCGCCGCGCCGCGCGCACCTGCCGTATCCCCATTCGGCATCACGTAAATCGGTATCCCTGCCTGCTCTTCACGCTGTTTCGGCATGCCTTTACGGATCTCCGCCATGAACCAGCTCTGGAATTCCTTACGCGTCTCCAGAGCCCCGCCTCCGACGATGAGTGCGTCCGGATCAAACGTGTTGATCATCTCGTCGAAGAACAATCCCAGCGCATGCGCCTGCACGCGGAACACATCTTTGCAGAGCCCGTCGCCTTTGTCGGCCATCCCGCGCACCAGCTTCGCAGCGGTATGCAAATCCACTTTCGACAGCTCATGCCCCGGATACTTCGGCAAAAAATAGGGCAGGATATTTTTCTCGATCGCCGTCAGTGAGCACAGCGACTCCAAATCTCCCACTCGACCACAATTGCACTGTGGGTTAATCCCGATCGTGCCGACGATGCTCTGGTAGGGAATCAATACATGTCCCAACTCTCCACCGAAACCGTTCTTTCCCTTCACCACGCTGCCATCGAGAATGATTCCGCCGCCATTGCCAGTGCCGATCACCACCGAGATCGACGTCTCCCGGCTGGTCGCGCCAAACAATGCGTAGTGTCCCCAAAGCGCTGCCGCATT
>PLWX01000054.1:18596-20540 GCA_003151155.1 Acidobacteriaceae bacterium
TCCCTCGATCAAGAATTTTTCGTCCTGGTTGAGCAGCGTGTAGTTCACTGCGGTTCCACCCAGATCCACTCCGGCTACCAGTTGCACGGTTCTTCTCCTTCATTCACAAGCGCGACGAAAGCTTACCAGAAATTAAACATCCGGCTCACCTCGTCGCGCGTAGGATCTATCCTGAATTCATACGTTACAACCCGCGCCAGCGACTCAGAATCCTAGCCTTCAAGACTCGAGCAAGCAATCGCTCGGCGATTCGCTTGAATCCGCGCCCGGCTTGGAGTTCGTAAGGGAGATCAACATGCGCAGCTCGAGATTCTCATCCGCGTTTCTCTCCCTTCTGATCGCATCCGTTGTCTTTCTCAGCGCCTGCGGCGGTGGCAGTACATCCGTCGGCACACCGCCTCCCATCGTTAAAACCACCCCAACCATCACCTGGGCTCAGCCCGCTCCCATCACCAATCCCGCGCCTTTGACCAGCACGCAACTCGATGCAACCGGCAGCGTTCCCGGATCGTTTGTCTATACTCCCGCCGCTGGTACCGTGCTCCCCGCCGGCGCGCAAACCCTTTCCGTCGCCTTCACCCCAACCGATACCACGCATTACAACAGCGCTTCCGCCTCCGTCACCCTCACCGTCAATCCACCGGTGGCGGTGAAACATGCGTTCCTCTACAGCTCCGAAACCACCCAGGATCTCAGCGGTGGCGGCATCAACGGTACGTTTGCCGGCGTGCTCGAAGTCTTTTCGATCGACGCCACCAGCGGCGCGCTCACTCCCATCACCGGATCTCCGTTCACCACCAACTACTCCACCGGCGAAGACATGGTGCTCTCCCCCAATGGCGACAACGCCTACATTCTTGCCGTGCTGTATCCGCCTGGTACTTGTTGCGTCGGCACTTCCTACATTTTGGTCTACGGCCTCGATCCCAACAGCGGCTTCCCAACCTTCAAACAGGCTTTTGTCGCCGGCATCGATGGCGGCACGCTGACCATGCATCCCTCCGGCGAGTTTCTTTATGTTTCGCCCAATGATTCCAACTACTCCACCATCGGTGTGCTCTCCATTCAGAGCGATGGCACCTTGGCTCTTGCCGATGCCGCGCCCTTCCAGGCGCAAGATAACGTCGCCGTCCATCCTCAAGGCACCTTCCTCTACAGCGACATCGATACCGGCCAGGTTGGTAATTGGGGCAACAATCCTTGCGGACTCGTCAACACCAGTCTCTTGACCTACTCGGTCGATCCAACCACTGGGACTCCCGCCGCTTCTGGCAGCCCGGTCGTCCTTCAACGCAACGAATGTCCGACGACGCCTACCAACTACGCGATCTTTAAACAGATGGATCCGTCCGGCACCCGGCTCTACGTGATCGATGGCGCGAACTCCACAATCTACGTCTATTCCATCGATCCATCCACCGGCGCGCTAGCCCAGCTATCTGGCACTACCACCACCAGTCATTTCGACAGCTCGTCGGCTATCGATCCCCTCGGCCACTTCCTCTACTTCGGCGCCGTGAACGCTTTTGACGGCTTCGCCCTCTCCGCCACCTCCAGCAGCGGCACTCTGGCCGAACTGCCTGGGATGCCGTTCCCCTTACCCCCATCGCCCATCACTGGCAGTACCGTTCTCACTACGGACTCCACCGGCACCTTCCTCTTCTCCAACGAGAACGACTACACCAGCGCCTTCAGTTGCTGCGGCCCCGATGCTTTCGTGCAATTCAAAATCAACTCCACAACCGGCGCGATCACCCAGTTGCCATCGTCGCTGGCAACTTTTGCCGGAACGCCCTCAAAGATCGTCGCATCGCCCGTGCACTAAGCATCCAGAATCCAGCGCAGATTGGTAAACCGCCGCGAGTGCCGGGACTGAGGCGGGAACGCTCCGAGCCACCGCGACCCGAAGGTCTTCTCATCGCGTGCAACAACCATCCACAAGCG
>PLWX01000054.1:20550-29084 GCA_003151155.1 Acidobacteriaceae bacterium
GAAGCCCGTTTCGCTTTTAAAGCCCAGGGTGCAACCCTGGGAATACTTCCCGCAAAAGCGACCCGTCCGACGAGGGTTCCACCCGAGGAGGCCTGCTGGCCCGGGAAGCCAGCCAAGTTTCTATTTGGGATAGTAGCTGAAGCCACACTAAAGTTGTGGCAACTCGCACCGGAACTGCTGAATCACATAACCCACCGCTAATCGGAGTCTGCCGTGAACCCTCGTGCCTTGTCGCTCGCAATGGCTGTATTGCTGCTAATCACCTTCGCCGCGTGCGGAGGGGTTTCCTCGTCACCCACGCCCCCGACAAACCCCGCTCCGACTGTGAGTTTCAGCGGCAGCCCGACCAGCATCAACTCCGGGCAGAGCGTGACCCTGACCTGGACCACGACGAACGCCACGGCCTTCACGGTTGCTCCCGCCATTTCGCAAAGCGCGCTGCCGACTTCCGGCTCGCAGGCGATTTCCCCCACCGCGACGACCACCTACACTGCGACCGCAACCGGTGCTGGTGGAAGCGTTACCGCTCAGGTCACGATCACGGTCACCGCAACCGCCAACCCGACGATCCAATTCAGCGCATCGCCCACGTCGATCACCGCGGGTGGATCCTCAACCCTGACGTGGACCACGACCAACGCGACCGCAGTAAATATCGATAACGGGGTAGGCGCTTCGCTTCCTGCGAACGGTACGGCAACGGTCACGCCATCCGCGACCATCACTTACACCGCAACGGCGACGGGCGCCGCGGGCACCACGCCCGCCACTGCGACGGCAACTGTGACCGTCACCGCTTCCGGGCCGGGCGATATCACCGCGATCAAGCACATCATCTTCATGGTGCAGGAGAACCGCTCCCTCGATCACTATTTCGGAATGTTGGGCGCCTACAAGCAGAGCGAAGGCTATACCGGCACTTGGAATGGAGTTCCGCTTACGGCCTCCCTGCCGGATTACAAGAGCACCGGCAATGTCAGCCCGTTCCACGAGCAGACGGTCTGTATCGACAACGTCTCCCCGGCGTGGAACGAAGCGCACTACGCCGTGCATAACGGCAAGATGGACTTCTTCATGAAGACCGAAGGGTCATTGCCTTCCGCGATTGATACGCAAGGCACTCGCATGATGGGCTACTACGATCAGACCGATCTTCCGTACTACTACGAGCTGGCCTCGCAGTACGCCACCAGCGATACCTGGTTCTCACCGCTGCTTTCGGATACCAAGCCGAACCGCATGTACCTGCTCACCGGAACTTCGTTCGGGCACATCCGCCCATCCGACGTCCCGCCCACCGGCGGCTGGCCGCAACCGACCATCTTCCGCACCTTGACCCAGAATCACATCTCCTGGCGCTACTACTACCAGGACAGCTCCGTCTACCTCGCGAGCTTCTCCGACTGGGCCACGCTGCAAGGCAACGTCTACAACATCAGTCACTACTTCACCGATATCCAGAACCCCAGCACCCTGCCGCAGGTCATCTTCATCGAACGCGGCGGCCAGATCGGCACCGACGAACACCCCAGCGCCAATATCCAGAAGGGAGAGGTCGTTGTCGCCAACATCATCAACAGTTTCCTGCAGAGCCAGATCTACCAGAACTCGGTGTTCATTCTCACCTATGACGAGGGCGGCCAGCTCTATGACCACGTTCCGCCTTTCACGGAAGTCGCGCCCGATGCCATCCCGCCGATGCTTCTGCCAGGCGACCTTCCCGGCACGTTCGGGAATTCGGGTTACCGCGTTCCCTTGATCGTGGTTTCACCCTTCGTGAAGCCGCAATACGTTTCGCACGTCAACCGTGACTACACCGCGATCCTCAAATTCATTGAGACCCGGTTCAAGTTACCGCCGCTCACGGCGCGCGATGCAGCGCAGGATGACATGACGGAGATGTTCGACTTCTCGGCGCCACAGATTCCAACTCCGCCGCCTCTGCCCCAGGCTTCGTTGTCTGGAAAATGTAACCCGAACCTGGAGAAAGCCCCGGGCTTTTGAGCGCAAGTCTCACTCGATCGGGTGCGGGTGCCCCGCGTCTCGCGATTTTCGAGACGTGGGTGTATCCGACTCACTAAACCTTTCCGGTCACGACCATGGAATACGTGCTGATCTTCAGCACGCCGGGTGCCCCACGTCTCGCGATTTTCGAGACGTGGGTGTATCCCACTGACGATACCTTTCTTGTAACGACGCAGATCCCACCCGGGGAATCAGCTCACCATCTGCGACCTGCCAACGTTCACTACATAGCGATCACGAAGCGCGAAGCCCGCCTCGCTTCTAAAGCCCAGGATGCAACCCTGGGTACACTTGACGCACTAAAACTAGTTCGACGAGGGTTCCCACCCGAGGAGACCCGGCTGCGCGAGAATCAAGCGTCTCTTAACGTGGACTAAAATAATCCCAGCCTAATTCAGGAACTTCTTATACTATTATCGGGTTGTTGATTCTAATCTTCGCGACAGCCGAGGCAACTCAAGTTGAATGTTGAAAGTTTGCTCGAAGAACTAAAACAAGAGAGCCAACGGATTGCGGAAGCAATTCGTGCGCTTGAATCCATTGGCGGAAAAACGAAATATAAATCTGCAAGCGGCAAAAAAGTGCGTCGTCACATGTCCCCAGAGGCCCGTCGTCGCATCGGTCTGGCGATGAAAAAACGTTGGGCAGAACGAAAAAAAGCGGCGCGAGCAGCCTGATCCGTTTCTCAGAGACTTTCCATGTTATGGCCCCGCGTTCGAGTGGGGTCTTTTTACTTGCGGTTCTTCCTCTCTATATGCTCGATCTGCATCCTCGGCCTGGCATCTATTACTCTGCAGGTCCAGCAAACAGCAGCAGGTTCCCATCCGGATCCTTGACCACGAAATTCTTCGCGCCCCAAGGTTGCTTTTTCAGCTTCTGGTGAAAGGCAACACCCGCCGTCTGAAACTCAAGAAACAGCAGCTTGATCTCCTCCGCCGTAGCGACCGTCATCGATACCGACAACAGTTCCTCCCGATCGCGCACCGCCGGCTCGATCACCGGTCGCTCCACACACCTCAGATTGAGACGCGCCCCGTCGCGACCCACCTGGGCATAGTAGGGAGGTTTGCCGTAACTGAATACGACCGTAAAGCCTAGCTTCTCACAAAAAAATGCGCAGGACCTCTCGATATCGGCGACCAACAGTTGCGGCTCTGCACTCGCGATCGTTGCTTTGGATGGCTTTGCTTTGACCTTGAGCGACGCGGTCGAAAGTCCAGCTTTCAGAGCTTGCCAGCTATCGAAGCCTTGCTGTCTTGCGACTATTTCTTGCGCATCGCTGAGCTTAAAGCTCGCCCCAAGAATCTCCGCGTCAGGCATATTCAGGAAGCGCGGCAGATGATCGCGGATTTGTGCGGCAACAGGATAGTGCCGTTCGCGATGCCACCTTAATATGAGCTTGGCTTGCTTTTTCAGGTTCTCGAGATTGGGCATGTAGACCTCCACGATGAGATCGTAGGTGGGCATTGCCCTTCGGCGACGTGCCGTTGCTCCTACATGCGCAGACCGCAGTATCTGCGACCGTGTCATCCATTGTCAACGCAGAGTGACGCCGATAACCGTTCAGATTTGCGGCGTTCAGCTAGTCATGGTGAAAATAGAAAAGGTTCCCGTCTAGGTCTTGAACCGTGAATTGCCGCAATCCCCAGGGCTTTGTTTCCAGCGGATCCACGATGTTCGCACCTGACGCTTTCAGTTCCTGGTACGACGCATCGATATCTTCGGCAAACACCCAGTGCACGGCCGGTTCGAACGGTGGCGTCCTCTTCCGAAAGAATATCGCCACCTTCCCGCGCGACACCGCCCCAATTTCTTTTCCCGGATAAAGCCATCCGATCTCAAAGCCGAGTACATCCCGGTAATGCTGTTGTGCGCGTTCGACATCGGCAACCGGCAACTCCGGCACTGGCTGGCCCATCGAGCTCTTTTTCTCGTTTGCGCCCATAGAGTCTCCTTTGTGCAGCAAAACCGCGGGTGCCTCATCTCTCGCGATTTTCGAGACACGAGTCTATCCGACTGCTTTCGATTTACAAAACCCATCTCGCCTCAACGCCCTCTGCCGGGTGCCCCATGTCTCGCGATTTTCGAGACATGGGTGTATCGGGCTCGACTCGGTTCCCGCACCCGAAATCATCCCATCTCGCCCACTGTCTTCTGCTGAAAGGAACCAGCCCGAAGCGCCGGGTGCCCCATGTCTCGCGATTTTCGAGACATGGGTGTAATACTAAACATTGGATTCGCGCCAAACCTCAATTCCTTGTCAACCCCCAAAATCCCTCGTTTTCCCTCTAACCTTCACCAATCAAACCAAGTAGAAACTTCGCCAAAGTGTCCGGTTTACCCCTCCCACTTTGCTATTCTAAAAATAGAGGGGAGACGAAAACTTCGTCTCCCCTCTGTACGTTCCGTATCTTCTTTGTTTTCTAGAATTTGATATCTAACTCTTTTCGATTGAAGATTTTACGAAAATATTCTCGCTAACCCTCTGAAAACAATAGATGGGAGGGGGGAGGGGGTACCCATCCCCGTCACAATTTTCTATTTCTTTTCCAGCGTCTTCAGGTCCGCCAGTACCTGCTCGCTGTGGTTCTTCGGATTCACGTCCATGTAGCTCTTCACCACTTTGCCGCTCGGATCGATCAGGAACGTATGCCGCGCCGCCAGTTTGTTCCCCTGGTATTCCATGATCGAGTCATACTCCGCCGGTACCTGTGCCGTCGGATCCGCCAGCAACTTAAACGTCAGTCCTTCTTTCGTACAGAACTGTTTGTGGGAATCGGCGGTGTCCACACTTACGCCTACGATCGCCGCATCCAGCGCTTTGTATTTGTCCTGGTCGTCCTGGAACTTGTGCGCTTCCACCGTGCAGCCGCTGGTGAAGTCTTTGGGATAGAAGTACAGCACCACCCAGTGTCCCTTGAACTGGCTGAGCGAAACCTGGTTGCCATCTTGTGAAGTAAGCGTGAAGTCCGGTGCCGGTTGTCCCACTTCCACCTTGGCGAAAACTACGAGCGGCAACAGCGCGAGCGCGCCGATGAACAATGCTTTGCGAAGTTTCATAACCATCCTCCAAATTACGTGCGGAGAATCATAGCGCAAAGCCGAGGTTTAGTTTGTCACGCGCTTGTCAAGATTGGCCGCCGTCACCGGATGTCGGCCGCAGCATCGGCATCCGCCAGCCACATCAGCGACCCGTGCAGCGGTTCGATCAGTTGCGACGGAAGCCGTTGTTGATCGAGAGGCCCACGAACCACGTCACGCAGTACCGGCGCCTTGTCGCCGCCGCTCAACAGGAAGAGCACCGCCTGCGCATCGTTGATCAGCGGCGCGGTGAAGGTGATGCGCGTCATCTTCACTTCTTCAATGTCGTCTGATACCACCAGCCGGTCGCGTACGTTCAGGGCAGGGCAGTGCGGAAAAAGGGATGCCGTATGACCATTCGTTCCCAGCCCCAGCAGGATGAGATCGAACTTCGGCTGTGGGCCGACAATTTTTAGAACTTCTTGTTCGTACTTCGCGGCTGCTTCTTGCGGGGTGCCGCGGTCCGTCTCGACACGATGCACATTCCCCGCCGGCACCGAAATTTTCGAGAGCAGCGCCTCGTTCGTCATTCGATAGTTGCTCTGCTTGTCGGTCGACGGCACCCAACGCTCGTCGCCCCAGAAAAAATGCACCTTCGACCACGGAACCCGGCTGCGCCACGGCTCGGTTGCGAGCAATTCAAAAAGCGCCTTCGGCGTCGATCCTCCCGATAGCGCGACCGTGAACTTTCCGTGCGCGGCGATCGCCGCTGTCGCTGCATTCGCAAACAGTTCGGCTGCCGCCTCGAAGAGCGCGCAAGCATCTCGCACCACCAGCAGCTCGCCCTTTTGTCCCAGGTCCACGGATCGTTCGACCTTCATCGCTGTGCTCCCGCAGCCTTGGCGACCCGCGGCAGAACGATCTCCTCCATCGCATGCGCGAATCCATCTTCACTGTTATTCGTCGTCTTAAACTTGGCTGCGGCCTTCACTTCGTCGCTGGCATTACCCATCGCAATGCTGATCCCCGTCTTGGCGAACATCAGTGCGTCGGTCGGCATATCGCCGATGGTCGCGACATTCTCCAGCGGCACCTTCAGCATCGCCGCGAGCACTTCTACCGCGCGACCTTTGTTCGCGTCGCGATGCGTCACATCCAGGTAATAATCGGCCGAGCGTGTCGCCGAGATCCGCGGTCCGCAAGTCGCCAGCACCTCGGCCTCGCAGCGCTTCACCTCCGCATAGTTATCGCTCACGCCTACGAGCTTGTTCGCTTGCCGGCACATCGTGTAGTCAGGTCCAAGATAGCGAGGTCCATGTCCCAGGGCCTTCACGTGACCTTCCACGTGCGGACCGTTGAGGCGGCTCACGAACCACTCCGCTCCGCGGAAGATCCACAGGTCCAGCCCATGATCGAGGATCATCGTCGCCACGTGGCTGGCGTCGTCCTTCTCCAGCAATGTCTCGGAGAGCACTTCGTAACGTGGCGTGCAGATCAACGCGCCATTGAAGCAGGCGAGAGGCTCCGTGATCTCCAGCGCATCGATGAGGAACTGCACTGCCCTTGGCGGCCGCGCCGAGATGATGGTGAACAACACCCCAGACTCCTTCACCCGCAGCACCGATTGCCTCACCCGCTCGGTGAGCTGTTTCTCCGGATCGAGTAAAGTGCCGTCCACATCCGCGACGAGCAGCTTCACTGGCGCTGTCGGTTCGTCCATGCTATTCGCCCAAACGACTCCAATGCCGGCATTCGCTGGTGATCAGCCGATTTGCCTCTTCCGGTCCATCGCTGCCTGCGTCGTAGTTAGGGAACTGCGGCGCCGGAAGGTCCTGCCAAACCTCTTCGATCGGCGTGATGATCCGCCATTGGTTCTCGGTTTCGTCACCGCGTGTGAATAGCGTCGGATCGCCGCGCATCGCGTCCAGCAGCAGCGTCTCGTAAGCCACCGGTGCTTGTCCGCCGAATGCGTCCTGGTAAGCGAAGTTCATTCTCACCGGAACCGCCTTCATCTGCGACCCTGGCTGCTTCGCCGCGAATGACATGGCAATGCCTTCATTGGGCTGCACTCGCAAGGTGATCACGTTCGGCTCAATGTCGTCATCCGGCGTCTTAGCGAAAATCGCCTGCGGTGTCCGCTTGAAGTGCACCTTGATCTCGGTCTCCGACTTACCGAGCCGCTTGCCGCTGCGCACGTAGAAGGGCACTCCCGCCCATCGCCAGTTGTCAATGCGGAACTCCACTGCCACATAAGTCTCGGTCCGTGAGTTAGGTTTCACCCCCGGCTCTTCCCGGTATCCCTGGGCCGCCTTTCCTCCGATCGTTCCTGGTCCATACTGCCCGCGCACCGTCCGTTCCGCCACCTGCTCCGGCGTCATCCGGTGGATCGACCGCAGCACTTGCACCTTCTGCTCACGGACTGAGTCCGCATCGAAGGCCACCGGCGGCTCCATCGCCGTCAGGGTAAGCAGTTGCAGCAGGTGACTGGCAATCATGTCCCGCAGGGCGCCGGTCTCCTCATAGAACGCCGCGCGCTGCTCGACGCCTAGTGTCTCGGCAGCCGTGATCTCGACGTAATCGATGTAGTTGCGGTTCCAGATCGGCTCGAACAGGGAATTACCGAAGCGGAATACGAGGATATTCTGGACCGTCTCCTTGCCCAGGTAGTGGTCGATGCGATAAACGTCCTTCTCATCGAATACCTGCAGCACTTCCTTGTTCAGCGCCTGGGCCGTCTCCAAGTCACGCCCAAAAGGCTTCTCGAGCACGATCCGAGCCCACCCCTTGGCGTTCTTCGCCAACCCGCTCTTCCCCAATCCCTGGACGATTGGAGGCGCCAGCGACGCCGGGGTCGAGACGTAGAACATGTGATTGGAACTGGCCCCTTGGGCCTCCAGTTCGCCGATCTGCTTCTTGAGGCTCTCGTAGAATCCGTGGTCGTTGATGTCCCCGGCCACGTAGTGCAAGCGCTTCTCGAACTGCTCCCAGTTCCAGTCGCTGAACTTGCGCGCATCCTTCGAGGTGGAGGCCGCTTCGCGCATCGATGCCCGGAACTCCTCGGTCGTCATCTCCGTGCGCCCGGTGCCCAGTACGTCAAACTGCTGCCCCGCAATGCACCCGATGCATGCCAGGTCAAAGAGCGCAGGAATGAGCTTGCGCTTGGTAAGGTCGCCGGAGGCTCCAAAGATGACCACCAGGCAGGGGTCAGCCTTAGGCATGGGTGGAATCGCAACGCTCCGGGTGGGGGTGGCCTGCACTACTGTACTCATCAATCTCCTCGCGCCCTACTTCTTGTGAACAAACTTCTGCCAATCGGTGTGAACGAACCCGGCTTCCGGACGATCCGCACGCTGGTACGTGTGGGCCCCAAAGAAGTCGCGTTGCGCCTGTGTCAGGTTTTGCGGTAGTTGCGCGGATCGATAACTATCGAAGTACGCGAGTGAAGCTGAAAATGCCGGAGTTGGAATACCTAACCCCGCCGCCGTCTG
>PLWX01000253.1 GCA_003151155.1 Acidobacteriaceae bacterium
GAAACCTGCTTCTTGATCAGATCTTTGTGGGTGAAGGTCCAGTGGCTCGCCCAGATGAGCAGCGCCACGGTCGCCATATTGATGGCGTAAGAGTAGAGAAACGATTTACGGTCGACCGCATAACCGCCGTCCGTGTCCAACATCATGACATGGAATCCAGGCTCGTTCGCGGGCCCATCGTTCTTGGGGCGTTCGGGCGTCGGAATGTTCTGATTATCCAAGGCAGAGGTCGACATAACCGTTGTCACAAAGTATAGACCGCGCATCTCTGAAAAGGTTTCCTAAAATTCGTTCCAAGACGCTTAGTACAAGAAACCACCCTCCAAAGTGGCGGTTTACGGCACAATCACCCGTAAAGCCCGCGGCACAACCGAGATCTCAAAAGGCGTCTCGCAGATATATTCTCCATCGGCATAGATGGGCATCGGCTTCTCGGAGTCGATCCGCAAGCGGTCTGTCTGGAGGTATTCCACCTGCTTGAGCCGCAAATGCGTTCCTGCAAAGACGGTACGGAAGAAGCGTAGGATGAAGAACTTGCCGACTTCGCGTACGAAGCAGATGTCCAACTTGCCATCGTCTAACTCGGCCTTGGCGGTCATTCGCATGCCACCGCCATAGCTGGTCGTGTTTCCAACGGCGACCAGCAGCGCGCTTTCGTCGACCTTGGCTACCCAGCCGTCGTCGGTAGGCGCCCAGCGGGGAGCAGGCAGCGAAACGGTCACTCTCTTCGCCCTGTAAGAGAACAGAGCACCTGCCGCGCCCAGCACGTAGCCTCCTCGTCGGCGGAGCCAGAGCGGCATCTTATTGGCACGCCGGTTGGCCTCGCTATCAAAGCCGACTCCGGCCACGCACGCGTAGTAAACAGGAAGCGCTGCAAGATGTTGCCGGCGTTCAATCAAGTGTCGAAGTTGCGACTCCATGATCTTCGGGCCAAGTACGGCAAGATGATTCGCGGGATCGAGTTCGCTGGCCGCGATCTCCTGTGCCCAACCATCGCTGGCGGGGGGACCGTCTGGTTTTTCTGTTCGCAGCTGGGTAATTGCGGCAGCGTCGATCTCACGAACATTTGCGCCGCTGGATACGAATTTCTTCCAGGCTGCCAGCGCTTCGTCCACGCGGTAAATCCCCAGTGCCCGAGAAAAGTCATTGCCGCTACCCATGGGCACATGCAAAAAAGGAGTTCGGCTTTCAATCAACGCCGCGAGATGATGATGCAGGGTTCCATCGCCGCCAAAGACGAGCGCTGCGGCCGGACGATCGGTGGGATCCATGTCGTTGCCGGTGAAAAGATTCACTCCCGGCAGTTCGAATTGACGGACGACTTTCTCATCAGCCCGCGGACCCAGAAGGGCAACGACTCGCAATGGAAACTCCCGGTTGAATTCAATTGAGGGTACAGGAAGACAACAGATTCTTAGAATGCTAAAAAGAAATTGCCGGGTGAATTCGCATTGCGGTCGAAGAGCGGATCGAGGTCAGCTGACGGTAACCCGCTTCATTCTTTTTCCGACTCGGATCACCCAGGAAGCCGGCAGGCCATTCACCGCGATGTGTGGCGAAGATGCTCCCTCACCATCGACCTTGACCGCGTTCGCCTTGATCTTCCGACTGGCATCGGTCGCGGATTCTGCCAGACCTGCCTTGTGGAGGAGTCGATCCAACCGCACCTGCGCACCGCCGCCGTCGAGCCCAATCTCTGCCGCGGAAATCTTCACTTCTTCCAACTCGTCCGGCACTTCTTTCTTTTGGAATTGCTTCGACCAATTCTCGGCCGCACGTTCAGCGGCCTCCGCCGAATGAAAATCCTTGACCAGGATGCGGCCGAGATCCTGCTTCACCTTCATCGGATGGGCTTCGCTTGTAGCAACTTTCTTCTGAAGATCTTCAATCTGCGGGACGGTCAGATCAGTGAGCAGCTCGTAGTAGCGCCACATCAGCGCGTCACTGATCGACATCACCTTGCCAAACATCTCCTCCGGAGACTCCGTGATGCCAATGTAATTTCCGTAGCTCTTCGACATCTTCTGCACGCCGTCGGTGCCTTCGAGAAGAGGCATGGTCAAAACGATCTGCGAGGGCTGGTTGTAGTGACGTTGCAGTTCGCGTCCCACGAGCAGGTTGAATTTCTGATCGGTGCCGCCCAACTCTACGTCAGCTTCGAGAGCCACGGAGTCATAACCTTGCGCCAACGGGTAGAGCAATTCGTGCAGCGCGATCGGCTTCTCTTCCTGGAAACGCTTATGGAAGTCTTCTCGCTCCAGCATTTGAGACACGGTGTACTTCGCAGCCAGACGGATTATGCCTTCGTACCCGAGCTTGTCGAGCCACTCACTGTTGAAGCGCACCTCAGTCTTTTGTCCGTCAAGAATTTTGAAGACCTGCGCCTTGTAGGTTTCGGCATTTTGATCGATCTGCGCTCGCGTCAGTGGGGGGCGCGTGGCGGAGCGTCCGGTGGGGTCGCCAATCAAGCTGGTGAAATCGCCGATCAGGAAAATGACGGTATGTCCGAGATCTTGAAAGTGTTTCAACTTCCGCATCAGGACGGTGTGTCCGAGATGCAGGTCTGGCGCCGTGGGATCAAAGCCGGCTTTCACGCGTAACGGCTTGCCGGTTGCGCGCGATTTTTCCAGTCGTTCGCGCAGGTCGCTTTCGCGAATAATCTCGGCAGAGCCCTTCTTCAAGTATGCGAGTTGTTCGTCCACCGCAGCAAAATTAGCCATGAAATTGCAATTATAACGAGAGCGCCTCGTCGCTTGCGGCGAAGCGAAGATAAGAGCGTACTGCTCGCATGGAAAACAAAAAGCCCAGCCACGAGGCTGGGCCTTTACGACAAAACTTTTCGATAAGCTATAGGCTCTTGTTCAGTGCCTGCTCGATGCGCTCGCGGGCTACATAGCCCACAATCTGCTCTTGCACCTGGCCGCCCTTGAACACAAGCAACGTCGGGATTCCCCGGATGCCAAAACGCTGTGGGGTCGCAGCATTTTTATCGACGTCCATCTTGCCGACGGTCACCTTGCCGCTGAAAGACTGGGCCACTTCATCGACGATCGGCGCCAAAGCCTTGCAGGGCCCACACCATGCCGCCCAAAAATCAATCAGGACCGGTTTATCGGACTTCATCACTAACTGCTCAAAATTTGAATCTGTAATTTCAACAATTGCGTCGCTCGCCATTACGCCTCCAGGCTCTGTTCTTGTGGACTAACTACGGCTGGCACCAGAGGCCCCAAGCCGAATTTTCATCCTATCACTTCGATTAGATGGCGAAACCCTCCCTTTCGACTCACCCTCCGCAATCGCAACTGAAGCCAGCCCAGATCGAAACTTGTAGACAAAAAACAACGCCCTGGGCTTTCGCCTCAGGGCGCCGACGGCAGCCCTCCCCCAGAACTGCCGAACTACGAGATGAATTCTGAGGCTACTCTGAAAAAAAGTAAATGTAACGGCGGTAACAATTAGGTAATCGAAAAGTGGTTACCGTGGTCAATAACTTACTAAGTCATTGTGCAACTTTGGATTAGGGGAACATCAATCTGTTTTGTTCATTCGAAAAAAGCGAAAAATTCAGGTGCGAAATACCCAATTTTTATCGAAATACCGCCCAAAAGGCCCATGACGATAGCTTCCGGCTACCAGCAGGCCTTACATACCATCGTAATTGGGCCCGCCGCCGCCCTCAGGCGGAACCCAAGTGATGATTTCGTACGGGTCCATGATGTCGCAGGTCTTGCAGTGAACACAGTTCGATGGATTTAAATGTATCTCTTTGCCACCCGGCACATCCTGCGCGTCGACCATCTCGTACACGTTCGCCGGACAGAAATTCGTGCACGGATTGCCAAACTCTTTGGTGCATCGGGTGCTGCAGATGTTGGTGTCGTGGATGACGAGATGAGCGGGTTGATCTTCTTCGTGCTTCGTACCGGAGTGATAGAGATCGGTAAGCTTGTCGAAGGTGACTTTGCCATCGCCGCGCGCGGGACCGAGAATCTGTTCGCGACGATTGCCGTATCCCATCATCTCCCATAACGGCTGCATCCTGGTATGTCCCGCGACGGCGGGATAACGATCGCGGATGCCAAATCCGCCGGTGATTTGTTGCAGGGCGGTGTGAAACATGCCTTGCACGAATCCATGTTCGAAGCCCTGATGGAAATTGCGAACGGGCCACAATTCCTCGCGGACCCAGCTGGCGTTCACTTTTTCCGGGTAGGTATCGAGCTGCTGTTTCGTGAATTCGTTCTTCTGCAAAGATTCGAACGCCGACTCCGCCGCGAGCATGCCGCTTTTGATTGCGAGATGAATTCCCTTGAGCCGCTGCGAGTTCAGGAAACCCGCCGAGTCTCCAACGATCATCCAGCCGTCACCAGCTAGAGGCGGCATCGCATACCATCCGCCGTACGGCAGCGACTTTGCGCCGTAGCGAATCATTTTGCCGCCCTCGAGCAGCTTGGCAATGAATGGATGCTGCTTGAACGACTGCAGCACGTGCTGCGGATCGATACGCGGATCCTGGTAGTCGAGGCCAGTCACATAGCCAAGAGAGACGACATTGTCCTTGCCGCCATAGATCCATGCCCCGCCGTATTCGTGAAAGGTAAGCGGATAGCCGAGGGTGTAGATCACCTCTCCAGG
>PLWX01000301.1 GCA_003151155.1 Acidobacteriaceae bacterium
ACTGGTGAATGCGGTGGTGCCGGCGGCGGAGTTGAGGGCGTACGTGGAAGGCGTGGCACAGAAGATTATTGCGAATGCACCGCTGGCGATCCGGTACACGATGGAGGCGGTGAATCACGGGGCCGATATGACGCTGGCGGAGGGGCTTTACCTGGAGGCGACGTTGTTCTCAATCACCTGTGCAACCGATGATAAGAACGAAGGGACAGCGGCATTCCTCGAGAAGCGGGCGGCTTCGTATAAAGGGAAATAAAAAAATCTTTGACCACGAAGGTCACGAAGGGCACAAAGGGTTGGGAGTTTTTGGGTGGTTTGCGCTGCCTTTTGCGCCCGTGATTTCTTCATGTAGGATGACTAGTTGGCCGTGTGCGTCTGGCGCGGCTGTGTACCTCAGGGGCTAAAGCCCCTATTCAAGGAAGCAACTTAATGCGGGCCTGAAGGCCCGCCCACCTAAGAGCATGATCAAGAATCTTCGAATGCTTCGCCTGGCGAAGAACAAGGCGGAGTTTCAGCAACTGAAAGAATTTTTTTCCCAGCTTGGCCTGGATGAGGGCGAGCACTGGGAAGGGCGCAGTAATAGCGGACACGTGTTTTTGGTCGCCGATGGCGGCATTGAGCTCGGGCTGGGAGAAGGGTTTCCGGAAGCCAACCTGGTGTTTGAAGTAAACGACGCTGATGGTGTGTACGAACTGCTGAAGAAAAAAGGCTGGAAGAAACTGACCAAGCCAGAAGACCAGGAGTTTGGCGCACGCATCTTCACGGTCGAGGTCGGCGGGCAGAGCGTCGCATTTTATAACTACCTGCCGGAGAAGCAGCATCACCAGGCACGCGAACGCGAAGCGACGCTGAGTGCGCGGGGCAAAAAGTTTGCGCTGGTGGTAAGCCGGTTCAATAGTTTTATTACCGAGCGTCTGCTGGATGGAGCGCTGCTGGCGCTGCGGCACGCGGGCGTGGAGAAGGGCGACACGCAAGTGGTTCGAGTGCCGGGAGCGTTTGAGATTCCGAGTGCGGCGAGAGCGCTGGCGGAAAGCGGGAAGTGGGATGGCGTCATTTGCCTCGGCTGCCTGTTGCGCGGCGGCACACTGCATTACGAAGTGATTGCGAATGAAGTCACGCGGGGCGTGGGACAGTCGGCGCAGGAAACCGGGGTTCCACACGGATTTGGCGTGCTGACTTGCGATACGCTGGAACAGGCAATCGATCGCGCGGGATTGAAATCCGGCAACAAGGGCTATGAAGCTGCGATGGCCGCGGTGGAGATGGTGAACCTTAAACTGACGGGCGAGCGCCTGAAGGTTTCGCCCAAGCCGAAACTGGCGGCGAAAGATTTAATGAAAACTCGTGTATTGCGTCCGGCGAAACCGGTGAAACGGTAGTACAAAGGTGAAGGAACTGAGTTTGGTATGGTGAAGACGGGAACAAGGCGCAAGTCGCGCGAGTTGGCACTGCAGATGCTTTTCCAAATGGATATGGGC
Organism: Acidobacteriaceae bacterium; assembly: GCA_003151155.1. GTDB lineage: Bacteria > Acidobacteriota > Terriglobia > Terriglobales > Acidobacteriaceae > Korobacter. The sequence continues at coordinate 1,476 of PLWX01000301.1, forward strand.
AAGCAGTCGGTCGATCATGTAGAAAAGACCTTCTGGTCGGAGCGCGAGGACCTGGAAGAGGATGTACGGAGTTTCGCGATCGATCTATTTCACGTCGCGGAGAAGCGCAGGGACGAGATCGATGGGCTGATCGAAAAGCATGCCGAGCACTGGCGGATGGATCGCATGGCGGCGGTGGATCGGAACATTTTGCGGGGAGCGGTCGCGGAGTTCCTGGGATTCACGAAGACGCCGAAGGCGGTGGTGATTAACGAATCGCTGGAAATTGCACGAAGATTTTCGAGTCCCGAGTCGGTTCAATTCATCAATGGAGTGTTGGATAGCGTTGGGCGGGAATTGGATCAGGCGGCGAAAGCGAAGTAAAGATTTACAGATCCGGAGTGGGAAGAACCAAAGAGAATGCACTGGTCAGACGAAGCAAAAGAAATATTCAAGCAACTGATGAAGTCGCTGCCGTCGTCGGAGCGGCAGGAGATAAAAGAGTCCGCGCAGTCGCGTGCGGAATCGCTGGCGGATGAAGAGAACGAGGACGAGGTATCGGTCGAGGCCTCGATCCTGGCGGTAATTGAGAGCACGCCGAAGGAATTTCACGATCGCCTGCGGGACATGATGGCGTATCACGGGATCGATCCGGAAGATTACAACGCGGCTTTCGGGGAATAACGAAAGGCTGACAGCAACGAAGAAGCCCTCCTCGCGGAGGGCTTTCGTATTTCAGACTGCGTTTACTTGGGCTGCACGACGACCAGGCTGGGGTTCACATACTTCGGCGTGGAACCGGAGCTGAGGCCCTGGATGGGGACGTTGACCTGTTCGGTGTCGGCAAGCTTGGTGACATCGATGAAGTGGATGGTGCCAAGAGGGTTGGTGGTGGCATCGTCGGCGCCGATCCAGAGCCCGCTGTCATCGAGCAGGAAAGCTCCACTGAAGGCTTGATGAATGGTGCCTGTGCCCTTGTTGACGAAGGGAACAGGAGTGACCGTGCCCTTGGTCAGATCGATGATTGCGACTTGCGCATTGCAGCTACCAGTAGTGCAGTTGGCGAGCACGGCAGCGTAGTGGCCGCTGTTAGAGACGATGAGTTGATTGACGGTGAATCCGCTGCCCAGGGCAGAGAGAGAAAACGGAGTCGCGGTCACAGCGAAAGGCGTGGCGGGGCAACCGACGAAGGGAGCAGTGAGCGGGTTGGGGGTGGTGATGTCGATCTGCTCAACGTTGCTGCCATTGACGGCGAGCATACCGGCGCCGCTGGGAAGCGCTGCCAAGGCGGACGCACCAAAGCCAAGTCCATTGGGAAGCGATTGGAACGCGCTTACGTATTGATTGTTCACCAGCGCATTGCAGGTTTCGTCGGTGGGAATGCTCGACGAGAGAGCGGAGAAGAGGATGGTGCCGTTGGCACTTGTCTTCAGATCCGCAGGAGCGCCGGAAAGCGGAGCGCCACCACCGTTGGTGAGGGTGAGCGGAACCGGGGTGCTGCCACTGTCTCCGATGATGCGATAACGATAGAGATTCGAACCGGCGGCGAAGTAGACGGTGTTGCCGTCAGGGGTGAAGCTTGCGGCAGTGACGCCAGGGATGGTAAATCCGCCGGAGTTGGCGATCGTCAAGCTCGAGCCGCTCATGATGTAGACGTTGTTGGTGGCGGCAGTCGAAGCGAAGATCACGTAAGCGTTGTTAGGGGCGACGGCCAGGACCTTTCCGGGGAAGCTAAGGCTCTGCACGGAATTGCTGGCGGTGGTCACGACCATGGCGTTGGTGTCGCTACCGAGATAAATGTGGAGACCATCACGTGCCATAGCGATGGAATTGGGCGAACTGGGAAGCGAGGCAACGGTTCCGACGGTGAACTTGGTGGTATCGACCGGGTAGAGCTGAATGGCGCCAGTGCCGGTGACGTAAACATTGGTCTCGTTGGCGGTGATTGCACCCGTACTGGAGGAGCTTTGGACAGTGGATGTTACGACGTTGCTGAAGACGGCAGAGGCATTCACGTTGCAGGCGGGCGCGGTGCAACTGGCGACGACGCCGCCGTATCCGGGAGCTTTGCCCGTATAGGTGCCGGTGCTGGTGCTACCAGCGACAGTGCCGACAGCGGCTTGCAGATTGTTGTAGGTCAGCGACGGAGAGATGGTTTTGCCCGCGGTATCGACGGCGGTCGCGGTCAGCGTCGAGGTGCCGGCACTGGCGATGGTGAACGAGCTGTTGCCGGCATCGTTGAGGGAAATGGAATCAACCAGGCAGGTCGTGTACGGCACGGCCGTGCTGACGCTGCTGTTGGCGCCACCACTGGTGACGGAGGCATAGAGCTTGGTATTGCCGGGGATGCCGGCGGTGAGCTTGCCGATGGAATCGATGCTGGCGACGGAAGAATCCACGATGCCGTAGGTGAAAGCGCCCACGCTGCTGGTGACGTCGCACATGCTGGCATTGTCGACGCAGGTGGAAGCGCAACTCGCGAGTGCGGAGGGATTGGCGGTGCACGCGTAGGGCGTCACGCCGGCAGTGGTGCCGCTGCTGGTGCAGACGGCAGTCGGCGCGTGGAGGTAAACGGCGTCGACGTGATAGTGGACGTAGGCAGTGGCAGTGCCGGTGGCGCCGTTGGCGGTGGCGGTGACCTTGTAAGCGCCAACGACAGGAATCTTGGGAACCGAGCAGAGAGTGAAAGTGCCGTCCCATGAACCAGCGCAGAGCGAACCGCCGGGCGAGATGGAGATTCCGCCGCTTTGTTGATCAGCGGCCGCGACCGAGTAGGTGATGGTCGCGCTCACGATCGTGCCGGTAGAGTTATACGGGGTAGCGGTGACGTTGAGGACCTGCCCGGGCTCGAGCGAAATCGTCGTGGGGGAAAAGACGAACTTGGCAATGGAGAAGGTCGTACTGCTGCTACTGCCGCCGCCGCAAGCAGACCAGAATGCGGTTAGAAAAAGGACTGCCGTGAGTGCTGCAATAGAAGCCGATGAGAACCGCCGCATGTATCCTCCCCGCACGATCGTCAGTTAGACGTGCGGATTATGAAACCAGAGAGAGAACCTGGTGGGAAAACGTTAGTGTAGAAGCTGCGGGATTTTTCGGCAAGCGAAGGAGGTGGGGGATGCTTTCCGCAAACAGCAATTCTTCTTAAAACGGTTTGGGCGGGTCGCGCTGCAACTCAAGGTTGCAGCTGCGCGAGCGCGTTCTGTGCCTCGGTGGATTTTGGGTCGATTCTTAATTCGTTCTGGAATTCCTCCGCCGCGGCGGGCTTATCCCCTTCTTCTACGAAGACGCGACCAAGCAACAGATGCTGTCCTGTAACCTGCGGCCAGTGGGCGATTGCGTAGCGAATGGGAATTTCCGCGGCGTGTAATGCGCCGAGCTTCATGCGAGCAACGGTCTGAAATTGATAGCAGACATTATTGGCGTCGGGCGTGATCTGGTTGGCGCGATCGCAGTAAAAATCGGCGGGAGCCCACTGTTCGGAGCGGTAATAGAGGACCGCCAGTCCAAAGTTTGCGTGCCAGTCCTGCGGATCGAGGGCAATGGCTTTTTTGTAAAGATTCATGGCGCTGACGAGATCGCCGCGTTTGTACATCTCGAACGCCAAGTGCTCGTAGCTCATGGGATTGGTGGGAGCGACCTGCACGGCGTGCGAAAAGAGGGTGAGGTTGTTCGTCCAGGGAAAGAGTTGCGATTCGGTGCCGTAAGCCATCGCACCAAGAACGATAAGCGCCGCGATGGCGCGTGAAGCAGGTTGGCCGAAGAGATGCGATTGGCCGAAGCGGAGAGCGCGGAGCGCCGCCGCGAACAAAATCCCAAGTCCGAGGACCGGCAGATAGAGGTAGCGGTCATGAACGTAGTCGTGGGGATCGAACTGTGGGGTTCCGGCAATCGCCGCCGCGATAGGAAAGACGATCCATGCCCAGGCGGAGAGGAGTGCGGGAGATCTTCGGAAGGCGAAAAAGATCGCGAGCGTTGCAATGCTTACGAGCAGAGTGGCCGCGATTAGCATGGCGCTGTGGCTGCGCGTGAGATCGAAGTCGTACATCACGCTTAAGCGTGCGGGCCAGAGCAGATGCCTGAAGTAGAACCATGCCATCGCGGGGAGATTCAGAATCGCAGTGTAGAGAGGGCGGAGCGCAGGCTCGATTTCGGAGTACAGGATGTGTCGTCGAACCGCCACGTAAGCCAGGAGTAGGGCGAAGTACGGGGCACAGGAACGGATAGCCTGCCGTAGCCGGGAACATTGGGAGTCTTCGCTGCTGCGAACGTAGCCGTAAACGAAGATCAGGAGTGGGGTGATTGCCGCGCTCTCCTTCACCATTAGCGCGGCGACAAAGAGTAGAAGCGATGCGATGAGAAGGGTGACGCGCTTGTGTTGCCGGTAGCGGAGCCAGCAGAGAAGCGATCCGATGAGGGGAATGGCCATCAGCGGATCGGTGGATCCCGAGATCCAGGCGGTCGACTCGATATGCGCGGGATGCAGTGCGAAAACGGCGGTGGCGACGACTACGACGAGGGGGTCGGGAATAGTCCGGCGCAGCAGCAAATAGGCCAGGGCAACGGCGACGAGGTGAAGCACGAGGCTCGTGGCGTGCCAGCCGACGGGATTCATGCCCCAGAGAACGTGGTTGATTCGCAGCCACAAAAGAAAGAGGGGTCGATAATAAGAGCCCGTGGTTGAGATCTGTATCCAGACATGGTGTTGAAAATAGGCGGGCAGATAGGACCAGGAAGCGATGCGCGGATTAGTGACGATCTGGACCTGGTCGTCATAGACGAATCCGTAGCGAAGACAAGGAAGATAGAGAAAAAACGTGGCAGCGAGAATCAGTAGCAGGGGGGAAAACCCTGGGGATGGAGAATCGCGGCGGGGATCCGTATCCGAGTTAGGCATTTTTCCCGTATGATGGAGATCCGAGACGATCATAAGCGAGCGGTTCAAGAGTTTTGCCCTGATTTTTGTGAAACGGAACCCGGATCGTTGACGGCCAACAGTTCAGTTGTTATATTGGATAGGTTCTGCGAGTCAATTTGGCTTGCCTGTATTGGTAGTGGCTGAGCTTCAAGAGAACTTTGCCCTGCAAGCGTCGCGGTTTAAGCGGCTGTAATTTAAGGGCATCCTCGCTGAAACGTACCTGCGCTACCTTCGGACCTTCCGAAGGGTATGCAGGTCGAGGCCGACGAAACGGAGTACCTCCCGATCCTGGGACGTGGTGCCACCGTCGTTAGCCCAACCACATAGGAAACGTCACATTCCCGCAATGTGCTTTGCGGGAAGCATGGTCGGGAGTGCCCTTCACGTGCGTGAAGCGGATGCAAACCGTCCAGCCCCTGAAAAGGGAAACAGGAATAACGCGCCTAAGCAGCGCAATCCGGAATTGTGTGTCCGGAAGGAGCTTGGAAGAGTGCCTACATTTAATCAACTCGTGCGTAAGGGCCGAACGGCGCCGAACTTCAAGACGGCGAGCCCGGCATTGCAATCCTGCCCGCAGAAGCGTGGCGTTTGCACCCGCGTATACACCCAGACGCCCAAGAAGCCGAACTCGGCGCTGCGCAAAGTGGCGCGCGTCCGTTTGACGAATGGAATCGAAGTGACGACCTACATTCCTGGCATCGGCCACAACCTGCAGGAGCACTCGATCGTGCTCATCCGCGGCGGCCGTGTGAAGGATCTGCCGGGGGTTCGGTATCACGTGGTACGCGGCACCCTGGATTCGGTGGGCGTGGCCAACCGCAAGCAGGGACGTTCGAAGTATGGCGCCAAGCGCCCGAAAGCTTAAGCAGGTAGAGGAAACAGATGCCTAGAAAAGGTCATATTGCGAAGCGCGAACCCCTGGCGGATCCGGTCTACGACTCGACCCTGGCCAACAAGTTCGTGAACTCGATGATGTACGACGGGAAGAAGAGCACTGCCCAGACGATCTTCTACGAAGCCATGAAGAAGCTGGAAGCGAAGGGTGGCGGTGACGATGCCCTGAAGCTCTTCAAAAAAGCCGTCGAGAACGCCAAGCCGCTGCTGGAAGTGAAGACCCGCCGCGTCGGTGGTGCGAACTACCAGGTGCCGGTGGAAGTGAATGCCGACCGTCGCACGTCGCTGGCGATCCGCTGGCTGATCAGCTATTCGCGCGGCCGTGGTGAGAAGGGCATGATCGACAAGCTCGCCAACGAGCTGCTGGATGCAGCCAATGGCCGTGGCGCGGCGATCAAGAAGAAGGAAGACGTACACCGTATGGCCGAGGCCAACAAGGCCTTCGCGCACTACCGCTGGTAAAGGATTCCCGCTTCTCGAAAGGCGCGAGAAACGGGGCACCCAGCAAAGATTTGAACATTCGTGAATCCCATCCTGTCCTGCGGACAAGGATGGGGCACCCAGAGTTCTGACGAAGAGACGAGAGAGATTAAGTGGCGAGACTGGTTCCATTAGAGCGTTGCAGGAATATCGGCATCATGGCGCACATCGATGCCGGTAAGACCACGACCACGGAGCGCGTGCTGTTTTACACGGGCCGCACGCACCGCATTGGCGAGGTCCATGAAGGCACGGCGACGATGGATTGGATGGCGCAGGAGCAAGAGCGCGGCATCACGATCACGTCGGCGGCGACCACCTGCACCTGGCGCGACGAGCGCATCAACATCATCGATACGCCGGGCCACGTCGACTTCACCGCTGAAGTCGAACGCTCGCTGCGCGTGCTCGATGGCGCAGTTGCAGTGTTTGACGCGGTGCATGGCGTAGAGCCGCAATCGGAAACGGTTTGGCGGCAAGCCGATAAATACTCGGTTCCGCGTATTTGCTTCATCAACAAAATGGACAAGATGGGTGCCGATTTCGAGCACGCCGTCGATACCATCCGCAAGCGTCTCAATGCCAAGCCAGTCGCGATCCAATATCCCATCGGACAAGAAGACAAGTTCAAGGGCGTCATCGACCTCTTCAAGATGAAGGCGTTGATGTGGCACGACGAGGCCATGGGATCGCAATACGATACTGAAGACATTCCCGCCGAGTTGCTGAAGAAGGCGCAAGCCTTTCGCAACCTGATGGTGGAAACGATCGCCGAGAACGATGACTCGCTGATGGCGAAGTACATTGAGGGCGAGGAGATGACCGAAGCTGAGCTTCGCGCCGGTCTCCGCCGCGCCACGATTGCGATGAAGATCTTCCCGGTCACCGCGGGCACGGCCTTCAAGAACAAGGGCGTCCAGACGCTGCTCGACGCAGTTGTCGATTACCTGCCTTCGCCGCTGGATATTCCGCCGGTTACGGGAAAGAATCCTGACACCGGTGCCGAAGAACAGCGTAGTGCGGACGACAAGCAGCCGTTCACCGCGCTGGCATTCAAGATCATGACCGATCCCTTCGTCGGCCAGCTGACCTTCATCCGGGTTTACTCCGGACAGTTGAAGACGGGCGATACGGTCTACAACAGCAGCAAGGGACGCAACGAGCGTATCGGCCGCCTGTTGAAGATGCACGCCAACAAGCGCGAAGAGATCACGGAGATCATGGCCGGCGATATCTGCGCGGTGGTGGGATTGAAGTCGATCACAACGGGCGACACGATCTCCGATGAAAAGCATCCGCTGGTGCTGGAGTCGATCGAGTTCCCGACGCCGGTAATTTCGGTGGCGGTGGAACCGAAGACGAAGAGCGACCAGGAAAAGATGGGCGTTGCGCTCAACAAGTTGGCGCAGGAAGATCCGACGTTCCGCGTCAGCACCGATCCCGACAGTGGTCAGACCCTGATTGCGGGCATGGGCGAACTGCACCTGGAAATTCTTGTTGACCGCATGATGCGCGAGTTCAACGTGCAGGCGAACGTCGGCAAGCCGCAGGTTGCGTATCGTGAGACGATCCGCAAAGAGGCGCAGGCGGAAGGCAAGTACATCCGGCAGACGGGCGGCAGCGGCCAGTACGGACACTGCAAGATCCGCGTGGGTCCGAATGAGCCAGGCAAGGGCTACGAATTCATCAACGACATCGTTGGTGGAACGATTCCGAAGGAATTCATCAAGCCGATCGACCAGGGAATTAAAGAAGCACTCGAAGGCGGCGTTCTCGCCGGTTACGAGATGGTCGATGTGAAAGTCACGCTGTACGACGGCAGCTATCACGACGTCGATTCCAACGAAATGGCCTTCAAGATCGCCGGTTCGATGGCGTTCAAGGAAGCCGCACGCAAGGCGAGCCCAGTTCTGCTGGAGCCGGTGATGTCGGTCGAAGTGGTTGTGCCCGAGGAGTACATGGGCGTGATCATCGGCGACCTGAACAGCCGCCGCGGACGGATTGAAGGGTTGGAGCATCGCGCGGGATCGCAGGTGATCAAGGCGATGGTGCCGCTCGCGGAAATGTTCGGATACGTGAACAGCATGCGCTCGAATACGCAGGGTCGCGCGACGTTCTCGATGCACTTTGCGCATTACGAAGAAGCGCCGCGTTCGGTGGCGGAAGAAATTGTCGCCAAGGTGCAGGGTAAGCCGGCGGCAAGATAACAACGGGTTTGTAACAACGATTTAGAGAGATACGGAGCAGGGAATGGCGAAAGAAAAATTTGACCGCA
>PLWX01000128.1 GCA_003151155.1 Acidobacteriaceae bacterium
CGGAACGATCTCGCCGGCCACGGAAGCTTTGGGATCATCGTTGCCGACAACCGAACATTCGATCTCGCGCGCCTTGTGTTTCTTCCCACCCACGCCTTGTTCGATCACGATCTTGCGATCGAACTTAGCGGCCTCGTCGATCGCCGGACCGAGTTCCTTGCCGTCGTGGGCTTTCGAAATGCCAACCGAAGAACCCAGATTTGCAGGCTTCACAAACACCGGGTATTTTAGCTTCGCTTCCACCAGCTTCTTTACTTTTTTGGGCTCGCGCTCCCAGGCACTGCGCAGCACCGTGACATGCTTCACGATGGGCAGGCCGGCCATCTTGAACAGCGACTTCATCACATCTTTGTCCATCCCAGCCGCGGAGCCAAGTACACCCGCGCCGACATACGGAATATTCGCGAGTTCAAACAGGCCTTGGATGGTTCCGTCTTCACCGAAGGTCCCATGGAGCACGGGAAAGATCACATCGATATCGATCGATGTGGCATGGTGGCCAGCCGCATCGGTTTCAAAAGGCACAATGGCGGTACGGTCTGCAGCAGGAACAGGCGGCACCAGCACGGCCTCACCTTTCGCCAACAGGGCGGCGCCCGGCGTAGCCTGCGGGTCGCCGGCGCGCAGGTGATGGTCATCGACCTTTCCGCTCAACAGGCGTTCCGCGTGGGCGGAGGTTAGCCACTTGCCCTCTTTCGTGATGCCTATCGGGATCACTTCGAACCTGGATTTATCGATCGCTTGAATGACCGACGCAGCCGATAGCAGCGACACCTCGTGCTCTCCGCTTCGTCCGCCAAATAGAACACCTACGCGGATTTTTTTCATCCTTTGCCGGCTCCCGTGAATCCTTTCGAACAATGTAACAGGGAGCAGCGGCGCGTTGCACGGTTCTCGACATCTCTGAAGTTCACGGACCTATTGACCATGAAGACCATCGGATTGATCGGCGGCATGAGTTGGGAAAGCACTGCGCATTACTACGCTCACTTGAATCGCGGCGCGAAGGAACGTCTCGGTGGGCGACACTCGGCGAAACAGCTGCTCTACTCCATTGACTTTGACGAGCTCGCGACGCTGCAACATGCGGATCACTGGGATGAAGCCACAGCGTTGATCGTAGATGCCGGAAAAGCTCTGGAACGCGGCGGTGCGGATTGCGTCCTCATCTGCGCCAATACCATGCATATCGCCGCCCCAGAACTGCAGGCAGCGATTCAGATCCCGGTGCTGCATGTTGTCGACGTCACAGGTGCGCATATCCATAAGACGGGTGCCTGGCGTGTGGGGCTGCTTGGCACCGCCTTCACGATGGAAATGCCGTTCTACCGAGACCGGCTGCGCGAAAAGTTTGGCTTCGAGGTGCTCATTCCGAATGCGACAGATCGCGCAGTCACGCATCGCATCATCTTCGACGAACTGGTGCACGGGGTGGTTGCGCCGAAATCCAAAGAGGCGTTTCGGAAAATCATTGCGAATCTCATAGATCAAGGCGCGGAAGCAATCATCCTCGGTTGCACCGAACTGATGATGATTATCGAGCCGTCCGATTCAGCCGTGCCGATATTTGATACCACCACGCTGCACTGCGAAGCAGCTTTGGACTTCGCGATTGGGACAGCGAAGGTGGTTGCCGTCTAAAGAATTTTCTTTCCGAATGCCGACAATGCCAACTCGACCGCAAGTTCCGCGGTCTGGTTACGCTCGTCGAGCACGGGGTTCACTTCGACGATTTCAAAGCTCAACATGCGGCCGTGATCGGCGATGATCTCCATCGCGAGGTGTGCTTCTCGATAGGTAGCGCCGCCCCACACCGGCGTGCCCACCCCCGGCGCGTCTTCCGGATCGATCCAATCCATATCGAGCGATACGTGATAGCCAACGGTGTTCCGGCCCGCGAGGCGCAAGGCCTCTTCCATTACCGCCCGCATGCCGCGCTCGTCGATGTCGCGCATGGTGAAGACGTGAATACCGGACTTGCGAATGTTCTCTTTTTCCGCCGTGTCAACATCGCGCACGCCAACGATCACGCAATTCTCAGGCGCGATCTTGGGGCTAAAGCTGAAGATGTTAGCTAGTTCCAAGGGAGCAAGTCCCATCAGCGCTGCCAGCGGCATGCCGTGCACGTTTCCACTGGGTGAACTTTCGGGCGTATTGATGTCGCTGTGGGCATCCATCCACAGCAGCCCGATTTTCTGGTTTTGCCGTCGAAAATATTCGGCGATGCCTGACACAGTTCCCGCCGCCATAGAGTGATCCCCACCCAGCGACAGCGGCACCCGCCCTTCTTCGAGAGATTTGAGAACCAATTCCGCGTGCTTCTGGCAGATCTTGGTGATTTCATCGAGATATTTGGCGGCGTGCTCGCCGGGACTTTTCGTCTCTGCCAGCGGCACGGACACGTTACCGCCATCTTCTACGACGTGACCGAGTGCTTCGAGCTTCGCTTCGAGTCCGGCTACGCGGACAGCGGAAGGTCCCATGTCGACGCCGCGTCGCGACTGCCCAAGATCGAGAGGAACCCCAAGTACACGGATTTTTTTGCTGATGACATTCGGATTGAAAACGGTTTGCGGTGAAGTCGCCATAGGATTCTCACTACACTCGCGGGCGCGAGCTCTTTCTACGTTGGGAGCGCCCCACGCGCCCCCAAACGGTTTTAAAGCTCTGCAACTGTACGCTACGGGTAAATACGGTGCAATGTGCGCGCGAAGGGAATCGTTTCGCGCACGTGATCAAGACCACAGATCCAGGCCACTGCGCGTTCGATGCCCATTCCGAAGCCCGAGTGCGGAACCCCGCCAAACTTGCGTAGGTCGAGATACCACTTGAACGAGTCTTCCGGCAGATTGTGTTCGTGAATGCGGGCCAGCAATTTCTCATACGACCCCATGCGCTGGGATCCGCCAATGATCTCACCGTAACCTTCCGGTGCGAGCACGTCCACGCAGAGCGCCACCTTTGAATTGTTCGGATCAGGCTCCATATAGAACGCCTTCACCTCAACCGGGTAGCGATGGATCATCACCGGACGATCAAATTTTGCTGAGATGTAGGTTTCGTCAGGCGATCCGAGATCGCCGCCCCACTCGAAGCGATTCTCCAACTCGCCTTTCGCATGCCCGTCTTGCAACATTTGTACAGCTTCGTCGTAGCTGATGCGCGGAAACGGAGTATCAATCTTCTCCAGTTTCGTCACGTCGCGCTCGATGGTCGCAAGTTCCGCCCTGCGCCGCTCAAGAACGCGTTTCACGATGAAGGTGATGAACTCTTCCCCGAGCTTCATGATGTCGTCGAGTTCCGCGAACGCCACCTCAGGCTCCACCATCCAGAACTCGGTGAGATGTCGCCGGGTCTTCGACTTCTCGGCGCGGAAGGTAGGACCAAAGCTATACACCTTACCCAGCGCCATTGCAGTGGCTTCGATGTAAAGCTGCCCAGACTGCGTCAGGAATGCCGGGTCGCCGAAATAATCGACCGGAAAAAGCGTCGACGTGCCTTCACAAGCCGCAGGCGTCAGGATCGGCGGTTCGGTTAATGTGAAACCCTGGTTGTCAAAGAAGTCGTGCGCTGCCCGCACGATCTCGGCACGAATGCGTAGGATCGCCGCCTGTCTCTGGCTGCGAACCCACAGATGACGGTGTTCCATCAGGAACTCGATGCCATGCTCTTTCGGCGTAATCGGATAGGGTTCATCGACAGGCACAGCTTGCACAACTTCCAGGTTCGAGACGTCCATTTCATAGCCGCCCGGAGCGCGCTGTTCAGCGCGAACATTTCCGGTAACGATGACGCTCGATTCCTGAGTGAGATTTTTCACCAAGTCGAAGAGCTCGGGCGACACGTTCTTCTTGAACAGCACGCCCTGGATAATGCCGCTGCCGTCACGAAAGATCGGGAACAACAGCTTGCCACTCTCACGCAGGTTGTAGAGCCAGCCTCTGATCGTGACCGTCTGACCGTCGAACTTACCGATTTCCCGAATGGTTGCTACTGGAGCTTCTTGCATGGTTTCCATCTACTGTTGC
>PLWX01000328.1 GCA_003151155.1 Acidobacteriaceae bacterium
GCGGAGATTCCCCAGGGCCCGCTTGAGCTTCGCGTCTATCCTGGCCCCGATTGCCATGGCTCTCTCTATTGGGACCAGGGAGAAAACTTCGACTACCTCAAGGGCCACTTCTATCGCCAGTCCTTCACCTGCGAAACGACCGTCCACGGCGTGACCGTGAATCTCAGCACCGTCGAAGGTGATTACGAGCCCTGGTGGAAGAGCGTCAAAGTAGTCGTGTACGGCGATCACGCCGCAAAATCAGCAAGTAGCAACGGCGCTCAGGTGAAATTGCAATTTGCCAATGGAGCAAATTCGTTCGAAATTCCTGCTGCCCGCACTTCAACGAAAATCGAAGTCGCGTACTAATATGTTTGCCGCGCAAGCCTCAGCTTGCGTATGGTGCTCAGTGGAAGCGTGAGGGAAAGGTCCATGGATAAGCCGCGTCGCAATTTCTGGCAGATCGTCAACATGAGTATCGGATTCTTCGGAATCCAGTTCGGCTGGAATTTGCAGATGGCTAACATGAGCGCAATTTACGAATATCTTGGCGCGCGCGCGGATCAAATTCCAATTTTGTGGCTCGCCGCGCCTCTCACCGGCCTCATTGTTCAACCGTTAATTGGCCATGCCAGCGATCACACCTGGGGACCCTTGGGACGGCGCCGACCCTACTTCCTCACCGGAGCCATTCTCAGTTCTCTCGCTCTCCTCATGATGCCCAAGTGCGGAGCCCTGTGGATGGCCGCCGGGCTGCTTTGGATCCTTGACGCTTCCATCAACATAAGCATGGAACCTTTTCGCGCCTTTGTCGCCGACATCCTGCCCGAAGAGCAGCGCACTCGTGGCTTCGCCATGCAAAGCCTGATGATCGGCCTCGGTGCCGTGATGGCGAACACCCTGCCTTGGATCTTGACCAGGTATGCGCACTTGTCCCCGGACCGAACCGGCATGGCAATCCCATTGACCGTGCGCCTCTCGTTCTACGTCGGCGCCGCAGCGTTTTTGGGTGCCGTGCTCTGGACGATCGTTACCACCAAGGAATACCCACCGGACAATCTCGAGGCATTTCGTAAAAAGCAGTCGGAAAAACGCGGCTTGGGCGTGGGCGAAATCCTTACAGCGGTTCGCGAAATGCCTCGCACCATGCGCCAGCTTGCCCCCGTACAGTTCCTCACCTGGCTGGGCCTCTTCTGCATGTGGATGTACTTCGTTCCCGCGGTCGCGTGGAATGTCCTCGGAGCCACCGATCCCAAGTCAAGTCTCTACACCGAGGGCATTGTCTGGGGTGGCATCTGCTTCGCGTTTTATTCGGCAGTCACCTTCGTTTACTCATTCTTCCTGCCGAACATCGCCAAGGCAGTCGGCCGCAGGCAAGCTCACAGCCTCTCGCTGTTGTGCGGAGCCGCCGGTCTCATCTCCGTTGCTTTCATTCACAGCGAAAAATTGCTGCTGCTTTCCATGGTCGGCGTCGGCATCGCCTGGGCCAGCACTCTCTCCATGCCCTACTCCATCCTCGCCGCTTCCGTTCCCGCGGAACGCACTGGCGTTTACATGGGCATCTTCAACTTCTTCATCGTAACCCCCGAGATCATCGCCTCACTCGGCTTCGGCTGGGTGATGGCCCACTGGCTGAACAACAACCGCCTCTATGCGGTAATCGCCGGCGGAATCTTCATGATTGCCGCTGCTCTCTTCATGCAGCGCGTCTCCGATCCCGCCGAAGCCAAGACCGAAGAAGCCGCCAAGCTGGAACCGGCCACCGTTCGCGTCACCCGCTAGAGCAGCACGACGGAGCAGTGCCGAAGGCACCGAACGTAATAGTAGTCGACGACGGCGTCATCCTCGCGACGCAGCAGTGCCGAAGGCACGGAACGTAATAGTAGGCGACGACAGCATCATCCTCGCGATGCAGCAGTGCCGAAGGCACGGAACGTAATAGCCCACCACGTGAGTGGTGGGAGATGCATCGGAACACGACAGAGTCCCCTTCAGGGGACGGCACCCGCTGCGCGCTGCAAAACTGCAGTTGAACCACTAACGCTACGCCACCAACTGCCCCGACGCCGCCACCACCCGCTTCTCCCCCGCACTCAAAAACCGCTTGCGCATCCCCGCCGCTATCCGCAGCGCATGATCGAATGAATCATCCGCGTGCAATTGCAATTCCCGCAACAAGCCGCATTTGTGACCGTGATCCAAAACCTTGTTCGCGATCCCCACTAGCTCTTCCCAATCATGCCATTCCCCGATCGCGTCCTGCATATCGCGCAACCCCTCGAGCAGCGCTTCATCTTTGGCTTGCGCCATCTGCAGCACATACCGCAATTGTTTCCCCGTCTTCCTGTACTCGTGGAGATTGGCTCGACCCAACTTCGAAAATCGCCTCAACTCCATCGACAATTCCAGCGCTCGTGCCGACGCATGCGCTTCCTCTTCAACCTGTCTCGATCCCTGCTTTACCGAAAGCAGCGGCTTCACTTCTTTCTCACAACGTTTGAGTTCGTCACGAATCTCTTTGCCATGTTTCTTCATCGCTCGCGCCAGTTCATCCGCCTTCACTTGCCGCTTCGCTCCCAGGTACTGCAACAATTTCACCTGGCAGTTCCGTTCCTTTGCGACCGAAACATCCGCAGCTTTCCCCGTGAGCACATCCATGTCGCGCACAACGCCCGCCGCTCTCCGAACTTTCTTGAGCGATCGCAACAACTGTCGTCGCGCGCGCGGTTTCGCAACTTCCACCGCGCTTAGAATCGCTTCCACTCGTCGCGTTGTGGTACGCAGTTTGTGCACCCGCTCCGGATCGAGATCCTCGCGCGGTACTTTCGTGGATTGAATCAGGCTCTGCAGCGGTTTGAGTAGCCGCTCTCCATCGAATGACATACCTCTTTAGATGCGAGACGATCTGCCAAAAAGGAGAGCGGCAGCCGAATACTCCAGCTGCCGCTTGATGAACATCTTAGATCTTAGGAAGCCCGCAATGCTCTCGGCCGTCGTGTCCGCGCCATCCCCACGTTGCGCANNCCGGATAAACGCTACCCGCGACGTATCCAGCAGCTCGGCATTCAACTCATGGTTAGTTCCCGTGATCGCAGCGCCCAGCCCCATCACGTCGCCGGGTCCCGCCACTCGCACCAGCAAGCGCTTGCCATTTTCCGAGCACACGGTCAGTTTCGCGCGCCCATCACACAGAACGTAAACACCGCGTGGCTGCCGGCGCTCCGCGAAAAGCAGCGCTCCCTTGGGAAAGGTTGCGATGGACTTCAATGCTTCGAAAGCCTGAAGCGCGTCGTCCGGCATGTCACAGAATCCACGATCCGGCCGCGATGAGCATTGCAAGCAGCTGGCGGTCTTGCCTAGCGTTTCCATGACTACCAAGTATCGTCGTTTGCGAGGGGAATGCTGTGATTGCAGTCACCACTCCAGGTGAGGGATTGCCAAAGCAAATCACAATTGGGTTGTGAAACTTCGCAACTGGGAGGGTTAAAACGCATCGACGAATTTCGGTGATGCGCTCTATTCAAAAAATGGTTAAGAACTAGCCAGTGCTCGCAGAGCCGCTTTATTACGGATCACCAGCGTAGCTCCGCGCGCCATCACGATCTGCCGCTTCTTCAACTCGGCAAACAATCGCGTCACCGTCTCCCGCGATGTTCCAATCATCTGCGCGATCTCTTCGTGCGTCAGTGAGAGCCGTACCCGTGGTTCCTGTTTGTTACTCTCTCCCGATTTAGAACTCCACTCCAACAACAATTTCGCCAACTTCTCCGCTGCACTATGCGAAAGTCCCAGCGAACGGATCTCTCTGCAAGCCGTGTTGTATTTATCGCTCAGTTGTTCCGCCACCCGGAAGCACGCATCGGAATGTTCTTTCAGGAATCGCAGGAAGTCTTCCCGCTTCACGAAATTCACCTGGCACGGATCGATCGTCTCCGCCGTCAATTCGTAGGTCTTGCCTGAAACCGTCGCGCTCAGTCCTAACACCTCGCCCGGTTCCGCAATCTTCAGGATCAACGTTTTGCCATCCGTCGAACAGATCGAGAGCTTCACCCGCCCCTTGCACAACACGAAAATCCCTCGCGGCGCCTGGCCCTCCACAAACAGCACCGCACCCTTGGGATAGGCAGTTGCATATTTGATTGCTTCAAATGAATGCAACGCGCTGGCCGGCAGATCGCAGAAAATATGCTCCGCCCTCATCTTGCAGCTTAGACAATCTTCAATGATGTCGAGTCCGTAGGGTGAAAGCACAACCGTCTCCTTGCATACGACAGAACATCTTAGCGCTGGCAAAAAAGTGGGATCACATGCCCTTGTGCGAAATTGGCCAACTCTTCGTGACCTCCGCACTAAATTGACCCCGCGTTGCCCATTTCCTCCTCATCCCCGACCCGCTCTAAAATCTCCCCATACCTGTTCTCCTCTTTCAAAACCCGCGGTGAATGCGGATTTTCGCGAGTTCCCCCTTCGCTGACCTTCCTTTCCGCTTTCACCCTTCCCAAAATTCCTTCCCCAAAACCCTTCCCATCGGCAAGTGCGGAGATCACAAAGTTATGTGACCGCCGTCTTTTTCCAAGCTCCTGATTTTCCTCCCGGGCTGCTCCTTCGCCCTGGCGAAACAGGACGCCCTGTGATCCCCCTAAGGCTAGGAAGTAAGTGACCTTTTACGCCCTGGATGATTACCTTTTTTGTATGTCTGTGCTCTCGCGCTTTATTTCCAACCCTTTTGCCTACGATCCGCCCAGCCTTTCTGTCCCGAGTTGCCAGTACTAAGCGTTTCTTTTTCATCTACTTACGTTTTTGGTCTAGCACTAATTTCCCATTCCCAAGGTTTAAACTCCCGTAATACTGTTCTTCCCACTTCAGAGCACGCGTCGTTTGGGGTCGCGTGTTCAATTCCAGTTTCACTACTCCCTTTAGGAGGGGTAATCCATGAAGTTGAAATGGTTGAGTGGGCTTGCGTGTCTCGTGTTGGGAACCGTCACCGTCTATGGGCAGACCGTACAAAACAAAGACCTTAAACCGACTGGCAAGGGTTGGGGCGAACGCGGTACCGGTGCGCTGCCGGCCGCCAATCCTGCGGCTAAAGCGCGTGCCGGCAGCAACGGCATCTCCTACCACGGTGGCCCGGTGATGACGTCTGGTCTCAACGTTTACTACATCTGGTACGGATGGGGCGGTTCTTATGCGGACACGAAGGCCGAATCGATCCTCACCAATCTCGTAAGCACCGAGGGCGGCTCGCCGTATTTCAATATCAACTCCAGTTATTACAACGGCTCCAACGTCCACGTCACCAATGCCGTTCACTACAAGGGCAGCACCGTCGACAACTACTCGCAGGGTAAATCGCTGAGCGATGCCTCCATTCAGACCATCGTGAAGAACGCTCTTCCCCATCTCGGAGTCGACACTAACGCTGTCTACTTCGTCTTGACCTCGGCCGACGTCAATGAGACCTCCGGCTTCTGCACCCAATACTGCGGATGGCATACCAGTGGTTCCATCAATGGTTCCGACATCAAGTACGCCTTCGTCGGCAACCCGGCTCGTTGCCTCTCGGCTTGCGCCGCCCAAACCACCAGTCCCAACGGCACCCCCGGTGGCGATGGAATGGCCTCGATCGTTGCCCACGAACTGGAAGAAGCAACCACCGATCCCGACCTCAATGCCTGGTACGACTCACGCGGCGAAGAAAACGCCGACAAGTGTGCTTGGACCTTCGGTACGGAATCGACCGCCAGCAATGGCTCCAAGTACAACGTCGTCTTCGGAGGAACCCAGTACCTGATTCAGCGCAACTGGGTCAACGCCAGCGGCGGCTACTGCTCCATGAGCTACTAACTTTCCACACAATACGAAAGGCCTCCTCCGGGAGGCCTTTCGTATTGCCCGTCGAATCCGCAAACTTCGCCGCAAAAAAGAACGTGCGTCAGATAGACGCACGTCGATGCTTGCAACTCGAGCCCTGGTGCTACGCTCGCTCTACGGCCACGCCTTCTTCTTATTGGCCTGCGGATCGAAGCCGTTGCTCGGCTTTTGCCCATGATCGCCTGCCGCGACGCCTTTCAGTTCAGGCGCCACCAGGTCGGCCAGAGGATTGCTGTCTTCTTCGTCGTCGGAAAGTATGCGCGCGGCGCTCTGCAGCGTCTCGATATCTTTTTCCAGTTTCGCGATCTGCGCACGCAGCGCTTCAATCTGCAATTCCTTCTCTTGAAGCTTGTCGATCAGGTTCTTCATTGCTTCCTCTTCAGTGGCGAATGTATGGCAACAGTGACTAGCGTGTCAATCATCATACGCCACTCTCTAGTTACCGGGTAACGTCCTTTCGTAATGGTACAGATTTGCTGCCCATGACACTATAATTTCAGTCACTTGTGGTACGGATTTTTCGTACAACAGGATGACCCAGCATCCAAGAGCCCAATATGCCTGATTCCGTTACAAAGGACCCCGCTTCGGAGGTCCAGTTCCCGCCATCCATCTTCGAGGACGTCAACAAACTCGCCCAGCGAGTCCAGACGTTCACGGGAGCAGCGGGGGCTGCCATCGCCCTCCGCGAAGGCGATGAAATGGTCTGCCGCGCCAGCCGCGGCAATAATGCTCCAGACGTCGGAATGGTTCTTAGTCTCGACGGTACGTTCACGGGCCTGGCCGTTACCGGAATGAAAGCGGTACGCTGCGACGACACTGAAAACGACCCCCGCGTCGACGCAGAAATTAGCCGCACTCTTCGTATCAAATCCATGGCCGTTGTGCCCGTCCTGAGCGGCGTGCGCGTCAGCGGCGTCATCGCCACCTTTGCCAGCACCGGCAACGCCTTCAGCGATACCCACATGGCCGTGCTCAAAACCATGGCCGACGGCCTTGGCGCCAATTTGCAACGCTGGCTCGAAAGTCAGGGCATTTCCACTTCCGCCCAACCAAGAAATCCGCTCCGTCAGGGAATCTCGGCCCAGCCCAAAGCAGAAACGCCGGCCACCGCCGCTTCGCTGCCGCATTTTGACGCTGCCAGGCCCGTCGCCGTGCCCGCTCCTAGGATCGAAACTCCCGCGCGGCCCGCTGCCGCCTCTACCGTTGCCGCAGCCGCCACCGCCCCCGCGGTTGAAAAGCCGCTTGAACCAAAGAAGGCCGAGAATCGGCAACAGGGTAAGTGGAAGCCGGTCGTCGTACCCAAGCAGGAAGAAGAAACTCCGGCCGCCAGAACCGAACGGAAATCCGAGCCCATTTATGCCGCACCGTCCTTCAGTTACAACGCGAAAGGCGACGGCTCGGAAAGCAAGAAGACCCCAATGTTGTTCGCCGGCATCGCTGCCGCCGTGATCGTCGTTGCCGCCGGCGGCTACTTCATGTTTGGCCGTGGCTCGTCGAAGTCCGCGGCCAGCTCTCCTGCGCCGGTTACGCAATCGGCCCCCGCTCCGGTTAGCTCTATGGCGCCCGCCGCAACCACGCCTGCGCGGACCACTCCGGCCGCTGCTGCTGCCGCCAAAACCGATGCTTCGAAACTCATCGCGGATAAAACCAAGCCCCAGGTCACCGGGACCCAGGTTCCGGATGTGACCAAGAAAATCGCTACGCCAATCGTCATAGCGCCGACCGCCAGCGCGCCTAAGCCGGCCGCGGAAGATGCGCCTCCGACCATTGCATTCGGCGCCAGTGCCGGTCCGGCTCTCGATATCCCGGCTACCACTTCTGCACCGCGCCTCTCCGCTCCTGCGCCGGCCAACGCCGTCGTCGTGCCCAGCCGCCT
>PLWX01000317.1 GCA_003151155.1 Acidobacteriaceae bacterium
ATCAAACGCGCCGCCAGCGCCACTCCGGCTACGGGCTCACACAAAGCCCATGAGCTCGAGCAAAAGACGCTCCTGAACATGGCGTTCACACCCCTGAAAAGCTAGGTTTTCGCGCGGTGTTTGAGGGTCACGAAGCGATTCGTGACCCTTCTTGCGTCCCTGGAAAAACCATTGGGCCGCCGAAGTCGAAGACGAGGGATATATGGATTTTGGAAAGTGACCTCGGGGTAACTATAAGTTCTCGTATCGTTTCGTAAAATTTCTTTGTAAGTTGTTGAATTGATAAGCCTATGACTTTGGTGCTTCTCTTGCACTGCTCTCCTTGGGACGCTAGCCATTGCATTCACGATGGCGGCACCAATAAGAAGTGGAGAGAGCTTGATGAAAACATTACTAACGAGACTATCGATCCTCAGTCTCTTGCTAGCGTTAGCTTCGGTATTCGTACTGGGCCAGGCGATTAGCGGTGACTTGGTCGGTACCGTACGCGACAGTTCGGGTGCAGTCGTTCCCAACGTCAGTGTCGAAGTGACGAATCTGGGAACTGACTTTAAACGAACGACACAAGCCAATGGAATTGGCGAATATCGTTTCGTCAACCTGCCTTCCGGCCACTACAAGGTGCTGGTTAGCGCCAATGGCATGACAGGTGGCTTTGCGGATATCGAAATTCAGTTGAACAAAACCGCCACGGCGAACATCACGACGCAAGTCGCGGGAGCGGGAACCACCGTAGAAGTTCTCGGCGAGTCGATGACGATCGATACCACTACCGCACAGATTGGTTCGACCTTCGAATCAAAAGCGGCGCAGGATTTGCCGTCTGCCTCCACTGGTAGCGGCGTATTAAACCTTGCTTTGTTGAACGCTGGTGTTGCGAATGGCGGCGGTATCGGAGCCGGTTCCGGCCCTTCGGTTTCCGGTCAGCGTCCGCGCAACAACAACTTCACCGTAGAAGGCGTCGATAACAACAGCAAGTCGGTCACTGGCCCGCTGGTGACGATTCCTAACGACGCCGTCGATCAATTCACGGTGTTACAGAACCAGTTCTCCCCGGAATTCGGTCACTCTTCTGGTGGACAGTTCAACCAGACGGTGCACTCCGGCACCAACAAGTTCCATGGCCGTTTGTTCGAATATTTTGAGAACCGCAACTTGAACGCTATCGACAGCTTGGTTGCCAATGGACAGCGAGGCAACGGCGAGACGCCTTTCAACCCCCGCTTTGATGACAACCGTTTCGGCGGCCAGGTGGGCGGACCGATCATCCACGATAAGGTTTTCTTCTTCACCAACTGGCAGTATGAGCCCGTCGGTAGGTCTGGCTCCTCGACCTCCTTTGTGGCGCCCACTGCCGCTGGATATGCAGCTTTGAATGCTCTGTATCCAAATTCCGCGAACTTGGCTACCTTGCAGAAATATTTGCCAGCCGCCGGTTCTGCCACCACTACCTTGTGCAGCACAACGTTCGATCCTGCGGTTGGCTGTCCAGCCGCGAATGCCACCATCCCCGCTGGGGCGGTGGGCTTCGCCGGGCCGTTGTACGCCAACCAGCTGACGACTGCTAACTCGGGTGATTGGAACATTTCCAGCAAGGACCAGTTGCGTCTCCGCTACATTTATTCCAAGCTTGACGCTTCGGACACCGCGGCCAATATCCCCGCCTTCTACATTCCGACGCCGACCCGCTTCCACGTATTCACGCTCGGCGAGTACCATAACTTCACTCCGACCCTGAACAACGAGTTCCGCCTCGGCTTTAACCGTTTCGCGAACACCACTCCCTCGGGCAGCTTTGCGTTCCCGGGACTTGCCATGTTCCCGAACCTCACGTTCGACGAACTCAACGGACTTCAGGTTGGTCCTGATGGGAACGCTCCGCAATACACCATCCAGAACACCTATCAAGGTGTCGATAACGTGAGCTGGACGAAGGGCCGTCACAACGTTAAGTTTGGTGTCGAGTATCGCGAGTACATTAGCCCGCAGACCTTCACCCAGCGCGTCCGTGGCGATTACGAGTATTCCTCGCTCGCCCTCTTCGCGCAGGACGGCGTTCCCGATACGTTCGCAGAGCGCTCGGCTGGCAATGCGGTGTATTACGGAAACCAGAAAGCGGTTTACATCTACGGGAACGATGACTTCCACGTTACTCGTAATTTCACGTTGAACGTAGGGTTGCGTTATGAATTGACAACGCCTCCCCAGGGCAACACTCTGCAATCTCAGAACTCGATCTCCAGCGTTCCTGGGCTGATCTCGTTCACCAATCCAGCTACCCAAAAGAAAAACTTTGCTCCTCGCATCGGCTTCGCGTGGTCGCCGGGCACCTCGGGCAACACTTCGATTCGCGGCGGATATTCGCTGGCTTACGATGTGCTGTATGACAACCTGGGCATCCTGTCGCTCCCGCCGCAGCTGCAGCAAACTTGCGACGTGGGTAACGTGCAAACGCCTGCCTGCTTCTGGAGCAATACGGGCTTCCTGGCCAACGGTGGTCTGCCGTCCGTACCGGTTGCCATCACTGACCCAGTCAGCGCACGTGGCGCGACCGGTTCCTACGTCCCCAACCAGCAACTGCCGTATTCGGAAACCTGGACGTTCGGTATTCAGCACATCTTCGCTCGCAACTGGACGGTTGAATCCCGTTACGTTGGAACTCGCGGTCTCCATCTCCCGGTGCAGGATCGTATCAACCGCCAGTCGGTGGTTAATTCGAGTAACTACCTGCCCACGTACCTCACGGCGCCTTCCGCGGCCACCATTGCAAGCCTTACCACAACCCTGGACGGCCCTGGCGGCCTTTTGGACCAAGTGGCTGCCGGCGGAAACTACGTCCCGGCGTATTTGGCCAACGGCTTTACTGGAAACGTTGTTTCTTTCGAACCGTATGGTGGATCGAAATACAACGGGCTCCAAAACCAACTCACTCGTAACTTCACCAACGGTCTCCAGTTGCAGGCCGCTTGGACTTGGAGCCATGCGTTCGATAACTCTACCGCGGATGTGTTCTCGACTTATCTAACGCCGCGGCGCACGCAGGATTTTCAATGCTTGAAGTGCGATTGGAGCACATCGGCACTGGATCGCCGCCACCGCGTGACGATCGAGGCCATCTACGACCTGCCGTTCTTCAAGAACGGAAACTGGCTCCAGAAGAACGTACTCGGCAACTGGGAAGTCGCTCCGGTGTACACCTTTGAGTCTCCGGAATACGCTACTGTGCAGAGCGCGCTTGATTCGAACTTTAACGGCGACTCCGCCGGTGACCGGGTAATCTACAATCCTGCCGGTGCACCGGGTACATCGACCACTGTTAACCCGGTCCTGAATGCTGCCGGAAACACGGTTGCTTACGTGGCCGTTGACCCGAATGCGCGTTACATCACCGCTGGTAGTGGAGCGTTGGCCAACTCGCCTCGCAACAGCTTGGCGATGCCGCACACCAACAACTTTGACATGACCGCCTTGAAGCGCATCAACATCACGGAACGCCAGAGCATCGAGTTCCAGGCTCATGCCTTCAACCTGTTCAATCACGCGCAACCCATCCCCGGTATCTTGAATGACGTCGTGAGCTTCGGTAATGCTTCTTCCGACGTTCGCGGCATTCTGATCCCGGGTTCGCCGACTTTCAACCAGCCAGCCGCGGTCTTCTCTTCGAATCCCCGCGTACTGCAGTTGGTTCTTAAGTACAACTTCTAAAATCCCAAACTTGAACACTTGCAGGGAGCTCGAAAGAGCTCCCTTTTTTATTGCTCGCGCAGCGTGAATCTCTTCCCAAGCACTTGCTGTGCGCGTCACCGTCTTCCGTGCGCTCCCTCACAGACACTTGCTTCATCTCCCCATATCGTGCGCATGTGGGGCTTTCCCAAGAACCCTCAATTGCTCTTTGAAATCCCGGCTATCCTAGGGCGTGCGCCGTCGTGCCTCATCGCACGACAAGTCATTAACTCCAATGTTTGGAATATTTTACGAATAACTCCCTTGCAATCTATATTTTGCGGGCTTTTCGTATCCTAAGTTGCTGAAAACACTCATGCGGGTGGGGGAGGGATAGGACTAAATCTATCGCGCGAGCGCGCGTCGGATCCGTTGCACCAGCAGCGCCGACTTGCAGGGCTTTGCAACGCGTTCCAAACCTTCCAGCGCCGGATCGGCGGAACTCTCTCCCGAAACCAGCAGAAAGATTGCAGGAACCGGTTCCGAAGATTCCCGCCGCAGCCGCTGAACCATATCGGCAGTCGTCGATCCAGGAAACTCATCGAGGATGACCGATCGAGCCCGTAGATGAGAACCAGCGCCGGCAAGTTCCTGGATCGCATCCTCCGCTTTCTGGTAAAGATCCACGGAATAACCGCGCATCTCCAGTAGACGGCGCAGCGGCGCAGACACGGCGACATTTGGGCTCACGATGGCAACGTCGGTATGCGACCGTGCTGCCGACTCCTCGGGTTCTACCGCGTAGATGCGCCGCCCTCCGGCAGCCTTCGCGCGATACAGCGCCTCATCCGCCAGCCGGTAAAGCGTGTGCAGGTCCTTGCCGTCGTCGGGAAATTCCGCCAGCCCGGCGCTAAACGAGACGCGAAAACGCGTTCCGGCACTCGGCTCAAATTCATGTTCTTCGAGGCGCTCGAGAACATAGGCGACACGCTCGATCGCATCGCCGCGGCGCATGGCGAACATTGCAATCACGAACTCTTCGCCACCCCAGCGTGCCACGACATCTTCGGAACGAAAAGATTGTTGTAAAAGACCGCCAAGGTACGTCAGCACATCGTCGCCGGCTTGATGGCCGTAGGTATCGTTCACCCGCTTGAACTTGTCGAGATCGACAAGTACGAGCGAAACCGGCAAAGCATGTCGCTCCGCGAGACGCAGGTAGTTCGCGATCACGACATTCGAACTACGGCGATTGCGTACATTGGTGAGTTGGTCGTAATCGGAAAGCGTCCGGTAGAGCCGGTCGCGATCGAGCCGATTGCGTACCCGCGTGCTGAGCTCGATATCGATGATCGGCTTGGGGACGAAGTCGTCCGCGCCCGCCGAAAAGATACTGGTAACGGTTTGCGCGTCGCTGTTCACGCTGAGAAACAGCACCGGCATCCGATTCCACTGCGAATCGCTGCGGATCGCCCGACAGAGTTCCAGACCTGAGAAGTTTGGCATCTCGAGATCGAGAATCACCAGGTCAGGCGTCGTTTCTTCGAGAGCATTCCAGAACAGGCGTGGGTCCGAAAGCGAGGTGACGCGGATGGCATGCTGCTCGAGGATGACCTTGATCGCGCCCAGCACCGTCGGGTCGTCATCCAGGGTGAGTACCTTGAACTGGGCGGCCTGCAGATCAAGCAGGTGCTCGCAGGTGTCAACGATCTCCGTAAAAGGAACCGTCCGAGGAAGAAAGCCATGGGCTCCGACCTGCGCCGCGATAACTCGGTCTTCAAACGTATCGACGGAGGTGAGCGCCAACACCTGCATCGGAGCGCGGGAAAGCACCAGGTCGCGTACCTGGTCCGCATGATCTTCTCCCATGCTCTTTAGGTTTAAGGTCGCGGTGGCAAGGTCGAGCACGAGGACGTCAAACGCTTCGGCTTGCAGCGCCTGACGGGCGGCAGAGAGGTCCGCTGCGATGCGTGGCTCGATCCCGCGCTTCTCGGCGGCGGTGAAGATCCCTTGAGCAATGTGAGGGACATTCTCCACGATCAGCAAGCGTCGACGGCGCTCCGGCGCCGGCTCCTCGACGTGCACCTGGAACGCCTCAATCAAGGCTCGCAGGTTGCCGGCAAGTTTGGGTATGTCGGCGGCGAGCAGTTCGTCGGGAGTGCTGTCATTGAGTCGGTGTTCTATATCGCGGGCGACGGCGGTGCCGGCGCTCAGCCCGAACATCCCCAACGACCCCGCAAGCTTGTGGGCGTCTCCCGAGGCCTGGCTGCGAAGTTCCTGGTCTGAGGCAGAACCTGGCAGCTGTCGGCTAAAGGCGTCGATCGTGTCGAGTCGATGCAGCAGCAGATCGCGATTCCTGGTCCACACCACGGCAAGCATAGCGCTGGTCTGCTGCGAGGGCGTGAATGGCGACATGGATTAGGACCTGGGCCAGCCGAGTGCATCCGCAAGTTCGGACGCCAGTGTCATGGGGTCGAAGGGTTTGGAGAGCACCGCTGCCGCGCCGAGGCTGGCAAACCGCGCGCGTTCGCTGGGCTGCACCTTGGCCGTTAGGAATACCACCGGGATGTGCGCCGTAGCGTCTTGTGCCTGTAGCTTCTGGAACGTGGTGGGCCCATCCATGTCCGGCATCATCACGTCGAGCAGGATCGCGTCAGGCTGCTCTTTGGCTGCGATCGTAAGGCCTGAACTGCCGGAGGATGCCGTGAATACCTGATAGCCCGCGAGGCTCTCCAGGCTCAGCGAGGCGACTTCACGAATGTCATCATCGTCGTCAACGATCAGGATGCGTTTCGGCATGGGATCTCTATAACGCGTAGTTCGGGCCGGAATGCAGAATAGTACATCAGCCGGACGAAAGCGAACCCGGTACTTCACTCCGCTGCTTAGGCGGGAAGCACCGGATTCTGCGAGCTCTTGGCCTGCAGGGTACTCGTGTCTTCTGGCTGGAACCTGGGCAGCAACACGAAGAACTCACTGCCTTTACCCTGGGTGCTGTCGACCCAGATAGCGCCTCCGTGCTGCTGAACGATGCTGCGGCAGATCGCAAGCCCCAGGCCGGTGCCCCCCTTATCCCGCGAATCCGAAGCATCCACCTGCTGAAAGCGCTCAAAGATAGTTTGTAGTTTGTGGGTGGGGATACCCCGGCCCTGGTCGCGCACCCGAATAAGAAGACCCGACCCCCGCCGTTCGGAGATCAGACTGACCCGGCTGTCGGGGTTAGAAAATTTGATGGCGTTGCTCAGAAGGTTGGTGAGGGTCTGAAGCATGCGATCGCGATCTGCAAACACAAGTCCGCGCACTGGGTGCACATCGAGTCGCACCCGATTGCCTTCCGCCATGGATTGCATGGTGGCACTCGCTTGCAACAGGAGATCGGCGCCGTCGATAGGCTGGATATCGAGAGAGATATTTCCCGACTCGATCTTTTCGATGTCGAGAATATCGTTGATGAGACGGACGAGGCGCTCGGTGTTCTTGAGTGCAATATCGAGCATGCGATCCGCCTTGTCGGGATCCTTGCGTAATGCGCCACCCGCAAGCAATCCAAGAGATCCGCGAATGGAAGTCAGCGGCGTCCGCAGCTCGTGACTGACTACTGAGATGAATTCGTTCTTCATGCGGTCAACTTCGCGGCGCGTGGTGACGTCCTGAAAAATGGCGTTGCAGTATTCGACTCCCGCGATGCCATAACGACAATTGATGATGCCTTCGGCAATCAGGTCCCTGCCGTCTCGCGAGCGGAAGGTGAACTCGACCTTGTTCAGCGACCCCGCGCTGACAGCCTTCTCTACTGCCGCCTGGCAACGTTCGCGATCATCAGGTGTGACAACATCAAACAAACTCATTTTCAAGAGTTCTTCGCGCGCGTAGCCGAGGCTTCGGAGCCATGCAGCGTTCAAGTGCAGGATGGAGCCGTCGGGAGCGAAGGTAAGAATGAGATCAGCCGAGTTTTCGAAAAGGTAGTGGTAACGGTCTTCATTTTCGGAGATTTGTTGTTCGGCACGTTTGCGGGCAATGAACTGCCCGATCTGCGCACCGACGGTATTGAGCATCGAGAGCAGATCTTCATCGACATGGCGAGGCCGCAAACTGAATAGAGTGAAAACACCGATGATGGCTTCGCGCGACTGAATGGGAAAGCCCACGGCAGTCTTCAGCGAGAGAGCTTCCACTTCAGTCTTTCTTACGAAGTTCTCTTCGTGAGAGATGTCGGAAACCTGGATTGCCGTCGCCCGTTGCCAAACGCGCCCTGCCAAACCTTCACCCAGATGGATACGTGTGTGCTGGCTGATGTCGAGAAAAGCACGAAGATCGAGACCCGGAAGTGACCAGGCAAAATTGAATTGCAAAGTACTTGAGTCAGGATCCACGGACCAGAATTCACTCAGTTCCCAATCGAGGTTATTGCACAGCGCCTGAAGAATTTCGGGGATAGATTGATCCAGGTTGACCGCGTCGGCGAGCACGCGTGCCACAGCGTTCTGCACTTCCAGTTGCGCCCGTGCCCGCGTACGCTCAGAGATGTCTCGGGCATTTAGAACAATGCCGTGCAGTACTTCATCGTCAAGCAAGTTATTAGCAAGAATCTCGCTCATCACGTTTTCACCGTTGGCCTTGCGCAGGCGTAGTTCCAGCAGAGGCGAATATCCGGGTTGAGCTGCGAAGTTGTGGAACGCGATGCGAGCCGCTTCAATATCCGCGGGATGGATGAGATCGAATATTTCGCGGCCGAGTAATTCCTGGACTTCGAATTCCAGAAGTCTTTCGACAGCAGGGCTGATGTATTGCATGCGGCCGGCGGGGTCAATGACGGCGACCATGTCGCTGCTGTTCTGGAGCAACGCGCGGTAACGGCGTTCGATCTCACCTTTGGATTTTTCAGCCTCTTTGCGGCGGGTGATGTCACTGACAATGAAAACGTAACCGGTGATGGTGCCGTCTTCGTTATGCATCGCGCTGGTTGACAGCAATCCAAAAAAACGAGAGCCATCGCGCCGGGTATAGGTCCATTCGTTCTCGTCAACGGTACCGAGCTTGGCTTTGGCGATAATCGAATCGAAGCCGGGAAGAATGGTTTGTCCGAAGAATCGGCTCACGTGTTCGGCATGGCGGTCGATTTCCGCGGGGTCGTGCAGCGCAGGAAACGAAAGTCGGCCGATTATTTCCGTGGAGTGATAGCCAAACATCTGCTCGGCAGCTGAATTGAAAGTATAGATATCACCGCTGGGTCCGGTCGATATGATGGCGTAATTCGCGCTATTCAGGATGGCGCGTTGCATCGCGGTGGTTCGCTGCAGGCGCTCTTCGATAAGGAGACGCTTTTCGATGTCGCGTCGCAGAACAAATCCTGAGATCGCGAGGAATAGCAGGGCAAGAATGCCGCCGAGCAAGATGCTCTGCAGTGATTTCTCCGCGCTGTGGCGCTGGAGTTCAGTTCGTGTCGCCAGTAATTGCGTTTCCGTGGCCGCCAGTTCAGAGATCGTTGCCTGGATCTCATCCATCCGACGTTTTCCCTCATTTGCAACCCGGGCCTGGAGGTCTGGTGTTAATCCCTCCGTTCGCCTTGCGCGTACGATCACGTTCATATGCTCGATCTTGGCTTCTATCAGGCGGCGTAATTCGAGGATTCGGGTTTGCTGATAAGCATTGTCGGCAGTGAGCTTCAGCAGTTTCTCGTGCAGTGTTCTCGCGCTGCGAATATCACTCTCAAACGAGGCCAGGAAGATATCGTTACCGCTGAGCAGATACCGGCCCTGGGCAGATTCAGCGCGTTCCAGACGGGACTGTAACTCATCGAGAGTGAGAATTACCTCCTGGGTGTGCGAAGTCCAAAAACTGTTCTCGATCAGGCTCGTCGTGGTGCGATACGACACGACGACCATGAGAACGATAATCGCCATGCCCGCGAGAAAGGCAATGGCGGTTGCGGGACCGAGGGAGCGCGCCCGCCGCTCAGGAGTCGTCGAGGTGCCACGATCAGCGAAAGCGAATGGAATGTCGGAAGGCATGAAGGAACGTTCCAGCTGCGAACGTAAGATTTCCCAATACGATGTATTGTCGCTCTTTTAGCGAGCGAAGGGAATTCCGAACGGAGCCCTGAACTAACGACGAGCTAGATTATGGTCCAGCGCAAATAATGCGAGTTCAAGCCGGGTCGACATTCCGACTTTATCGAAGATGTGAGTGAGGTGGCGTTTCACCGTCTCTTCGCTGATGGTGAGCCGATTGGCGATCTCCCGGTTCCCGCATCCCTCGGTAACCAGAACAACGATTTCAAGTTCACGCGGGGTGAGACCGAAATCGTTGTGGGGGGCGTCGGCACGGGTGCTGGCGGCGAGTTCATTGAGCAGCTGCACGACGTTTGGAACGATCTTGCCATCGAGCCAGTACTGACCTTCGAGGACGGCGTGGATGGCGGAAATGAGTTCGCCGAGAGCATCCTTCCGGACCACGCCGCGTGCACCCAGTTGCAGCGCCTGCAAAACCTGCTGCTTAGTGATCGCCGCAGTTAGCACGATCGTTCGTACCATGAAATCGGAGGTCGTCATCTCCTTAAGCGCATCGAGCCCTGGAAGGTTTGGCATCAACAGGTCGAGGAGCAGGAGATCGGGTTTGAGTTCTCGTGCCAGGCGCACCGTCTCTTCTCCGTTCTTCGCCTCCCCGGTGACTGAGAAATTATTGCCGGAAGAAAGCAAGTTGCGAAGGATTTCACGGACGATCGGGTCATCGTCTGCGATCAGAATACGAGGTGCGCGGACACTTGTAGATTTTGCTTGAGCCACCGGAATAAAGCTCCTGTCATCTGGTTGCCAGATTTGCCTATGAAGTGATAGCACATTCCACCGCGATTGGGGAACTGACGTTGCAGTTTCAGGTTGCATAAGGAAAGCTCGTTCCACGATAGAGGGTCGAAGCTACTACCAGAGTGGGATAGGAGAGCACGGCAAGATTGAGGAGAATGCGTGCAACCCGTAAGAAGACCAGGCGGGGCGCGCCGGATACCTCGGCCTACGAGCAAGGCCACCGGGCCCCCGCAGGGCGTTTTTGATAGACCATCCTCCGTGAAACAGGCCTGCGCATGCAGGCCTGTCCTCTTTGAGCCAAGTCCCTCCGTCGAGTTTCCCGAATCCACACCTTTTCCGACAGCATCCCTAGAAAAGAAAGGGGATGAGACGTATCGATGATCGAAATTCCAGGAGTTGAACAGCCGATCCTTCTTGCGCCGTTGGGTGGAGGACCGTCCACACCCGCATTGGCGGCCGCGGTAGCGAATGCTGGAGGTTTGGGCGCGATTGCTGCGGCATACCTCGCTCCAACAGAAATTGTAGATATCGTTTCACGCGAAGCATGGCCGGCCGTCGCGCCGATACGTTGCCGTTTCCGATACAGAATCTGTTAACCAGAGATTTGCGAAAAGCGTCCGCAAAGCGCGGCGATCCGGAGTTTCTTTCGCTGTGGGCAGGAAGTGGAGTAGCACGCCTGCGAGCCATTCCCGCAGCCCAGTTGATGCAGAGATTGATTGAAGAAACGGAATCGTCGTGGTTGGGCTGAGCAGCGCAAGTCGACGACTCTCCGCGGGAAAATAGACAATAGATTCTGGTGGGCCCGGAGGGACTTGAACCCCCAACCAACGGATTATGAGTCCGCTGCTCTAACCATTGAGCTACAGGCCC
>PLWX01000217.1:0-4404 GCA_003151155.1 Acidobacteriaceae bacterium
TACATCCTCATTTTCTCTTCAATACCCTGAACTCGATCGCCAGCCTCATGCACGAAGACGTCCAGGGCGCCGACGACATGATCGCCGATCTCAGCTACATGCTCCGCGCCTATCTCAAAGACACCAGCGAGCAGGAGATTTCTCTGCGCCAGGAGCTGGATCTTTTAGAGACGTATTTACGTATCCAAAAGCGCAGGTTCGAAAACCAGCTCACCTATGAGCTGGACGTTCCGCTCACGCTCTACAACGCGGCTGTCCCGACATTGTTACTCCAGCCCTTTGTAGAGAACGCGATCCTGCACGGCATCGCTCCCCGCACCACGCCCGGCCACGTAATCGTCTCCGCCCGGCAAGTGGGAGTCGAACTGGTGCTGACCGTGGCGGACGACGGGGTTGGATGTACGCCGGGTGAAACCGAAGGCATCGGCATGAGCAACAGCCGATCGAGATTGAAGCAACTGTACGGCGAGAACCAAAGCTTGGAGTTGGTTTCCGCCCCTGGACAGGGAACTGCGGTGACGGTGAAAGTGCCGTTCCAATTCATACTGCCAAATTCTGGGAGTCACGGAAATGAAAATACGGACATTGATCGTGGACGACGAACCTCTGGCGCGACGAAGAATTCTGTCATTACTCCAGTCTGACGCCGACTTTGAAGTCCTCGGCGAGAGCGGCAATGGCAAAGATGCCGTCGAGAAGATCACGGAACTCAAGCCTGACCTCGTCTTCCTCGACGTGCAGATGCCCAAGCTCGATGGTTTCGGTGTCCTCGAAGCCGTCGCGCAAACCCATTTGCCGGCCATCGTCTTCGTAACCGCTTACGACCAATATGCGGTGAAAGCCTTCGACGCGCACGCCGTCGATTATTTGCTCAAACCCTTCAAGCAGGAGCGGTTCATGGATGCGGTGTTGCGCGTGAAGAGCCAGGTGCAGGGAACTCCGGCCAACGGAAATGGCAATGGGGACGAAAATCAAAAACTATTGTCGCTTTTGAAGCACGTCAATACCGACAGCGATCGACTGGTCGTGCGTAGCGGCGGGAAGGTCGTCTTCCTCCGCGCCTCCGAGATCGAATGGATTGAAGCCGCGGCCAATTACATCAAGCTCTACTCGCAACAGCGCGTCTTCACCGTTCGCGAAAAAATCAGCTCGCTCGAAGAAGCGCTCCCCGCAGGCAAGTTCATGCGCATCCATCGCTCGTTGATCGTCAATCTCGGCATGGTGCAGGAGATCCAGCCCTGCGGTGGCGGCGAGTTCGTCGTCGTTCTGCGCAACGGTCGCGAACTCCCGCTCGGTCGAACTTATCGTTCCAAGATAGACGAGTTGATCCACCAACTGCGTTAATCAACTAGTTAACGCGGGGCAGGTACTCTCTTCCGTAGCTAGGCAAAACTTGCACGGATCAAATTTGCGGCAGCTGAACCGCCCCATTCTAAGCTGCCGCTTCTCCAACACTTAGCAACGTCTTCCGCTTGGAACCCAAGTTGCACCCGACAAGGTTACCGTCGGAGGCTAACCTATGGAAGACTACACTGCGCCCACTTCATCCAATTCCTGGCAAATGAAAGCAGCGATCGCTGCGCTCGGAGTTGGCTTGCTCGGTTTCAGCGGATACGCGATGCACGAGCACAACCTTGCCGAGAAGGCAGAGCAACAGAGCACCCAGGTGAACGCGTCGCTGCAATCGACGAACGCGCAGCTTGCTACTCTCACCTCGAAACTCAACGACATCGAAAGCGCACGTGCGGCTCAGGAAGCCCAGGCAGCGCAGGCCCGTGCCGCCGCCCAGGAACATGCCGCGGCTCGCAAGACCAAAACCTCTGCCGGACACACCGTACGCCGCGACGATCCTCGCTGGAAGCAGGTGCAATCGCGTCTCGACGCCCAGCAACAGGCGATCGACGCCGCCAAGCAGGACATTGATTCCACCAACCAGAATCTCAGCAGCGCAAAAACTGAGTTGGGCGGATCCATCGCGAAGACGCACGCCGAACTCGTCGTTCTTCAGAAGAAGGGCGAGCGCAACTACTACGAGTTCGATCTCACGAAAGAGAAGAGCTTCCATCGCGGCGGCCCCGTCGGCGTCCGCTTGCGCAAGGCGAACGTGAAGCATCAGTACGCCGACCTCGAGTTGCTGGTTGACGATCGCTCGCTCACCCAGAAGCATGTGAACCTCATGCAGCCCACCGTCTTCTACGCGGCTGACAGCGAAGTTCCCGTCGAGATCGTGCTCAACAGCATCACCAAGGATCACATCCACGGCTACGTGAGCGCGCCCAAGTATCGCCGCTCCGAACTGGCCTCAACCCAGGATCAGCCGGCCGCGACTCCCGTGGACGCCAGTAACAACGGTTCTCCTTCGCTGAAATCGCGCGGCGCCAGCACTCCCAACTAAGTTCTCTTTCCGGGCCCAAGTTTCTCCTGTGCCTGCGGCTTCTACGCTGCAGGCATTTTTTCGTGGCTGCTGGATTTGCTCAATGCCGCCGCGCTGACCAATAATGATGAGGCGGCTCCCCGTGTTCCTGGCTTCTCGACTCATGCCAAAAACCCCCAAAGATTCTTCGCACCAACCGGACGATCTCCTCTATAAGCGCCGCGTGCAGAACCTCGAGCACGCACTCGCTGATTTAAAACTCGATTCCATTCTGCTCACCCATCTGCACAACATCCGGTATCTGTGCGGCTTCACCGGCAGTAACGGCCTGCTGCTCTCGATCCGTGGCCGCCGCACTTTCTTCACCGACGGCCGTTACACCGAACAGGCCGCTCAAGAAGTTCGTGGCGCGAAGGTCGTAATCGCGAAGGGCAGCTTGATGCAGGAGGCCGCCAGGCATATCGCCGCGGCAAAGATCACCAGGTTCGGCTTCGAAGCCGACCGCCTTTCAGTCACCGCCCATCAGGCGCTCCAAAAAGTCTTGCCGAAGACGGTGAAAGTGGTTCCGACTGCGAGCGTTGTCGATCGCATCCGCATGGTGAAGGACGACCACGAACTCACCTTAATAAAGGAAGCAGTCGTTCTTGGCTCCGACCTCCTGACGCCCGCGATTGAAACCATCCGTCCCGGCATCCGCGAGTCCGAGGTCGCCGCCGAAATCGAATACGCAGCCCGCCGCTGGGGCGCCGAAGCCATGTCCTTCGAGACCATCGTGGCCGCCGGTGTTCGCTCTGCTCTACCGCATGGCCGCGCCTCTAACGCATTGATTCCCAAGCGCGGATTCGTCATCCTCGATCTGGGTGTTATACTTCACGGTTATTGTTCGGACATGACTCGCACTGTGCACGTCGGGCCGGTTCCGAAGCGTTCCAAAGAGATTTACCAGGCCGTATTGGCGGCGCAAGAGGCTGCTGTGGAAGCAGTCGCGCCGGGAGTCACGGCAGGCGAAGTCGATCTCGCCGCAAGATCGGTCCTCAAAAAGGCCAAGCTCGATCGCTACTTCATTCATTCCACTGGTCACGGCGTAGGAATGGAGATTCACGAACAACCGCGCATCGCGCGCGAGCAATCTGAAGTCTTGAAGCCGGGCATGGTGATCACGATCGAGCCCGGCGTTT
The DNA here is from genome assembly GCA_003151155.1 of Acidobacteriaceae bacterium. Taxonomy (GTDB): domain Bacteria; phylum Acidobacteriota; class Terriglobia; order Terriglobales; family Acidobacteriaceae; genus Korobacter. The sequence continues at coordinate 3,553 of PLWX01000217.1, forward strand.
ATCTGCCCGGTGAGGGCGGTGTACGAATTGAAGACATGGTTGTAGTCACCGAGCGCGGACACCACGTCCTGACCCTCGCGACCAAAGAACTGCTAGAGTTGTAACTGCACGGTCAGGTAAAACGGCGCTTCAGTGCCGCGATTATCCCGGTGCAGAAAATGGGCTTTAGCCCCTGCAAGCGCTCCAACTGCAAGAACGTACTGGCGAATACTTCGGAACCCAAGAATGAATCAGAAAGAAATTAAAGAACTCATCGAATTTCTTATCGAAAAAGACATCACCGAGTTCGAATTGGAACGCGGCGATGTGAAGCTACGCGTCAAGCGCGGCCACGAGACTCATCACGAGACTCATTATGTATCCGCCCCCGTGGCCCACACTGCGGCTGCCCCGGCTTCCGCTCTGGCCGGTTCGCCGAAGCCGTCGGCCGCAACGCCCGCGCCCGGGGCAGCTCCGGTTGCGCCTCCTGCGGAAGAGAATCTGCATTACGTGAAGTCGCCGATCGTGGGTACCTATTACGAGTCGCCTTCGCCCGGTTCGCCGCCATTTCTCAAAGTTGGCGACCAGGTCAAAGAGGGCCAGGTGCTTTGCATCGTTGAGGCCATGAAATTAATGAACGAAATCGAGGCCGACGCCAGCGGGGAACTCGTAAAGATCCTCGTGACGAACGGTCAGCCGGTGGAATACGGGATGCCGCTCTTTGCCATCCGCAAGTAACGCCGCGATGCAGCGGAAAGACAGTCTTTCAATGTTTCGAAAAATCTTAATTGCCAATCGCGGCGAAATCGCGCTGCGCGTGATTTGTGCCTGCAAAGAACTCGGGATCAAAACCGTCGCCATCTACAGTGAGGC
>PLWX01000217.1:4437-19770 GCA_003151155.1 Acidobacteriaceae bacterium
AAGCCCGAAACCATCCGCTTGATGGGCGAGAAAGAAAAGGCTCGAGCCGCCATGAAGCAGTACGGCGTGCCGATCCTTCCCGGCTCCGACGGCGTCATCGCGTCTGAAACTGAGGCTCTGGAGTGGGCGCGCAAAATCGGCTTCCCCGTCATCGTCAAAGCCTCTGCCGGAGGCGGTGGACGCGGCATGCGCGTCATTCGCAGTGAAGAAGAACTCCCTGGGCACTTCCATGCCGCCCAATCCGAAGCCGCCTCGGCTTTCGGCAACGGCGATCTCTACATGGAAAAGTTCATCGAGCGCCCGCGCCACATCGAGTTCCAGATCCTCGCCGATTCCTACGGCAACGTCGTCTCCCTCGGCGAGCGCGAATGTTCCATCCAGCGGCGTCACCAGAAACTTCTCGAAGAGGCCCCCAGCACCCAGGTCACTCCCGAGTTGCGCAAGGAGATCGGCGACGTCCTCGTCAAGACGCTTTCGCAGATCGGCTACATCAATGCGGGCACCATCGAGTTCCTGATGGACGAAGACCGCAAGCTCTACTTCATCGAGATGAACACCCGCATCCAGGTCGAACATCCGGTCACCGAAATGACCACCGACGTCGACCTCGTGAAGTCGCAGATCATGATCGCTGCCGGCGCCAAGCTCGCCGACGTGCTGCTCGGTCCCATCGTCTTCCGCGGACACGCCATCGAGTGCCGTATCAACGCCGAGCATCCTGAAAAATTCACTCCGTCGGCCGGAAAGATCACCGCCTTCCACGTTCCTGGAGGCACCGGCGTTCGCGTCGATACCCATCAATACGCCGAAGGCGTTATTCCTCCTTATTACGATTCGCTGATCGCGAAGCTTGTCGTCCGCGGCAAAGATCGCGATGAAGCTATCTCCCGCATGGCGCGTGCCCTCGAAATGTTTATCGTAGAAGGCGTGCACACCTCGATCCCGCTCCACCGCCGCATCATGGCCGACCCGGATTTCCGTTCTGGCAACTTCGATACCAAGTTCATGGAGCGCTTCCTCTCGCAGACGCATAAAAAGTAGCCACGGCGCCGGAGTTCAAGCTGCCCCGTCTGTATGCCATGGGCGAAAAAATGTGGGTGCCCCACCCTTGTCCGAAGGACAGGGTGGGTCTGAGACACCGCTCGCATCTCCCGACCCCCTTCTTCTCATCATCTCCAAATTTGCGAAAGACCTCGCCTCGGCACAAAGGTCCCGCGAGTTCGTCCAACTCCTGCAATAGGAATCGTACTCATCTGTTACATTCCATTCCCAGTTCGCCTCCCATGATGTACAGTTTTGCGAAACATCTTCGAGTGCTCGGATCCGCAAACCGCCCCACCCCCGACGACTTTGGAGATGTATGCCTGATCGCAGCGAGGGACGTTTGAGCACCCAAGCACCGGTTCGCAGCATCGCCGTCAAAGACGAAGGGTTCATCCAGGGTCTAGGCCTCACCAGCGCCACCACCCTGGTCATGGGCTCCATGATCGGCTCCGGCGTTTACATCGTCGCCGCCGATATCGCCCGCCTCGTGCAATCTCCGGCGCTGCTAATTGGCGCCTGGCTCGTGACGGGTTTCCTCACCATCACCGCCGCGCTCTCCTACGGCGAACTCGCCGCCATGATGCCCAAGGCCGGCGGCCAGTATGTTTACCTCCGTGAAGCCCTTGGCCCCCTACCGGGCTTCCTCTACGGCTGGACGCTCTTCCTCGTCATCCAGTCCGGCACCATCGCCGCCGTGGGCGTCGCCTTCGGGAAATTCCTCGGCATCTTCTTTCCAACGATTTCGTCTTCCCACTGGATCTGGCACATCGCCCACGTACCGATCAAGCAGGTCGGCCCCATGGCCCTCGGCGGCATGGACATCGGTCTCAGTACCCAGAACTTCGCTGGAATCGTCACCATCATTCTTCTTTCGGTGTTGAACGTCTATGGCGTGAAACTCGGCGCGCTGGTGCAGAACGTCTTCACCTTCGCGAAGACTGCTGCACTCCTCGGACTCGTCTTCCTCGGCGTCACCATCGGCCGTAACGCCACCGCCCTCGCAGCCAACTTCCACGGCCACTTCTTCCAGAATGCCGGATGGACTTCGCTGCATGCCGTGCAGGTGGGAGCCGGCGGCCCCATCGCGATGGTCATCACCGCCACGATTCTCGCCGTCGCGCAGGTTGGCTCGCTATTTTCCGCCGACGCATGGAACAACGTCACCTTCACCGCCGGAGAAGTAAAGAATCCGCAGCGCAATCTTCCGCTGTCCCTAGCCCTCGGTACAGGGATCGTGATTACGCTCTATTGCTTGTCGAATCTGGTTTACCTGCTGGTGCTCCCGTTGGCCGGAGATCCCCATGGCACCACGGTTCTCGCCCGCGGCATTCAATACGCCACGGAAGACCGCGTCGCTACCGCCGTCATGCAGCAGATCTTCGGCGCCGCCGGAGCCAGCATCATGGCTGTGCTCATCCTTATCTCAACCTTCGGCTGCAACAACGGCCTCATTCTCTCCGGCGCGCGCGTCTACTACGCCATGGCCAAAGACGGCCTCTTCTTCAAGAGCGCCGGCAAGCTTCACCCCGAGCACCGCACGCCCGCTGCGTCGCTCTTCGTGCAGTGCATCTGGTGTTGCATCCTCTGTATCTCGGGCAGCTACGGCCAGCTCTTGGACTACATCGTCTTCGCCGTACTGATCTTCTACATCCTCACGATTGTCGCGCTCTTTGTCCTGCGCATTAAAAAGCCCGACGCTCCTCGTCCCTACAAAGCCATCGGCTACCCGGTCCTGCCGGCCATTTATATTTTGTTGGCCATCTTCATTGATATAGTCTTGTTGCTTTATAAGCCTCAATACACGTGGCCCGGCCTGATCATCGTCTTGCTCGGCATCCCCGTGTATTTCATCTGGTCGAAGCGCGAAGCAACGACCGCGTAATTCAGTACTCCTAGGAGAAACTCTCGCGAATGGCAGATCTGCTCGCAACCAAACCGTTGAACGTGCTGATGTCGGAGGCGCAGGAAACAGGTGAACACAGCCTGAAGCGCGTCCTCGGCCCAGTCAATCTCATGATGCTTGGAGTCGGCGCGATCATCGGCGCTGGCATTTTCGTCTTGACCGGTGCCGCCGCCGCGCAGTTCGCCGGGCCCGCGATTGTCTTCTCTTACATTCTTGCTGGGATCGCCTGCGTTTTCGCCGGTCTCTGCTATGCCGAGTTTGCCTCGCTCATCCCCATCGCCGGTTCCGCCTACACCTACGGGTACGCTACCCTCGGTGAAATCTTTGCCTGGATCATCGGCTGGGATCTGGTGCTCGAGTACGCTTTCGGTGCCGCCACCGTCGCCTCCGGTTGGAGCAGCACCCTCGTCGCCTTCCTCCAAGATTACGGCATCAGCCTGCCGCCACAGATCTGTGATGTGCACGGAGCACAGTGGGTGCAGTATCAGTCGCGCTGGTCACCTCTCTCAACAGTGAAGCCGGTACTGGACGCCGCGCACATTGACTGGCAGACGCTCCCGCATGTCAAATGTGTCTTCAATCTCATCGCTTTCCTCGCCATCCTCTGTGTCACCACGATCCTTGTGATCGGCATCAAGGAATCCGCCAACTTCAACACTGGCGTTGTCTTCGTAAAACTTTTCGCCGTGCTCGTGTTCATCGGTGTCGCCGGCTTCTACGCGATCAAACATCCCGCAGTCACCCAAGCCAACTGGCATCCGTTCCTGGCCTTCGGTTGGACCGGAGTCATAAGAGCCGCCGGCGTCGTCTTCTTCGCCTACATCGGCTTCGACGCTGTCTCTACCGCGGCACAGGAAGCCAAGAATCCGCAGCGCGATATGCCGATCGGCATTCTCGGCTCGCTGATCATCTGCACCGTCCTTTACATCCTCGTCTCCGGCTTGCTCACCGGCGTCGTGCACTATGATCGTCTCAACATCGGTGCTCCCGTCTCGCTCGCCATCCGCGAGACCGGCAAGATGTGGGGCAGTTACATCGTCAACGCCGGCGCACTCGCCGGACTCAGCACCGTCATGCTGGTCATGCTCCTCGGCCAATCGCGAGTCTTTTACTCCATGGCGCACGACGGTCTCTTGTGGGAGTGGGCCGGTAAAATCCATCCCAAGTTCCGCACCCCGTGGATCTCCACCATCGTCGTCGGTATCTGCGTCGCCTTCTTCGGCGCTACTATCCCCATCGGCGATCTCGGAACGCTCGTGAGCATCGGGACCCTGTTGGCCTTCATCATCGTTTGCGCCGGCATCATAATCCTGCGCAAACGGCGCCCTGACCTGCATCGCCCGTTTAAGACTCCCCTCGTTCCCTTGGTGCCGATCCTCGGCATCCTCACCTCGCTCCTGATGATGGTCTTCCTCCCGCTGATTACTTGGATCCGCCTCTTCGTCTGGCTGATCATCGGCTTCGTCATCTACTTCACCTACGGACGTCATCACAGCAAAGTGCAAATGCTCAAGAACCAGCAGAAGTAAATCGCTTCTGAGACCACTCCCAAAACCCTCCCCCGCGGAGGGTTTTGTTTTGCTCCAACTCAGCCGCCTCGACGCCTGGGGATACAATCGCTCCTGGCCGATGAAAGCACTGCGCAATCTCAAGCTGATCGCGGGCGGGCTGACCTTGATCATGCTCGGCGGCACCGCCGGCTTTCATTTCATCGAAGGCTGGTCGTGGTTCGACGGCTTCTACATGACGCTGATCACCCTCACCACCATCGGTTACGGTGAGACGCATCCTCTGTCCCACGCCGGCAAGGTCTTTAACAGCGCCCTGATCTTGGTCGGCGTCGGCACCGTGTTCCTCGCCATCGGCTCGCTAACCCAGGCTTTGCTAGAATTCGAGCTTCAGTCGGTATTCGGAAGGAAGCGTATGGAACGCGAGATCTCACGACTGACGGGCCATTACATCATTTGCGGCGCGGGCCGCGTCGGTCGCAGTGTGGCGCGCGAATTTGCGCGCAGATCCGTCCCGTTCGTGATTCTCGAGAACCGACCCGATCGTATTGAGCGGGTTGCCAGCGAAGGATGGCTCACCCACTTCGGTGACGCCACCCAGGAACGTACCCTCGAAGAAGCCCGCATCGCCCAGGCTCGCGGCCTGGTCGCGGCCACCACCGCCGACGCCACGAACATCTACATCGTTCTCACCGCCCGCGCCCTCAATTCCGGTTTGAAGATCATCGCCCGTGCCAGTGAAGAGTCGGCGGAAAAACATCTGCGCAAAGCCGGAGCCGATACCGTGATTTCTCCCTACCTCTTTGCCGGCTCGCGGATCGCTCAAACTTTTCTGACTCCACATGTCTTGAGCTTTCTTGATTCCGCCACCGTCGATCTCGGTATCAATCTGGAGATCGACGAGGTCTTGGTCTCCGACAAATCGGAATTCGCCGGAAAGACCATCGCAACCTCCGGCATTCGCCAGGACACCGGCGTCATCGTGCTCGCCATCAAGCGCAAAGATGGCATGCACTTCAATCCCTCGTCCGACGATAAAATTCAGGCGGGAGACTTTTTGATCGCCATGGGCGAATCCGCCAAGCTCCGCTTGCTCGAGCAAGCCGCCACCACCGAGGCCCGATGAAGATCGTTACTGCCCGCGAGATGCGCGAGATCGATGCCATGACCAGCCTGCGTTATGGCGTGCCCTCGCACACCTTGATGGAAAATGCCGGCGCAGCCGTCGCCGTCTTCGTTCGCGAACGTTATCCCCAGGCTTCACGAATCGCCATTATCTGCGGCAAAGGCAATAACGGTGGCGACGGATTCGTCGTCGCTCGCCATCTGCATCTCGCGGGGAAAGTCGTCGAGGTGCTGCTCCTGGCAGCTCCCACCGACCTCCAGGGCGATGCCGCTGCCATGTTTACCCGCCTCCCCGTGCCCGTTATCCAGGCCCATAACGAGCAACAGGTGCGCGAAGAATTCCAACGCAGCATTTCGCATGCCGATCTTTTCGTTGACGCCATCCTCGGCACCGGATTCAAGCCGCCGGTCTCGTTTCTCTACAGCAGCGCCATCGTCGCCATGAACGAAACCGGCCTTCCCATCGTTTCCGTCGACGTTCCTTCCGGCTCCGACTCCGATAGCAGCGTGCCGCAAACTGGAGAATCCATCGTTCGCGCGCATTCGGCGGTCACCTTTACCGCGCCCAAAGCCGTGCACGTGTACGGCGACTTAATTCGCAAGACCACGGCTGTCGCAGCGATCGGATCGCCTCCGGAAGCAATGCAGGTCAAGACTGGACTGCAAGTCGTCACCATCCCCGATTTCAAAAAAGTCCTCGCAGATCGCCCACTCGACAGCAACAAGGGCATGTACGGCCATGCGCTGATCCTCGCCGGCTCCACCGGCAAAGCCGGCGCTTCCGCCATGGCGGGCATGGCCTGTCTCCGTTCCGGCGCCGGACTCGTTTCCGTGGCGACGCCGCGCTCGGTGCTGAATAGCGTCGCCTCCTTCGCGCCCGAACTAATGACCGAGCCGATGAAAGAGACGGCTTCGGGAACCGTCGCTCGCGCCGCCCTCGATCATTGGGACGAACTCACAAAAAAGATGACCGTCCTCGCCATCGGTCCCGGGCTCACGCAGAATCCCGAGACCGTGGAGTTTGTCCGCGAAGTGTTACGTCGTACCACGATCCCTGCCGTCATCGATGCCGACGGCCTCAACGCTCTCGCCGAGCACACCGACGTCCTCAAGCGCGCCAAGGCGCCCACCATCATCACGCCTCATCCCGGCGAAATGGCCCGCCTCTGCGGCACTGACATCAAGACCGTGCAGGCCGATCGCGTCACCATCGCCCGCAATTTCGCGAAGTCTCATAACACTGTCGTCGTCCTCAAGGGTCACAAGACGGTAATCGCCGCTCCTGCCGGCGAGACCTGGGTGAATTGCACTGGCAACCCCGGCATGGCCACCGGAGGCACCGGCGACGTCCTCACCGGCATCATTGCTGGTTTGCTCGCACAGCATCCGAAGGATCCCATGCTCTGTGCCATCGCCGCCGTCTATCTGCACGGAATGGCCGGCGATCTGGCCAGCGAACATGTAGGCGAGATCTCGCTCATGGCCACAGACCTCATCGATCTCCTGCCCGAGGCCTTCCGGAAAGCGAAAAAGAGTTTGCAGAAGCCTTGGGTTACCCTAAATTAGATAGACCAGATGACGACCCGCGAATACCAGACGCACTCGGCCGAAGAGACCATAGCACTCGGGCGCACCCTTGCGGCCGAACTTGCTCCCTTCCGGCTCATCTTGCTGCAAGGTGATCTCGGCACCGGTAAGACCACCCTGGTGAAGGGAATTGCCGAGGGCCTCAAAGCTGCCGAACAGCAGGACGTCACCAGCCCCACCTTCACCCTCATTCACGAGTACCGTGGCCCCGAAACCAATGTCTTCCACATCGATCTCTATCGCGTGGAAAAGCGTCGCGAACTCGATACCCTCGGCGTCGATGAACTCCTCACCGAGGATCGCAACCTGCTCCTCGTGGAATGGGGCGAGAAATTCGCGCAACTCGTTTCCGCTGCCGACGGCCAGATCGTCATCAGCCGCGTCAGCGATCAGGATCGCAAGATCAAAGTCACGCACAAATAGCCACCTTTGTAGGACAGCTCGCTTCCTTTATTGGGATTCGCCCGCCGCTGCTGTCGTCCTACGATCCTTCTCATGCATCGCTGTTACGGATGTTCCCGCTTCACCGCAGTTCGCGTCCCGCCCAGGAGTCGGATGGAACGCGTTTTTTCCTGGCTCGCGGGTGGTTGCTACCAGTGCCTCCGCTGCAGATTCCGCTTCCACGAATTTCTCTAGCCCACCTTGTCAAGTCACAAAAAGCCGCGATTTCGTGCGAACTCTCTTGAAACAAAGCAGATAGAAATGCCAGGAAAGTGTCCGGTTTACCCCATCGGGCTTGCTATTCTAAGAATAGAGAGACAAAACCCTGGCGTCACCAGCAGGCGTCAAGGCGCGCCCCCTCGTCGCTCTCTCTTGTTGTCATTGCGAGGAGCGTAGCGACGTGGCAACCTGCTGTTCTCCGCCCCGTAACTCTTTATTTTTGAATATTTTGGTATCTAACTCCCCTGAATAGAATATTTTAGGAAGATCGCCCCTCGAAACCCCATGAAAACAATAGATTGAGGGGAGGGAGGGGGGAGGGGTACCCGTCACCAGCGCATGTGATAAATCAAGCGCACGACGAAAATGAATACCCTTGCTAGAACGCCATGATGTTGATGCCGGCATCCACGAAAATCGTCTCGCCGGTGATCCCGCGAGCGCCATTGCTGCATAGAAACGCGGCCGTATCGGCTACTTCGATGGCATCGATATTGCGCTTTAACGGAGCCTTCTCGCTGCCTTCTTTCAAGATCTCTCCGAAGCTCCCAATACCGCGAGCCGCGAGCGTCTTGATCGGCCCCGCTGAGATGGCGTTCACCCGAATGTTCCGTGGGCCGAGATCGTACGCAAGATAGCGCACCGTGCATTCCAGCGCCGCCTTGGCGACGCCCATGATGTTGTAGTAAGGCACCACCCGCGTCGATCCGTAATAAGTGAGCGTCACCATGCTGCCGCCCTCGGTCATCAGCGGCTCCGCCGCCCGCGCGATCGCGATCAGCGAATAGCAGCTGACGTCGTGCGCAATGCGGAAACCTTCGCGGCTCGTGTTCGTGAAACGGCCTTTTAGATCTTCAGCGGGAGCGTAGGCGACGCTGTGGATGATGTGGTCAAGCTTGCCGTAGCGCTCTTTCAGCTTGGCGAACAGTTGTTCGATCTCCGCGTCGTTCGACACGTCGCACTGGAAGCCATCGGCATTCGGAAGCGCGTGGATCATCTCCTCCGCCTCCTGCCGCAATCGCTCGTTTTGATAGGTAATGGCGAGCTTGGCGCCCGCTTCCTGGAGCTTTTGGGCGATCGCCCACGCGATACTGCGCTTATTGGCTACGCCGAAAACAACGGCGGTCTGACCTTCCAATGAGTTCGACAAATTTGCGGCTCCCCACAGTGAGTCGCGTCGCACAGGACGCAAAGGGAAAGGATATCAGACCTTCACGCAGGGATGGAGTTCTCACTCCACCGATACAGGCTCAGCTTCGGCGAGTTCGCTCACCCTCTCATGCGTCGGGATCATCGCGGCAATCGCCGCCACCGCGTACAGCGATCCAATGATTGCGATGCCTCGCGCCAGCCCGATGTGGTGTGCCACGTAGCCGACCAGCACAGCCGTGAACATCTGCAGTCCCGTACCGAGGAAGTAGAAAGTGTTCTGTACCCGCCCCATGAAGTGCTTAGGCACCCGCTGCATCATGTCGGTGGTGATGGCAATGCCGCCCCACCCGCGCCCAGAGCCCATGAAGAAGAACAGCGTCACCGAAAGCCACAGCAGGTGCGAGGTGCCCATGAAGAACGAACAAACAGCAAGGATGCTCATCGACAGCGCGACAGCATGCCGTGCGCCTAGGCGGGTGGTTGTGCGGGCCGCGTAGGCCACGCTGATGAACGCCCCCATTGCCCATCCGAAGTTGAGCCAGCCGTATCCGACCGCGCCCGCATGCAAGATGCGGTCGCTGATGGGCGACGTCGTGACGGCTTGGGTGAGCATGGCGGCGATGAATAGCGACCACGCAATCCCCATCAGCATCACCGCGCGGCTGCGCCGGATGAAGCTGAAGCTCTCGCGCATCTCGTGGAAGTAACGCTGCACGGGATTGTCCGCGAGATGTTCCGGCATCGCAAAGTTCTCCACCGGTTTCACCACGTGCCGCCCTTCGCGCACTCCGAAGTAGCAGAGGAACGACACGACATACGTCGCGAAGTCGATCAACAGCACCCCGCCCAGTCCAATGCGGTTATAAACGAACCCGACGAAAGCCCCGGCCAGCAACCATCCACCCTGCACACCCGCCATCAGCAGCGAGTTCGCGCTGGCCAGGTGGTCTTCGTGCGAGAGCTCTTGGATCAACGCGTTGATCGTCGGCCAGAAAAGCCAGAAGCCGATCGAGATCACGATGTTCATGAAGTAGAGCTCCCACATGTGGGAGTGATGGAAGACGACGAGCAGCGCAACCGTCAGCACCAGCAGTCCACGGGCCGCGTCGAGCCACATCACCAGGTGTCTTCGGTCTTCGCGGTCGATGATCACGCCCGAGAACGGCATCAGCAACATCGCTGGGATCGTCTGCAGCACCACCAGCAGGCTCAGCGACATCTCGGAATGCGTCTGCTGCAGGATCGACCAGTTGAGCGCGGCGCCATTCATACCGCTGCCCATCATCGAAACCAGGTTCGCGAAAAATACGAACCGCATACCGCGTTGTTGGAGGATTTGGCGCATTCGGGTGTGTAGATAGTCTAAAAGGTTTGCCCGGATGCGGCGACGGGACGGAAGTGAACGGTTACGAATAGATGCTGAATGGAAGCAGTGGGTTCTCTGTCGAGACCTGTTCCTCATTCGCTATACTGCTTTTTGACCTGGAGGTCTTGTGGGATTGCGCCGTCTGTTCGGGAAGAAAGAAAAACAAGAGCACCGCATCATGCGGCAGGTGATGGAGCGCGGCGAAAAGCTCCAGCCCGAGTACCACCGGCCCACCCCCGAGTGCCCCCACCCCGACCGCTGGAGCATGTACGACTCGATGACCGCCGAGTTTGAAGTCCTCGAGTTCCTTAAGACCCTGGTCACCACCGCCAAGCCGGAACTGATCGTCGAAACCGGAAGCTTTATGGGCGCGAGCACCCTATGGCTGGCACAGGGCCTGAAAGAAAACGGCTTCGGAAAGATCGTCAGTTGTGAATATGATCCGGTCGTCTTCGCCAAGGCTCAAGACAAAGTGAATCAGAGTTCGGTGAAAGATTGGATCGACCTGCGCAACGAATCCAGCCTCGATATGAAAGTCGATGGACAGATCGATCTGCTGTTTAGCGATAGCGATATGCCGATCCGTGAACAGGAAGTCCGGCGCTATCTGCCTCAGGTGAATCCCTACGGACTGATCCTGATGCACGATGCCAGCTCGCACTTACGGCAAGTGCGCGATGCGGCATTGAAGCTCGAACGTGAAGGCTTGATCTCTGTTGTGTTGTTGCCAACGCCCCGCGGCCTGGTGGTGGCGCAGAAGAGGGAAGGGCGTAAGTAGCGCCCCACAATCCCGGGTTCTTATTCTTTTACCAACTCACTCGACAGCAGGTTGGCTTTGTTCGCGAGGTTGTACGCGCGTTCGAGGTCGCCGTCGGTCATTGCCTTGCGCGATTGCGCGATGTAGTTGCGGATTTGCGAAACCATCTGCTGCTCATCGCTGGTGAGCGAACGGTGAATATTCGATAAATTGCTCTCGGCAGAGCCCAACAAGCTCGACGTCTGCTGCTTTTCGCGCTCTGCCTGGACATTGGTCATCGGTGCATTGATGCTTGCGTCGGGCGGGGGCTTCGCCGGTTCCGGCGTAGTGGTGGTTTCGCTCGGTTCCGCAGGAACTACGACCTTCTTCGGCGTGCGAGTGTGTTTCGGCTTGGGCTTTTCCGCCGGCGGTGTCTGTTGGATCGTCGGCGCCGGTTGCTGGACCGGTGGCGGCACCGGTTGTGGCTGTGGCAAATCGATCTTTCGGCGATCGATGGTAGGCGGAATCGATGGCGGGGGCGTCGGCTTTCTTTTGTGAAAGACATCACAGCCATTCCCGAAGAGCATGAGCGCAAGGGTAGCTGCCGCCAGATGGATTTTTGCCGATGTCATGATTCCGTCTTACTAACTTTCGCTTTCATGCTGCTGTATGTCAACTCAAGTTCGCAGGGATACGTGATTTTGCTGCTGGACTTTCCGGGATCACATCGCCCGGCTGCTCCAACGGAACCTGCAACCGGAAGGTCGTGCCTTTGCCTTGCTCGGTTTCAAATTCGAGTGCGCCGTTATGCAATTGCAACACCCGGTAGGTCATTGCCAGTCCGATGCCGCTGCCGGCTTTTTTCGTCGTGAAGTAAAGGTTAAAGATTTTGTCCTGGATCTCTTTCGGAATGCCGTGCCCTTGATCACTGATTTCAATAATCGCTGCGCTCTCGGTTTTCCGCGCGATCATTTTCAACGTACCGCCATCCGCCATTGCTTGCACGCCGTTGAGCACGATATTGAGGATCGCCTGCTTGAAAAGATCAGCATCGACGTAAACCGGTAGCGACGGCGCCAGCGCCGTGAACTCAAGCTTCACGTTATGACTCAGCGCTTCGGGGCCGGCAAGAAGCGCGACGTCTTCGGTAAGCTTGCGCAGATCGGTTGGGCCGAGCTTGAGATCGACGGGCCGGGTGAAATCGACCAGGGTTTGCACCACGCGATCGAGGCGCCGAATTTCGTTGCCAATGATGTCCATGTGCCGCTGTGCGTCGGGAGCAACTTCCTGCAACTTATTTTTCAGAATTTCAAGATGTACGACGATCGCGTTGATCGGGTTCTTTACCTCGTGCGCAACCCCGGAAGTGAGGCGCCCGATCGCAGCAAGGCGCCGTGAAAGCTCGAGCTCGTTTTCGATGCGACGCACCGATTCCGCATCACGGAACGTGATCAGTGCTCCGATGCGTTCGCCACGTTCTGCAATGAAATCCAAGGCAAACTGGATGCGACGGCCTTTTTCGACTTCGATCTCTCGTTGCGGCACCGGTTGATGAATGGCATAGGCATCGAGCACGATCCGGCCGATGAGACTTTTGTCGGTAAAGACTTCTTCGACGTGCTTGCCCAGCATTTCTCCGCGCGGGATGCCGACAAAGCGTTCCGCTGAAGCGCTCACCAGGACGATTCGCCAATCGCGAGTGAAGAGCATGAGGCCGTCCTGCAAGGTGCCCATGATCTGGTCGAGGTTTTCTTTTAGAGCGCTGAATACTTCCTTCACGTCGCGGATTTCGCGGCCGAGTCGATCGATCTTGGTCATCGCTCCATAGTCGTCAGCTTGCGATTCGGTCGAGGAGGCCACATCCCCCGCATCTGTCGTCATCTGGTCGAGGCGGCGCCCAATCGCCTCCAGTGGTCGCAATGCAACATTGGATAGCCCGGCAGCCAGCAGGAAGGAGACAAGCACTGCGAGGATGGAAAACGTCAATGCGCGATTCAGTTGCGGACGCAGTTCGCTCTTGAGGAAGACCGTCGAGATTCCGATGCGGATGTCGCCAAAAGGCTTGCCGTCACGTTGGATCGGCAGGTGAATGTCATACACCTCGGGTTTTCCGTAGACAACTTCGATCTGTCGGAAAAAGTTTCCGTCTCGCACGCGGGCGAAGTCTTCGCGCGGGTGAACGGCTTTGTCGAGCAGGGAAACGTCCGTATGAACGAGGACGTGGTCGTCATGATCGTACAGACCCACGTCGTAAATGATCAGCGAATACCCGACGATCGACTGTAGCAGCGTGTTGACGCCAGGATCGGTCTGCAGGCTNNCCGCTGGAATAGGCTTCGCGGATGCGCTGGCGGACGAACTGCGAAACGTAGAGATAAGAGAGCGTGGCGACGAGGCCGAAGACCATGGCGCTGATAGCGATGACGAGTTTGGTCTTCAGGCGTATGCGACGCATCAGGCACAGTTATCACAGAAGTGAAGGATGTCGCTGGAACCAGGTAAAGCCAGCGACATGATACCAGCCTGCGTCAGGAATTCGCGGCTTCGGCTGCCGAACTCCCGCTGCTGCCCTGGCCATACTCTTTCAGCTTGTTATGAAGCGTCTTCAGGCTGATGCCGAGAATCTCGGCAGCGCGCGTCTTGTTGTTGTTCGTCGATTCCAGCGTTTTGAGGATCAGCAGGCGTTCCGCTTGTTCCACCGTAGTGCCAACACCGAGACGAATGGCGTTGGCCTCCTGTACAGGGGCGCGCGGGATCACGGCGCCGAACCCAGGTGGCAAGTGTTTCGGTTCCACTATGCGCGTTTCGCAAACAATCACAGCGCGCTCCAGCGTGTTGCGCAACTCGCGAACATTGCCGGGCCACGCGTGATTCTGAAAAGCCTTGGCTACGTCGTCGTTGATACCGGAGACGGTGCGTCCGTGCTTGGTATTCATGTCGTTCAACAAGTACGGGACCAGGTCGGTGAGATCGTCTTTGTGATCACGCAACGGCGGCATGTGGATATTGAATACGTTGAGACGGTAATAGAGATCGTTGCGCAATTGGCCGCTGGCTACGGCTTCTTCGGGAACTTTGTTGGTTGCTGCTAGAACTCGCACATCGATCGTGGTTTCAGCTTTGCTCCCGAGACGACGTAGTTTGCGATCTTCAAGTACACGCAGCAGTTTCGCCTGCGTCGCGACAGGCATTTCGCCGATTTCGTCGAGCAACAGCGTGCCACCTTCGGCAAGTTCGAAGCAGCCGGTACGACGTTCGAGCGCTCCCGTGAAGGCGCCTTTTTCGTGTCCGAAGATTTCGCTTTCGATCAAGCTCTCGGGGATCGCGGCGCAGTTGATCGCGACGAACGGCTTGGTCTTGCGCGGACTGAGTTCGTGAATCGTCCGGGCTACCATTTCTTTTCCGGTCCCGCTCTCGCCGGTAATGAGAACGGACGCCGTGCTCGGCGCGACCATTTCGATCAGCCGGAAGATCTCCTGCATCTTCTTGGAAGTCCCGACCAGCGATCCAAGTACTCCGGCATCGCGCAACTTGCGGCGTGTTACTTCCAGTTCGCGCTCGGTGCCTTGCTGCCGCGCGGCGTTCATGAGCACGTTGCGCAAGCGGGCCGGGTTGACGGGCTTTTCGATGAAGTCGTAGGCCCCGTTTTTCATCGCGGAGACTGCTACTTCGACACTGCCTTGCGCGGTGAGAAGAACTACCGCGATTTCCTGCGGCTGTTTGGCGATCTCCTGGAGCAGTCCGAGACCGTCCATGCGCGGCATTTTCAAATCGGTAATCACGATCGCCGGCGACCAACTGGCGACCTTTTCCAGGCCTTCTACGCCATCTTGCGCGGTTTCCGTGCGGTATCCCCAAGAGGCAACGAGCTCGGCCAGGCCGGAGCGTTCGTTCTCTTCGTCTTCTACGATCAGGACTTTTTCCTGTGTCATTCGGTTCGGTATCAATCCCAAGGCCCGAAGTCGTCAACGGGCAGACGCTCTCAGTTGGATGCAGAGCAGCTGCCGGCGGTTGACATGCCTGTGCCTACGTTAGCACCTCCGGAGCACACCACGGAATGACGCTGCATCTGATTTCTTAAGACAAAGCGGCCCCCGGCTGGAAGATTCCGATTCGCCTCGAAGCAAAGGAAATCGCATTTCGACCAACGCTGGGCCGAAGATTACGAGGAGGAATCGTGAATAGAAAGTCCAGTCTGGTAATCGTGCTCTGTGGCGTGACCGCTGTGGCGATGGCGCAAACCACGCCTGAT
>PLWX01000161.1 GCA_003151155.1 Acidobacteriaceae bacterium
GAAGCTGAAAACAACATTCTTGAGCGCATGCAGAAGCTGGGATTGGTCGCGCCTCCGGGCGAAGTGGACAAGGTTCTGGAGACGGTGGTCAACAACATCGAAGTGACCAACAACCTCGAAGTGCAGCCTGAGATCCGCTGCCGCGTGATGTTGACGGCGCCGCTCGAGTCCTACACCCTGGGGCACACGATCGTGCTCAGCCGCGGATTCCTCGACACCTTGCCGGATGAAGCTTCGCTCGCCGCCGTCCTGGCGCACGAGATGGGGCACATCCTGCTCGGTCATAAGTTCGACACCAAGTACGCGTTCAGCGACCGTATGTTCTTCCCGGACAACCAGGTGTTCCAGCGCATTGACATCAAACACACGCCGAAAGAAGAAGCCGATGCCGATGCCAAGGCAGCGGAATTGCTGCAGAACTCGCCTTATAAAGACAAGCTGGCGAGCCCTGGACTCTTCCTGGCCGCGCTGCAACAGACCGCCCCCCATTTGCCTAACCTGTTGACGGCGAACATGGGCTCTTCGATTGTGCACCAGTCTAAGGAGTCGAAGCACGAACCCGGGACAACCACGCTGCGGATGTCGAACTTGCAGTCCAATGCTCCGAAACTGGAAAATTCCGACATCAAGCAGATCGCAGCACTTCCGCTCGGTGGTCGCATCAAGATGGATCCGTGGACGGATCGCATCGAGATCTCGAAGGCTAAGTCCGTCTCGCCGCTTTCGGCGCACGACAAAATGCCGTTCGAAATCACGCCGATCTTCCCTTACTTGACGCGCGCCAACCCTGCTTCTGTCGCGGGCCCCAGCAACAAGTAGCCGACCACAGAGCGCTGCATCACTTACGACAGATCCCGGGAGTGGGGCCGCTGGTTTCTACCGCGACCGTCGCAGCGATCGGCAACGGAGCAGCTTTTCGCAAGGGCGGCTTCGCCTTCCCGCCCGTCGAGTGCTGACGAGGCACCAGCCCGGCATCAGCAAGCGCGGCAACATCTACTTGCGACGCATGTTCATCCGCGGAGCCCGCGCCATGCTGCTGCGCGTGGAGTACGACACCGGCGGCTTCGGGCAGTGGGCGCATCAACTCGAGGCCAGAGCGCCGCGCAACAAGGTGATCGTCGCCATTGCCAACAAGCTCGCCAGGATCGCATAGGCCGTGCTGCCGGGGTAAAGCTTTAAGAGCACTTCCAAGTGTGCGCGCGCAGGCCTGAAGCTACGGCAAGCTGAATCACCAAGAATGCTGAGGAGAGAACCAGGACGAAAGAACAGTCAAACGGCGTGCCGGAAAACCTGGGTCGGTAAATGGTTCTTCGTAACCGAGCGATTTAGCAGGGCCAGCACGCGTGCATCATCATTGTGGCCCGGAGACCATCTCTCCAACTAAAGGCCGGATACATTTACGCAGACTGTACCTTCGCCCAAACAATCTCCCCTTGCAGTCAGGCGGCGGAACATACCTTATCAACAGTTATCAGATAGAGGAGAGCTGCACAAAACCAAGCGCCTTATCACTTTAATTCCTGCAGCCACTCGATCACGATTGTCTGTAAGGCGATGCGGTGATCGGAGAAGCTATGGTCCGTCTTCACTGCGACGTGCTTCAGCGCAACCGCATTCTTCTGCTGCAGAGCCCCGGTTAGTGCTTCCATATCGGCATGGTTCTGATCATCGGCTTCGACGAGCAATACTGAATGCCCTCTCAGAGCATCGGCCCACGTCACATAGTCCCAATCCTTTGCATGTCGTTCAGCCTCGGCAAAAAGTTCAGCGGCACTCGCTCCTCGTACCGGGTGCAACTGCGATGCCCACCGCTTCAGCCGGACTTCCCTCTCCTCGGCAGCAGCGTTGACCTTACCCAAGTTCACCGCCGAGATGATTGCAACCGCCATAATGTCCGAATCGTGGGTCGCCTCATATCCCGCCAGGGATCCACCCAGGCTATGGCCGACGATCACCAGCCGTTTCGGATTCGAGCGATATTTCTCTGCGTTGGCTGGATCGCGCAAAAAGCGCACCGCCTCCGCCGTGTCTTCAATCGCACCAGACTGCGTGAAAGTGCCCGCCGTGCCCC
Source organism: Acidobacteriaceae bacterium (assembly GCA_003151155.1). Lineage (GTDB taxonomy): Bacteria > Acidobacteriota > Terriglobia > Terriglobales > Acidobacteriaceae > Korobacter. Next base: position 2,072 of record PLWX01000161.1, read on the forward strand.
AAGTGCCACGATAATAAAAGAGCAGCACATTCCAGCCCGCACGCCGGATGGATTGAGCAAGATCGACGTTGCTTTCATAACCCGGCAATCCGTGCAGCAACAGTACGGTTCCATGCGGCCCTGCCCCAGTTGCCAAGTAAAAGATTGCATCCATGTCCACGCCGTGGCTCGGAACTGTGATTCCCGCGAGAGTGGGTGGGAACTTCGTATCGACCGGGGGATCCGCTACAACCGCGATTGGGGCTGTCTGTGCCCGCAGTAGCTGCTCGCTACTCCATGACAGCCCGACCAGTGCGAAGGCGAGAACAGAGTTCCTCATCGCCAAATCTCCTTAGACGATAATCCGGCTTCGAGATTTTCCGTTGTAGGATTGTAGATGGGTGGGTGCGCCGTAATGTCGAGCATTCCACCGCTCATTATGCGGGATCACGGTGCGCACGGACAAAGCCTAGCACTCCGGGTTGTGGATTTACCGGAACGCAACGATACTGTCGCGCGTGAGCATCGAGAACGACAATGTTCAAGAACTAGCGGAGGCAGACTCCGACGGCTCACTCATCTGCGGCCTCTGCGCAGTCCCGCGGCCTGAGAGTGATCTACACATCGCGGTTCACGAGCACACCGCTCAGTGCCCGTATCGCCGCGCTGTCGAACTTATCTATCTGAAAGACAGCGACGGTATCCACCGCGTTAAATGAGCGTGCCTGCGAAAATTCAGCGATCGGTACTCGATCCTAACGCTTCCGTTTTGCCTTTCGCTCGTTTTCGCGAGGGCTCAGGTCCGTCCGCTCTCCTGAATCAAGGATCTCAGGATCTTGCTGTCAGCACCAAATGAAACACCCCGAGGCCCTGACAGCACTCGGGGTATTCTCCTCCGGCATTCCCTCCCAGGAGTGCCGGGCTCAGAGCAATGCTGCGAGGATTTGAGAAAAAGCGACAGATCACCGCCGTAATAGGGTGTTTATCCGCGCTCGCGGCATGGCCACAGAAATCAACTTTTAGAGCGTAATGCGCTATGGTCGCGGCGGAATAACGAAGAAGCTGCAAGCGCTCTTCAGGTACGTCCCGCCTCTGTTCTACATCCTCAACCCCGCTCCGCCTGTTCCATCGCCGCGTCGTGAGATTGTTGTTTCCGAAAGATGATGAGCGCATTCACCGCATTAAGCACGAGCTACCACTTCCGAGCTTAGTAGTTTTTGATCGTAGAGAGATACAATCCGCCATGGACATCACAGCCATCATCTCTGAATTGAGCGCGGAACGAGACAAACTCCAGCAAGCCATCAATGCTCTAAACGAACTTCCGGAACAGCGCAGAAGCGGCGAGGGCGGAAGCCAGGGCGCGTGATGAGCGCGGAAGCGCGTCGCCGAATCGGGCTAGCCATGAAGAAGAGATGGGCGCAGCGGAAGAAGGCGGCCGCGTAACATCCTTTGCAAATTACCGTCGATAACAGCCCCCGATCTGGGCGGGGTTTTCAATGACGATTCCTTCGGTCGTTTATCCATCCCGTAGCGGCAATATAGGCAACAACGACCAGAACCAATATTCCGAATGCCAAAGTCTCCACGGTTCCCATCAGAAGATGCGCCTCAACCCAACCTAGGGTAGCCCAAATGTGCTGGCCGCGCCAGCCATCCATGGCTCTTTAGTGCTTGGTTTTGTCGTCGCTACGAGCCGGGAATCCGGCGGTATGCGGTTGATTCATTTTTCCGATGTGGCATCGAGACCAAACTCTGGTTTTTCGTAGGTTCCCGAAACTTTCACTGGCACCGTGGCGCCTTCCTTTCGTCCGCGCTGCCTGGCGGAAGTAGCTTCCCGCCGAAAGGATCGATGGAACCCAAATCCCCACGAAGACACCGGCTTCCTTGCTGGCACCCATGCCAATCCCAAACCAAAGGGCAACCGAAAACAAGAAGGAAAAGAAAGCCGCCGAGAGTATCAGCCAATCAGCCTTTGAAAACGCGTCATCTGCTCCGTTCTGAGAGTTTCTGAAAACTGCCCGTTCAGATGCGACGTCCCAACCTGAAGATTCATAAGAATCAAAACATTTTGATTAGCAAACAAACGCGTCGCCGACTCTGGATGGGAGCCTGGAGGGATGAGTGGAGCCAGAACAAGGTCTTTTGATCCTTAAGACCGCCGCATCTCGGCACGGCCTCGACGCCAGGGGGCCGGCACACCCTTCGCACATCGGCGGCCGGGAGCCGGCGCGCCGCGGGCAGGTTTATAACATCGTCCGCCTGAGGGTCGATCAGTCACCCCGTCCGGACGGCAGAGGGCCGAGACAGGGGGGTTGAGCTTCGCTTGCCAACCGCAAGCTGGCCTCATGCAACGCCTTTACAAACCATCCACGCCCCTTGTCCGATAGGTTGAAGCGCCTATCTTTTAGAAGTATGCCCTTGGTTACTTGCGCTTTTCTAAAAAAAGTGCTTGCCCTGAATCATCAACTCGGCTATTGTGAGTTCCCCCCGCAGAAAGTCCGACTAAATTTCCCACCTATAAAGGACATCCCATGAAACGCTTGCCGAAGGGGCTCATAGTAGCGGCGGCCTGTGCTCTCTGCTATACCGCGGGGCATTATTACTCTGGCGTGAACCGCACGCAGATCATCTCTCTGATCACTGGGATCGGGGTTTTATTGGTGACCTGGATGGAGCTTCAGTTTGGTGGAGTTCGCACGGAACCGCAGACCAAGCAGGGTTTGCATTCTGACAGCGCGCACCTTGAAATCGATTCTACTTCGGCAAAACAGTCCATGTCGGCAAGCGCATCCTCGAGCAGGTAGCGGCGCTACTACGAGTCGGTCGCCGCCCGACACCATTCCCTAATCCCCGACGCAGCCGATTCTTCCCTCTGAACCTCCGTTCGTGCGACATCGCCAGAGCCCACACCTCAGAGGGGATCGCATCGGCGCGTGGCTCCCCTCAAGGAGCCGTCGAAGCCAGCGCTGATCACTGACAAGAGGCGCAAATGGGCCTAGGATTTGTCTTGAGGGTATCTCCCGAAACGGCCAGCCATCAGCGTCTCCTAGCACACGAGATGGGACATATCCTGCTGGGCCACAAGTTCGACACCAAGTACGCGTTCAGCGATCGCATGCTCTTCCCTGACAACCAGGCGTTCCAGCGCATCAACATCAAGCACACGCCGAAGGAGGAAGCGGATGCGGATACGAAGGCGGCGGAACTGCTCCAGAACTCGCCGTACAAAGACAAGCTGGCGAGCCCTGGATTGTTCCTGGCCGCATTGCAACAGACCGCTCCCCAGTTGCCGAATCTGTTGACGGCGAACATGGGCACATCCATCGTGGCAGGCGCCAGCAAGTCCAAAAAGGGCGAAATCGCACAGGGTGCAGCGCCCGGAACGTTGCGCATGTCCACCCTGCAGAGCAGTGCGCCGAAGCTGGAGAATGCCGACATCAAGCAGATCGCTGCGCTTCCGCTGGGCGGACGCATCAAGATGGATCCATGGACCGATCGGATCGAGATCTCGAAGGCCAAAGCCGTGCCGCTGCTTTCGGCGCGCGACAAGATGCCGTTTCAGATCACGCCGATCTTCCCCTACCTGACCCGCGCCACCACTCCTGCCGCCGCTGGCGCCAGCAAGAACTAGCGGCCACTAAGCTCTGCATCACTTTCACTGCGCTATGGTTGCAGCGTCTCGGAGCGCACGGTCCAGGCTGATGCGATCCTGCCGCACTCTTCCTATCGCCGCTCAAGCCGGACCTGGTGATCGACAGAATTCCCTTCTCCACGGAGTAGGCGGGGACACCTCTGCATAGCGATGTTTGCACGGTGCTCTCGTTGCAGTGTCACTAGGGAGCGCGACTTAGGCGCATTCAGCGCTACGGTGCTGACGTAACCGGCTGAGCCTGAATCCGACGATTGGCAACTAGTGGAGCGTTGAAAGACTGCAAGAACCAGCCCGCGCTCACCAGCCGGCTATGCCCTCACCTCTCGATGAGACCGAACAACCGCAACGGAACGTCACAGGTTCACGGCTTCCACGGATTGAATACCGGGACACCCGTGGCCGCCACGTCTTTCGTGTTACGAGTCACGAAGGTAAGGTTGTGTTCGATAGCAGTGGCCGCCAGCAGCCCATCGATCACCGGCAGTGGGTTCTTAGCGAGCGCAGTGATCTGCCCCCAGCGATCGGCGACCGACTGGTCCACCCCAAGGATGCGTTCCGTGAACCTCAGGACAAGTTCACCGCTCAGCCACGCCTCCAGTTCTACCTTCCGAGTAGGATCGGGAATGCGGTCAACGCTTTTGCGGATCTCACCCAAGGTGAGAACGCTAAGATAAAGAAGGTTCTCGTCGGTGGCTCGAATCCAGCCGACGACCTTAGCTTCAGGCTTCGGCTTGACGAGTTCGGAGATCACATTGGTATCCAGCAGGAACCCGCTCACAGGTCGACTTTCCGCCCATAGTCGGGCCTACGATCCAACGAAAGCTCGACTTTCGCCAAGGGCGATTGGGCAAAGAAATCTACCAGATTGTGCGGTTGCTGAACTCGTCGGGAGAGTCTTTCGAACTCCTCCGCTGACAAAATTACGACCGCCTCCCGATCCTGCCGGGTTACCCACTGCGGGCCTTCGGAGCGAGCTCGGCGAAACAGTTCGCTGAAGCGCGCTTTGGCGGTTTGCAGTTGCCACGCCTGGTTCCGTCCCGGCTTCGCTTGGGGGGGCTGCTTCTTCGGTTTTCGCTTGGAGATTGTCATCCTCATGGACCCTGACTAGTCTGACTAGTTTACATGATCCATTTCGCTTTGTCACGCGCGACCCCATCAGCTAGGCTGCTGTGCCCGATCTTTCCAGCTCGCTCGCATGTGCAGGCAGACCAATGCTGCGGGCAAGGCTTCCCTTTTCGGCGTCTTTTATCCTGCTCTCCTCATCCACGAACAGTCCCATCGCAACGTGAGCACCGCTGAGCGAGCGAATCCGCTGCGGATTTACGGGGGCGGGGTGGTCCACAGCAAGGGTCACGGCGGATGACCGCACCTCCAATCGTCGCGCGTGACGAAGGCAATCACGCATCCCAAGCCAGGCCGGCGCTTGCGAAACCGCCGAAGCGGCAGGAGGGGTTGTCAACGCGAGGCGCACCTATTCGCAATCGCCTCAGCGCATCGAGTCTGTGGCCGAGCTATTGGCGCTCTCGGGATAAAGCAAGCGCTCGACCCGAGCGGCCGCTTCTTTCTGCATATGGGGTAGCACGTGGGCGTAGACGTCCAGGGTAAATCCGCTGGAGGCGTGCCCCAGTTGTTCCGACACGACCTTCGTCGGCACCCCGGCCGCCAGAGCCAAAGTGGCCGCGGTGTGCCGCAGACCGTACAGGCGCACCGCGGGCAGTCCGGCTTCGCTGAGAATCCCCTTTAA